>JABCTJ010000269.1 GCA_018238375.1 Candidatus Thorarchaeota archaeon
GTTTCTTTTCCGTCTTGAGATTCTCCACCGTCACTTCGAAGTTTCCAATATAACCATCGAATTCAACGACCTTGCTGTTTGTCAACGTTGTGATTCGCTTGTGCACCTTAACATCCTTGATGAGGGGTTTGATGACTTCAGCGCCGGATTCATCAGCAGGGAAAAGGTGAGTCCACTTGGCGACATGGCCGCCCAATTTCGACTCTTTCTCAACAAGCACAGCATCAAAGCCACGATCTGCAATGTCAAGTGCGGCCCTCAGTCCGGCTATTCCGCCACCGACAACGAGTGTTGTTGGCAGAACCTTCACTGTTTTTATCGGTAGGTCTTCAAGTGCTGTAGCTCGGGCGACTGACATCTTTACAAGGTCCATGGCTTTCTCGGTCGCTGCCTCTGGCTGGCGTGTGTGACACCAAGAAACATGCTCTCTCAAGTTGACTTGGTCGAAGAGGTAGCGATTCACACCTGCTTCCTCTACCACCCGTCGGAACGTGGGCTCGTGCATTCTAGGTGAACAGCTCGCAACCACGACCCGATTGAGATTATGCTCCTCGATTTTGTCCCTAATCAGCTGCTGCCCAGCGTCTGAGCACATAAACATCTCATCACAGCTGAAGACCACGTTGGGCAAAGACTCTGCCATCTTAGCAACAGCTTCGACATCGACCACGCCGGCTATATTGTGCCCGCAGTGGCAGACGAAGACTCCGATTCGTGGATCATCTGTTTGTGCCATTATCATTCTGCTCCATTTGCCAGTATTATCGTCGCTTTCATTGCAGCAGCGCTTCCGGCGCTAACTGAGTCTGGGATGTCTTTGGGACCATCTGCCATCCCACAAACGAATACGCCCGGATCCTTTGTGGCAACAGGTCCGAAGAATGAGTGTTCAATTTCGATGTAACCATCATCCGTCGTAGGCAAGCCCAGCTTGCGAGCAAGTTTGCTCATTCCTTCAGGGGGAATCATCCCCGGACTCACGATAATCATCTCATGTTCTATTAGGCGAACTTCGGAGGTTTCGGTGTCCTCTACCTTCACAACAAGATTTCCACTATGTGATCCTTGCATAACCTCTGCAACGCGACCCCGAAGAAAGCGGACGCCGAACCGTGCCTTAGCCATTTCGTAGAATTCTTCGAAACCTTTCCCAAAAGCTCGAATGTCAGCGTAATAGACCCAGACTTCCGCATCAGGGTTATGCTCCATTGCCATGACGGCGTTTTTGATTGAGTACATGCAGCATATCCTTGAGCAGTAGGGTACGCCCTTTTGGACATCTCTCGCTCCGACGCACTGAATGAATCCTATGCTCTTCGGGATCTTTCCATCACTAAGCCGCATTAGATGTCCTCCAGTCGGGCCAGCTGCGTTACTTAGCCGTTCAAACTCCATTGCGTTGATAACATTGTCATACTGAGAATAACCCAATCGTGGATACTTGGACACATCGAACAACTGAGCTCCAGTAGCAACAACTATGGCGCCCACATCGAACTCAACTATCTCATCAACCATCTCGAGGTCGATTGCTTCTCTCTCGCAGACCTTGACGCATCGATTACACATTATGCAGTTGTCCATGTCGACTGTGTAGACGTTTGGTGTAGCCTGTGGGAAGGGAACGTAGATTGCCTTTCTGAAGCCAAGACCTTGGTCGAACTCACTAGGCACTTCCACAGGACATTCCCTGGCACAATCGCCACAGCCTGAACATTTTTCCTCGTCTACATACCGTGCCTTCTTGAGGATGCGGACTTTATAATTTCCAGCTGTGCCAGACACGCTCCCGACCTCTGAGTTTGTCAAAATCCTGATGTTGGGATGTCTTGACACCTCGCTGAGCTTGGGAGTCAATATGCATGCTGAACAGTCCAATGTCGGAAATGTCTTGTCAATCATGGCCATCCTGCCGCCAATTGAGGGGGACCTCTCGACAATATACACGCCGAATCCCTGAGCGGCGATATCAAGGGCAGCCTGCATACCTGCCACTCCACCGCCCACAATCAATGCATTCCCAGTAGCTTTAGTCATTGATTTCTCTCCTATTGCATTGCCAAAATGTGCTCAGGACTAATCTTGTTCAAAGAGATACCCAAAGCTTCTGTGTCTATGCCTAAGGCTGCACCCAGATACTGTGTGAGTGGCAGGACGGGTATCCTCTCCTTGCCCTCTGTACCGTTTCCAAATTGCACCTGAGTGAGCTGTATATCACAAAATTCGCACGCAGTGATAATCCCGTCCACGTTCGCAGCCCTTATGTTGTCAATCTTGTCAGTGCCGATCTTGTTTGCAAGTTCCTCATCTATGCCGAGCATGGGGCCTCCGCAACAACGCGTCTTACCAGTATAGTCCACTGCAACGCCACCAGCAATCTCGACGATACGGTCAATTATGGTTGGATTCTCTGGGTCATCAACTTGCACGATTTCGGGAGGACGTAGAACGTGACATCCATAATGAGCTGCAAGACGCACTCCATTATAGGGCTTCACAATAGCCGCTTTGATGGCGTCATATCCGATATCTTCTCGAAAGACCTGTAGTAGATGTTTCACTTCCACGGTTCCGGTGTACTTGAGACCTTCGTCTTCTAGCAATGAATTCACTTCTGCTCTGAGCTTCTCGTTATTGTCCAGCTCATGCTTGACTATCTTCAAGGATCCTGAACAGGCGCCACAGATTGCCAAGATATCTCTGCCAATGCTCTCAGCTATGGCCAGAATGCGGCCACTCATAGCGGCAAACGCGTTGTAGCTTACAGACTCAATATACTGAGCGCCACAGCAGTTGGTATCCTTCATTGGAATGAGCTTCACGCCAAACTTCTTGAGAACCTTCGTCACCGATGCTTCATAAGCAGGAAGCCTCACTGGCGTCGTGCAACCGGTGTATAATGCAAACTCCTTCACTTGATAGAGTCTCCTTTGAAGTATTTCTTCTTCAGCTTCGCGACGAACTTTCTGTTCCAAGAAAGATCTGTATCAAGACCTAGGTCATCTCGGTCATCCTCAATGAAGTCTGAATACGCATCCTCTAGCATCCAGCCGTCTTTCAGGACAGTGTTTATGACGTTCTTGAAAACTGGTGGAATGTGACCCTCACGCGCCGCTATTTCTCGAACCGCATGAAAAATCTCTGCAAGGTTAACGTTTTCCTGGCATCGCTCTTCACACATCCGGCAGGTCATACAGAGCCAAGGAAGTTCGCTGCTTAGAACTTCCTCTCTCAGACCTAGGAGGATCATCTGAATCAGCTTTCGTGGTCTGTATTTATCTGTGACACTCGCGACCATGCAGCTGGCTGTGCACATGCCACACTGAATGCACTTGGCAATGTCCTCACCACCAGGCTCAGCTTCAACCTCCTTAGCGAAGCTTGAGGATGGCACGTGATTCGTGTGGGCAGCCATATTCACTTCATCCATCTTTCCAGTCCTCCTTCTGATTCCTTGCTAGAATAATCGTAGCCCTCATTGCTGCTGCGCTTCCCGCTGAAACAGAGTCAGGGATGTCTTTCGGACCATCGGCGCATCCACACACAAACACCCCAGGGATGAATGTGTCAACCGGTGTGATGACCTTGTCAGCTATATCCACGTAGCCTTCGTCAGACAGGCTCATGTTCAGCTCGACGGCAAGGTCCTCAAGACCTTCGGGAGGTTGTATACCCGGACTAATCACAATCAAGTCATGCTCTATGTCGTGTAACTGTCCGGTTTCAGTGTCCTCAACTCGGACCGTGAGATTTCCGGTTTCCTTGTCCTCCATGACTTCAGCGACTCTTCCGCGCATGAACTTAACGCCGAACCGTGTCTTGGCCATTTCATAAAATTCCTCGAAGCCCTTTCCAAAGGCACGTATGTCAGCATAGTAGATAGCTACCTCAGACTCCGGATTATGCTCTTTTGCCATCACGGCGTTTTTCACACCGTACATGCAACAGACACGCGAGCAGTAAGGTACTCCTTTCTGAACGTCTCGCGCTCCAACGCATTGAATGAACCCAATGCTGTTAGGTATCTTACCATCACTGAAGCGTATCAGGTGCCCCTGTGTTGGTCCTGCTGCATTAATCAGACGTTCATATTCCATGGCGTGAATAACGTTCTGATACTTGCCGTACCCGAATTGCGGATATACGCTAACATCGAACATTTTGTACCCAGTCGCGAGGATTATCGCACCAACCTCTATTTCAAAGACCTCATCTCTCATGCTGTGGTCAATTGCCTCTCTAGTGCATGCTGCAACACACTGCTCGCACTCACAGCAAACAGCGCATTCCAAGCATCGCTCAGCCTCAGCCCTAGCGGTTGCCTCACTGAATCCCAACTCCACTTCGCTGAAATTAGTCTTTCTACTAACAACGCTCTGCTTGGGCATTGCGGCTCGATCTTCAGTTTCTCTATGCGACTTATCAACCTCGTAAGATTGAACTCGATGCAGGTGTTTGTGTCTACCTTCTGCCATGTCAACTCCGCGGATGTATAGATCAATAGATTCCGCAGCCTGCCTGCCATGGCCTACAGCCTTGACCACTGTCAGAGGACCAGTAACAGCATCGCCCCCTGCAAATACTCCCGGGATATTTGTCACGAGAGTTACCGGGTCAACACTGATAGTTGCCCATTCAGTGCAGTCACACTCGGTCTGCACGCCTTTAGGATCAGCAGATTGGCCAACAGCGATTATCATACTGTCAATGGCCATTGTGAATTCTGAGTTCGGTATTGGTACCGGTCGACGTCTGCCTGAGTGATCAGGTTCACCAAGCCGCATCTTGACGCATCTAACGCC
>JABCTJ010000012.1 GCA_018238375.1 Candidatus Thorarchaeota archaeon
GCACTGGCTGAAGTGCATCAGTTTGAATGAGCACGTGAACATGGAGGGTGCCAAGATGTCTAAGAGCAAGGGGAACGTCATCCCTCTAGTGGAGCTTCCCCAGAAATACGGTGCTGATGTCTACAGAATGTATGCGGTTTCTGCGGCTGAACCCGGCAGTCTGATGGACTGGCGCGAGCGTGATGTTCCTGCTGTGAAAAACAGATTGCAGAACTTCATGCAGATAATGCAGAATCACTCCAAGAAAGAACCGAGAGTCTATCTGAAGAAGGACAAACCAACCGCGATTACTCGTTGGCTGTTGTCAAAGGTGAACTCAATTGCGGGGGTGTGCACTGAGAATCTGAACAACTTCAGGCTACGTGACTACGCAATAGCTGTGACATCTGAGATGACACGAGCTGTAAACCACTACTTGAGACGGCCAGAGGTTCCCAAAGAGGAGCGTGAGGGAACATTGGCCTACGTGTGCGATATCTGGATGCGATTGGCAGCCCCTCTCATTCCTCACACCTGCGAGGAAGTCTGGTCCAAGATGGATCGAGATGGTTACGTATCCTTGGCATCTTGGCCCATACCAGACAAGAAACTGATTGAGTCGTCCATTGAATTAGCTCATCAAGTCGTCTTGTCAACCATGCGTGACGTAAGGGAGATTATGAAACTCCTGAAGGACACCAAGGTGAAGAAGGTGTATGTCTATGTTGCGCCCGAATGGATGTTCCAAGCTCTGAATAGTGTCCGTGAGGCGAAATTACCGGTAATCGTAGGCACCATCATGAAGCATCTGATGTCGAATCCTGACTTCAGGAAACACGGCAAGCAGGTGAAGAACATCGTTGATAGGGTTGCGAAGGAGAACGGCCTTTGGGACCACTCCTCAAGCGCTGCAGATGAGATTGCAGTCCTGCTGAGCTCGGCAAACTACATGAGCGAAGAGCTAGGGCTTGAAGTAGTCGTACAAAACTCGGAGAGTCCCGAATACGACCCTCAGAATAAGGCACGGTTCGCACTGCCAGGACGGACATCGCTCTTCTTGGAGTAGTCGATCTGTCACGTAGTGTATCTAGCTACATTGTCCTTGAACCACTCTGGGACCTGGGCATCATCGACTCTATCAGATGAAGGCATGTACGGTTTAATGTCAATAATGGGTGTTTCGTCAAAGGCGTCAATCTGGTCGATTTGGATTTGATGGTTTTCATTATCAATGCCCCTGATAGCGACTACTGAGATACCTATAGGGGTGGGCCGGGCAGGGGACCTAGTTGCGAATACACCTGACAGCTCTGCAGTTGTCTTAGGAGGATTAACCCTCAGGTGAGCTCGGTCTACTGGATTGTCCCGTCCAGTGATCCACCAGAGCACGATGATGTGGGAGAACTTATCCAGCTGAAGCACAGCATCCCAATACTCCGGTTTGATTTCTAGGTGGACGGAGTCGTCGTTCGTCTTCCTAACGGTTCCCACAACACAAGCACAGAGTTCCATATTGGATTTCACCTCGCTGCATGCAGGCGCACTCCCAAATGAATCAACTGGAATGTCCCAAAATCTTGGTGATTCACAGATGCGAATCAGTGGGGTCCCAGTTCGGGTCTACACGTGGTCATCCATATCAGGAGTCATGGCTTCCATTTCTTCAACGCTGAAGGCAATGTCCTCCTTCTCACACCAGTGATTGCATCAGTTGGTTTCGTTTTTCTCTAATTCGATAGCTTGCACCGATATATGCGACAATCGCTATTGGAGCACTAGCCAAAAATGGCAATAGCATACTCAATGAATCGATTGTTGTGTCTCTTATGAACATAGAACCGATGCAGTATTCATATGCTGCAGCTGTGTCTCCATTTATTGCGTTGATATAGATCGCAGCGAATCGAGAATGGTCAGTATGTACTGCCCAGCATAATTGATACACTGGTGACTTGTGTGACGCGATGTTCGTGAATAGGAGAGTGGTGAATACAACATTAAAGATCTCAGCGTTATCTGAATGTTCAACGATATATTTGACAGCCTTTGCTTTCGCTGTTTCTTTGTTTATGATGCCATGAGTAGGAATTTCGTTAATGAATGTCCACTGGTAGTTAAAGCTGACAACCCAGCCTGTTGATACATCAAGGTGAATTGAAACAATATTTCCATCAACACGGGTTTGGTTTATCACTTCAAAGAAGCGCATTGAATACACATAATGAGTTAGATATCTGATGTTGTATTCTATCCATGGTGATACATAGTAGGAATTGTGTGAGAGTGTAATATTATTGGTTTTGAGAAATTCCAATGCAGACAATTCGACATCTTGTACTTGAAGGGTCATACTATCAAGCTCTCGCACGTATGGAGATGGTCCAACCCAACTAACATGAAAGCTGGTTACACTACCAGAAATAGCATTAACAGCCGCATACAGGTCCATATGATTTCCAAAGAATCTGAATCTCCATTCCGCCGCATCAAGGATAGACCAACCCTCGTCAAGTGTGAGATTCGCGTCCTGAAGATATTCAAACTGATTGACGAAAATTAAAACAGATTCTGCTGCTTGTGTGAGATTAATCATTTCATAATCGCTGTAGTTGATGCTCATACTTACAGAGTCTTCAGATCTAGAAGTGTTGGTTCCAGGCAACATCAGTGAGCTCGCTACAGGACTGGATTCTTCCGAGAATGGCGTGTCAGCAATCGGAACTCCAACGAATTGAGTTGCAATTGATGCATCTAGCGCATTTCCTGCTACAATAGGACTGACGATTGCCATGACAAATATGGCGACCAATGAAAGAACTGTTCTTCTGTTGGGATTAAACTTGGCCATGACGTACCACCAATACCGAATGTCCTGCTTTATCAGATATCGTATTGTCTAATAGTACTTGAATCTAGTTTCAGTGCAGGGGTGATCTGGTTCTAGACTGGTTGAATCCTCCAGACACGGAGAGACTCAAACCAGAAAATGAAACTAAATATCGCAAGCGAGGCAACTAGGATGATACTGGCAGTGGTCAGATGACTAAGAAACATGTAGAGTGAGGATAGAAGTAGACCTGTACTAAGTACTGCATAGAACACAAAACGGGGAATGAACGCACTTCCTGTTCCCAAGAAAAAGCTCAGGAGACCCGGACTTACCTTTCGCGCAATCAAGTATTCACCATGTTGGTCTTTTGCAACAAGACCCAGGTCGATTAACTTGTTAAGATGATGGAGCGCAAGACTTGAGCTAGAAACACCTGTTTTGCGTTGAATCTCTCGGGCACTATGAGGTTCATTAGTCCGTAGCATGAACCAATATATGATTAGGGTGTTGCCCTTCATCTCCTTTGTAATGGTTTCTAAATCAATGTCTTTTGCCACTCTCTTCACTTCACCCTGGTTGCTGTTCACCAAAGAAAATGTGGCTTGTATATGCATGAACTGTATACACTGTGATAAGTGTGACTCTTATTTTCACGCTGACATCAACACAGCAAGAAGCACAATTCATGTTCGATTAAGGTCCAGTGCCGTTTCTGGACGGACAGTTTGATGTCCAAGTTCGTCCAACTCACAATGAACGGTCCCAGTTCTCATCACTGGAAACTAGCTAGACCACCGGTCCTGACTTCATCTTGAGCTTCGTGGCAGCTTCTTTCAGGGTATAGCCTTCAACAAGCGGCGCGAGGCCTGTTTCTTCCAGTGGAATGACTAACCGCATTCCCCCTTTCTTCGAATATGCACCAAGACCCACACTTGAGCCTACTTGGATAACCTTCTTCTTCCGGAAGACCCGCTGGACCTTGAGAAAACCGTCAGTACAGGCAAGCACGATTATCGCTGTTGCGTCGTTGTAGATTTCCTTGGTCGCCTTATGTTTCGTGCGTTCACGAATCAGTGGAGGTTGGCAGCTAACGCCAACGAGTTCCTGACGGATGACGGTGAATCCATCTTTTTCGAGAGCTTCAGCAAGGGCCTTGAGATTCTTGCGTCCACCAAGGTCGCAGTATTTCGTGCAGTCATTGCATGACCATACAACGATTTTGTCGTCCTTGTCAAGCTTCTCTTTTATCTGTGCATAGTCGAGGTTACGAAGCACTACAATCAAGATTCAACCCCCTCTGGTGTAACAACTTTCAACATTTCGTTCATGGCTGGTACTCCCAACGTTCTCACTCCTGCGACAACGGGGATTTTGGGGAACTTCCGTTTGATTACGCTCCAACCCGCCCAACAGCCCAGACAGAGTATCTTATCGACATCGCTGGTTGGTTTCGCATAGTCGTAGTAATCGAAATTGCAGCCAATTGTAAGCACAATCTCCTCAACGACCTCAATTCCAACATCTTGCACAAGCTTCTGACTCATCTCTTCCATCATCTTTGCTCCGCCGGCTTCTTGCGATCGTGTGCAAGTATTGCAGGTAACAATCGAAACTCGTTCTCCCTTCTTGAATTGAGCCTTAATCTTCTCATAGGGAACCGCTTCAACAGCACAGACCAAATCTATCCCTCCTGGGGCAAGATGATTCTTCTTGCGTGCGTACCGGCGTTGTCAAGACGCTTTGCAGTCGTTTCATGATAGTCAGCTTCGAAGTCCGACAGCTCGCCAAAGACTAGCGCTTTTGAAGGGCAGACTTCCACACATGCAGGGTCTTTGCCAGCTTTCTGACGGTCATAGCACATGTCGCATTTCATGGTTTTCCGCGTCTTCTCATTGTAGATTGGAACCCCCCATGGACAGATCAATTCACATGCACGACAACCGATGCACTTCTCATCATCAATTAGCACGATGCCATCTTCAATGTGGATTGCCTCAGTTGGACAAACCGTTTCGCAGGGGGCATCTTCACAATGTGCACAACGGAACGGAACCGGAATTCCTTGGAATTCATCCACATAGCACAATGATTCTCCGTTCTCTCGGGCACAGGCTTCGACGCATTCTTCACAGCCTAGACAACGATTCATGATTAGAAAGACATTTCGTGGCATTTTGGCACCTTCAAGTTTCTAGGATTTTCTTCCCGTCGCCAGTGCGGGTTGAGCAACCTCCGCAATAGCCTGAGCAAGCTTCGTGCGCTTGCACGTTGGACAGGTGGTGTACGGGTCGAAGGGAAGACTGAGTCCATCGATTGTCTTAACCGCCTTTTTCTCCGCAAGACGCTTTTTGAGTTCCTCACCAAACGTAATCGGACTGAAGTGATTTCCACAGACGGAGCATTTCTGCAATTCAACTTCCAGATCCCAGAGAGGTTCCTGCTTCATGTACGATAACAATTCAAACCCTGGAACAATCTCAATTGCCTCTTGTGGACAAGCCTTTTCACATTCCTTGCACACAAGGCATTCAGTGTGAAGAGTTCCGTACTTGCGTTTGTTTTCCACATCTTCAATGGAAATGACATCTTCAGGGCATACGCTATAGCACGCATAACATCCGATGCATTTGTCCGGGTCCCTCTTTGGAAAACCATAACCTTCCATGACTTCTTCCGGTTCGAAAACCATGACCTTTTTTGGTTCATAGTCGACTCGTCTGGCGATTGAAACCAAAACCTCATGGATCTTATGTTTCTTGGAAACTGTTTCATCTACATCCATGTCAGTTAGGTCACCGACGTCCTTTACTGGGGTGGGTCCAAGCTTCTCAATCTTATTTGTGAAATTCGTGATGACTTCAGCCCACTTTATTCCTTCAGATGCTGAAACATGTTCAAAGGTAATTCTATCTCCTAGGCCCATCTCGTCGAGTATCTTCTTGAAGAAGTCAAAGCGCTTCTTGGCGGCGATATTGCCCTCAACATAATGGCAATCTCCGACGTGACAACCGCTGATGAGAACACCATCTGCACCCATCTCAAGCCCTCGAAGCAAAAACAATGGATCAATTCTTCCAGTGCAGTTCACTCGTATAATCCGGACGTGGGGTGGGTACTGTATCCTGCTTGTGCCCGCGAGATCAGCTCCGGCATAGGAGCACCAATTGCACGTGAAGGCCAATATCTTGGGTTCCCACTTCTTCTTTCCTTTCGATTTCGGGGAGGATGGGGTTTCTTTGCTCGTAACGGTCAAGACTAAGGGGGCCTCCGAGTGTTTTGAGTTTCTCTTTGACTCGCCTATTAAGGTTCCTGATTACGGAGCGTTGCTCTCAAGCATACTATTGGTTTCAACCTGTTAGCCGAGGAGAACAGTTTTATGCCCTGCCTAGGAATGCGTCCGTGAACACACGCTATTCGCACGGAGAGAAACGCTGTGATTATGGCATTCATAATGGCCAAGATTGAATCCGCAAAAGCGCGAAGCATTTTGGAACATGTCAAAGAGATTCCTGAAGTAAAAGAAGCGTTCCTCATATATGGCGCATACGATCTCTTGCTCAAGGCAGTCTTCAAAACACCCGAGGCTCTCAGCTCCTTCGTAGTGGATACCCTGCGCAAGGTCGATGGAGTCAAGGACACCATAACCAACGTCTGCGCGACCTATGACTAGAGGGATCTTCAGTGTCAGAAGTGCATAGTAGACGAATCTATAAATTCAAGCCCCGTTGGGAACATCAAGTATTCATGGGCGCAGCTGAGATACGTACTGCGGTTCTCAAGCTTGGCGAAGATGTACTCGGCAGCAATTTCTCTGTGGAGATTTTATCTGAAAAGGAGAACACGCTAGAGGTGAGATGCGAAGCGGCCACGGGTGCAATCGTATACGAGATGGACTCGAAGATAATGTTCTCGATACTCAACTGGTGTGAGAGGGAAAACATTGACTTCAGCGTTGAAGAAATGGACGCCATGACTCCTGATATGGATGACTACGTGTAGACTTGGGTTTCACTCGTCTGGAATCTTCATTCCACTGGCTTCTTCTACCAAACCGAGGCGTTGCAGTGTAGATGCATACGGAATACCAGTTTCGTTGTCCCACCCGCGCTTCAGATAGTACTCATCCAGCATCTGGTCCAACTCAACTACTTCTCCCTTGGATGGTCCAAGAGGCGCACCCTCCTTTGTCAGTCTGTCAGGAAGATTGTCATCAGCTCGTGTCACGCCACGTTTTACATTGAATAGCCGATTCAGGTTTACGATACGCTCCCCGATGGTCTGTAGGTCCGCCCTTGTAAACTCGAGTCCATTGTGAACCTTCAGGGCGAGTGCTACATCCTCATAGTAGAACTCAGGAGGGATTTGCGTTCCATACTTGCACAAGCCAAGGCTTTCAACGACAACCATGAAGTCCTCACACTCTTTCACCATTATTCCCTTGTACTTGGGATTCAGACGTTCTGCCATCTCAGGGAGATACTCCTCTCCGAAGCGCTCCTTTATCTCATCATCAAAGCCGGCCTCATCCAGGACAGGGAATGCGTAGAGATGGTCCGCCCCCCTTGCCGCAGTGACAGCAGCAAGCCCCATGGACTTCTGAGCGCGCGGTTCTTGTCCAGCAATCTCTTGCTTTTTCACTGTCATCACAAACTTCTCGGTACCTCGACCTATCTTCTCTGCGGCTCGTGCACTTCCTTCAGCAAGAAGATCACCAAATCCCTCTCTGAAAGCGATCATCTTGATGAGCTTGACAATTGACTCGTGATTGCCCCATGAGAGGTCGATTCCATCTGTATCATCTGCCGTGAGTAGGCCCTCATCCCATGCTTCCATGGCCCAAGAGATGGTGCCACCTAATGATATCGTGTCCATTCCGTACTGATTGGCCAAGTGATGACCAAAGAGGACTGACTCCAAGTTATCATTGCCACAACGGGAACCCAGTGCTGATTGAGTTTCATACTCTGGCGACCCGCCTATGTACTTGTACGGGCCGCTCTTAACAGTAGTGTAGCGTGCACACCTTTGCAGGCAGCACCAGTCAGACCTTGGCTTCACTAGATACTTCTCGGTGATTGTTTCGCCGCTTATCTTCTCATATCCCTCGAAGACACCTTGACGCATGTTGTAGCTTGGCAGTCTCCCTATGTGCTGCATCATCTCAACAAGATTGGTTGTTCCGTACTTCGCCCTTCCCGGAGTGAAGGGATTTGCCAGCATGCGACGATAGAATTCGTCCATAGTATCCATGTACTTCTTGGGTTCTGCAACCTCGATCTTTCCCGTGCCTCGCACACATATGGCCTTCAGCTTCTTTGAGCCCATCACCGCGCCAAGTCCAGAACGAGCAGAGGCACGGTCTCTATCATTCATCACTGCCGCAAAGCGGACAAGGTTCTCGCCGGCTTGCCCGATGTAGATCAATCTGGCTCGCTTGTCGTGCCGCTCCCGCAGTATGTCGTCGGTTTCAAACACATCTCGGCCCCAGACATCATCAGCACTTAGGAGTTCCACAGTCGAGTCATTGATGTTCAAATAGACTGGGTCTGACGATGCTCCAGTGAAGAAAATGGCATCATAGCCTGCCAGCTTGAGTTCGGGTCCCCAGAACCCTGCTGCATGACTCTCCCCCCATACATCAGTGAGAGGTGAGAGAGCTGCAACAACGTGTCTTGATGCCTGCGGAAACATTGATGCTGTGAGCAATCCTGTAGCAAAGCCCAAGACATTCTCTGGTGAGAGTGGATCAATGTCAGTTGGAATGGAGTCAAAGAGAACCTTTGAGAGATAACCCGCGCCAAGAAGGTACTTCTCTACAAGCTTCTTCTCAATAGGCCTCTTCTCAATCTCTCCTTTTGTAAGGTCCACCCAAATGACTTTACCACCTACTCCGTGAATCATTGCAAATCCTCCTTTGAGTAGAGCTCCTCGCTGTGCTCTTCATGCAGTGCCATTATCTTTCCATCGGGGTCTCTCTCTTCGAGCTCTTTCTTTGTGGTCATCCATATGGCGTCAACCGGGCAGCGCTTGATGCACTCGTTACACTGAATGCATTTGATGGCCTTCTCTGTATCAGGATTAATCCGGATTGCATCATACGGGCATGCTTCGACACAGGAACCGCAGCCAGTGCATTTCTTGTTGTTGACAATCACAACGCCCTTCGAGGTGCGTGATAGTGCCTCCTCCGGACATGCATCAATACAGGGTGCATCTTCGCAGTTTCTACAGAAGAGGGTGAAATCCAAGCCCGGTTCAATGCGCACAGCTCTTACTCGAGCCCGCTCTGGGCTTATCACCTTGAAGTAGCGCATACTACACACATTGACACATATCATGCAACCAGTGCATACTCGTGGGTCTCCAATAACGAACTTCAAGTCGTCCATATGCTACACCTCTAAGGGCTTGTTTCCTTCTCCCATCGCCAAGAACCGTCCGTGTCCTGGCTTCACTGTTGTTCTATCCTCGTGAAAGACCTGAGTCCCTCGCACGAATGTCATGATTGGAACTCCCTTCATTTCCATTCCTTCATAGAGAGTCCAGCCACATTTCGAAAACATCATGTCTGAGGTTATCTTCTCCTCTTTTGTGACATCTACGATGACGAAGTCTGCATCAGACCCGACCTGTAGTATCCCTTTCTTTGGATAGAGGCCGAATATCTTTGCGGGCCTTCGAGAGGTCACATCGAGCAGCCTTGAGAACGAGAGCCTGCCTTTATTGATTCCCTCTGAGAGGAGAACTCTGAGTATCATTTGGATACCATCCGCTCCCGCCCAAGCTTCCCTGATATCGTCATTTCCTGCTTCCTTCTTCTCAATAGGGCACGGGGCATGATCGCTGACTGCCATATCGATGGTTCCACGGAGCAGCGCTGACCAAAGCGCGGCTCGATCGACTTTCGACCTCAGTGGCGGGTTCATCTTGCTCTTGGGACCCAGTATGTTCATTTCATCGCGCTGGAATACTAGATGATGTGGGCACACCTCAGTTGTGACTGTCACTCCTTTCAGCTTTCCACGCTCAACTTCACTTATGCCCTCTCGCGTGGTGATATGCGCAATGTGCAGATGGCCTCCTGTCTGTTGAGCAATCCCTACCGCTTGGCGTACAGCAAGACTCTCTGCAATGTTAGGTCTGGACAATGCATGACTCACGGGGGCATCCCAGTCCCCTTCTAGGTCTCTGCCAAACTCGTCCAAAATCCCTTGGTCTTCAGAGTGCACTGTGATGTGGCCACCATGCTCAGAAACCTCACTGAGAAGACGGACAATCACTCCTGCATTAGTTTCGTATGGTTCGCACGTGAACGCCTTGAATCCCGCGATTCCCTTTTCAATCATCAGAGGGATGATTGGTACATTTTCGGAGTTCATCATTCCAGCATAGAATGAGAAATCTATGATGGATATAGACTCGCCTTGGCTGATCTTCTCCTCTACAGTTTTGATCAAATCAACTTGGCTTGTGAGGGGCATGTCTATTACCGTAGTGACACCACCAGCCGCAGCAGCTCTGGAGCCAGTAGTGAAGTCTTCATGGTCAAGCATCTTGGGGTCGTGCAGGTGGGCATGTCCATCTATCAGCCCTGGCATCAAGACTTTTCGTTCAGCATCTATGACTGTGTCAGCGTCTGGAAGGTGCTCGTCGGTTGCTATGGCACAGATCTTGCCACCATTGATGCCAAGTCCCCCTCGTACGAGACCTGACTTCAGTAGCAGTCTTGCATTCTTGACAACGAGATCCACAGGCACTTCTTGTTCTCATCTCCAAGTCTGGTTGCGAAGCTGCGCCAGGTTACCCTCCACCCACAGGCGGGAATAGGGCGACAGCATCATTATCCGCCAGCTCTGTTTCATATCTGTTAAGCAGCTCGATTCGTTTGCCATTCACCATGCAAGAGAAGAATTTCTTGAGCTCGTCTGTCTTGGGGTCGATGACCACATCTATGAACGGTTTTCCAAACTGCTGCTTGAGTTTGTCCAACAGCTCTCGTACGTTCTTCGCATCCATCTCCATGCTCCTCATACCGGTAATCTCACGAACAGTGGCGAAGAACTTTACAGTAACCGTTGCCAAGATTAGTCACCTAGCAGCAGACCTAGGAACCAAGAGATTAAAACACTTTCACTCTGACACTACGCCTCGGGAATCAACTGGAGTGTTGCACGAGTGGATATAGTCGTAGTTGGCCACCTCAGCAGAGACCTCTTAGTTACATCAGAAACGTCGAGAGAGGCACTAGGCGGCGGAACTGCATACGCTATGCTGGCACCATCTCTTGGCATATCGAGGTGTGGGATAGTTAGCTGTGTCGGCGGCGACTTCGAGGACGAGTACATGAGAGCTCTTGTGAAGTCAGGTCTTGACGTGGCTGGTGTTAGTCGAGATGGGCAGCATACAACACGCTTCATTAATCAGTATGATTCCACCGGTGTCAGAACACAACGCGTCGAGGCGATTGCAGCACCAATTAAGAAGAATGCACTCCTAGAACGCCATCTCCAGAGCCGGGTTATCCATTTCTGTCCTCTTATTGGAGAGATAGATATCTCGTGCATTAAAGCCGCGAAGGAAGCCGGTGCCTTGGTTTCACTGGACCCCCAAGGCTTTCTGCGCACCGTGCAGGGCGACCGGGTGGTTCCGAAGGAATGGACTGACCGCGCTTCTGTTCTAGAGCACGTTGATGTTCTAAAGCTCGACGAGGATGAGCTCCAGAGTGCTGTGGGTACTGCCACTGAAATCGATGCAGTAGGTAAGATTCTCAGCGAAGGGCCTGAGATTGTGATAGTAACAAGGGATCGACGAGGATCGACAATCTACACTCAGGATAGCAGGATTGACATCCCACTAATCTTGGCTGACCAGCTTGTTGACACAACCGGTTCAGGTGACACCTATGCCATCGGTTTTCTAGTTGAGTATATCCGGAATGAGAATCTGAGGCAATCTGGAGTGTTCGGTGCCTCATGTGCCTCATTCAATCTTGAAACCATGGGGCCCTATGAGATGCCTAGTAGGGGGCAGGTGGAATCTCGTATGAAGTCGTACGTATAGATGGCGGAAGAAGGCTTTTCACTTACATTAATGACATCTGAGCAAGACTGGAGTGACAACGGTGCTTGAAGATCTAGATGCTCTGATGGATGTAAATGAAATTGATGCTCTCCTCGTTGTTGGCAATGTGTTCGAGGTGCCAGATATCTACTGGCTTACAGGATTCAGGTCTCCGGATGATATCGCTTACTTTCACAGTAAGGGTG
>JABCTJ010000246.1 GCA_018238375.1 Candidatus Thorarchaeota archaeon
TTCGCAAGACTTGTTGTAAGCGCAATAGTAAAACTTGATGATAGATACGGTATGACTGAGGAATTCAGGGGCACTCGGGCACTTATTGAATCCCCTGCAGTGAACCCATCCAAACCTTGGCACATAGGCCATGCACGCAATGCAATACTTGGCGACACACTCGCGAACATCCTTGAAGCTGTAGGTTGCGAAGTTGTGAGAATCGATTACATCAACGACCTTGGATTGCAAATTGCCCAGCTCACATGGAAAATAATGCATGATGATGTGGATCTAACAAAGGTTGACGAGAAGATGGATCACTTCTTGGGTCACCTCTATGTTGAAGTTCAGAAAGTTGCTGAGAACGACAGTGACGTGGAAAACAGGATTCGAGAAATTACCCGCAGACTTGAAGACCTGAACTCAGAAGAGGCAAAGCGGAGTGCGGAGATGGTCACCCTGTGTCTCAAAGCACAGTGTCAGACAGCATATCGTCTGGGCATCTACAAGAACTATCAGGTTTGGGAGAGCTCGATTGCACACAGCGGGCTCTTGCAGACTGCCAAAGGTCTAATGTTGCAGGCAGAGAACATCCTGATGCTGACAAAGGGGGAGAAAAAGGGCTGCATCGTTGCGAACCTGGCCGCAATCGAGGAGTTCAAGGACATGAAGGACCCCCACAAGGTCCTGTTCAGGTCAGATGGAACACGGACATACACTGGAGCGGACGTTGCATTCCAGATGTGGAAGTTCGGCATCATCAAAGATCCATTTCATTATGGTGTATTCGAGGAGCAGGCGAACGGCGAGGATGTGTATAGGACAGCCTTGGATGGGTCTGACCGTGATTTAGGTAGATTCAATATGGTTTACAATGTGATTGGGTCTGCTCAAGCGCATCCACAGAGGCTAATCTACACCATCTTGGATTTACTCGGACACCGCGAACAGAGCCTAAACTCCCACCATGTCGCCTACGAATTCGTTGGTCTTGAGGACGCAGCCTTCTCTGGGAGAAAGGGAACTTGGATCGAGTATTCAACGGATGATGTCTTGGATAAGGCAACCGAACTCGCAAAGGAAGAGGTGGCGAAACGCAATCCTGATGAAAGTGACGAGTTCAAAGAAATTGTAGGTGCCAAAGTGGGCACTGGTGCAGTCAGGTACTTCATGCTGAAGGCATCACCCGACAGGAAAATTACATTCAGATGGGAAGAGGCGCTAGACTTCAACGGGGATGCTGCTCCCTATCTTCAGTATTCATTCGCAAGAGCTCAGAGGATTCTCGAAAAAGCTGAGATGGAACCTGCTGGAGCGGCAGAGTTGACTTTGCTATCCTCTGAAGCTGAGTTCGCGCTGGTTAAGGCAATAGCGAGGCTCCCTGAGGAGATTCTCGAAGTAGTGCGGGGACTGCAGAAGGACGTGTGGGGAACCAGCTTCAGCTCCAACAGAATTGCAGGATACTGTTACGAGTTGGCTACACTGTTTAGCAAATTCTACGATTCCTGTCCAGTATTGAAAGCGGAGCCTGCAACCAGGGCGGCACGCTTAGAGCTAGTGACTGCATTCAGGATAACTATGGGCAATTGTCTACGAGTTCTGGGCATTCCAGTTGTCGCGAGAATGTAGATTATCCAGATGTAACCTTGGCTGATTCGACCACAATCGAGGGCGTCACAACAGTTGATGTCACCCTAACGTCAGCCCCAACTCGATAAACTCTCTGGAGCAGGTCACGCATGTTGATGCCTACGAGAGTGTTCTTTACCGAATGCTCAATCGCCCCATCCTTGATGTAATAGCCTTCCATCACCATGGCGCTCAAATCGCCCGTCGTCATGTTTGGACGGTCCCCAGTATATCTGAGCAGAATGCCTTTTTTGATTTCGGAAACTAGGTCATCAAGGGTCCCTGTTCCAGGCGCTATGACAAGGTTGGAAGGCGAGATTGAAGGGAGTCCGGAGTATGAGGGGCGACTTGCGTTTCCAGTGTTCTCCACCTGGTCCTTGTTGGCAGTATAGGAATTATGCAGGATGTTCTTCAATACGCCACCATGCAGAATCTGTGTGCGTTGCGTTGGAACCCCTTCAGCATCAAAAGGTCGAGAGCCAATCCCACCAGCTATATGAGAGTCGTCCATGATACTGAGCGCTTCTGAAGCAATCGACTCGCCCAGCGCGTCTGCTATGTATGAGCGTCCGTATTGAATCTCCTCAGCATTGATGGCACCTCCAAAACCACCTCCAATGATAGTGCTCACAGCAAGAGGTGTGAGAATGATAGGCATATCACCACCCTCGATTGTTCGACCGCCGAGACTGCTTACAGCGTTGCGCCCAGCAGTGGAACCAACCCATTCAGGATCTATAGTCTTGAGATTTCTAGATACCTGGAACTCGAAGCTAGAAGTCTGGTCATTATCGTCCTTGACTGTGGGAGAGCTGTAGATGAACATGGATGCGATTTCCACGGAACCGGAAATACCAAGGGAGTTGACTATTGCATTAGTCCCAGCGGACGCATTCAACTGTGCTTCCACAGCAGTTTGTTTAGAGCCAACTGCTTCATTTGTGGCATCGACTGTCCGCATAAGTAACTCTGCAGCTTCTTCAGATGAGAGCCTCCTTATTGCCGGATCGAAGAGCCCATTTACAGCGGGGTAGGCCCCGTCATAGGATGGTAATGCAAGGAAGTCCGGGTCAGGCACTGAAGCCTTTGCGAGTTCGACAGATCTTGCAGCGGCCTCGAGCAAATCCGCATCTTGAATCGTGGTGACATACGCGAAACCTATCCCGCCCTTCTTGATGACTGAACGAATACCACACCCTGCATCCCTCTTCTCAGATGCGCTCTTGATTGCACTATTCTCAACATCGATTGTGAATGATCGTGATGCTGCTACATAAGCTTCAGCTTGACTTGCACCAAGTTCTTCCGCCCTTTTAACTACCATCTCACCAATCTCAAGAAGCTCGCGGTCCAACTCACGCACCTCCCACAGGAATTTTTCTAATCCGAGCATGAGGCCCACCGGACATGTCTGGCACGGCCTGTCCTGATTTTCCGCACGTGCCAGATTCCATTGAGAAATCATTGCCGATGGCATCTATCTTTGCTAGCACTTCAAGAATCTGTCCCGCCATCGATACATCGCGGACAAGCTCTGTAAGCTCACCGTTTTCTATCAGGTACCCATAGTTGGCTTGGAACATGAACTGCCCCTTTGAAGGGTCTGTATAGCCATAGTTGAAACCGCATAACAGAATTCCTTCATTTGTATCCGAGATTAGCTCCTCGGCGTCCCAGTCACCGGGCTCCATGAAGGTATTGCTCATTCGAGGAAGGGGAGGATGCATGAATGATTGAGCTCGGGCGGATCCATTTGGTTCCATATCAAGAAGAACAGCGGTTTCCAAGCTATGCATCAGCTCGGTCAAAATTCCATCCTTCACTAAGGTTCTTTTCCTTGTCTTAGTGCCTTCCCAATCGTATTCAAAGGACCCCCGCTTGCCAGGCAACGTTGGATCGTCTGTCAAGTTCAAGTGCTCTGGACCAACCCTTTTTCCCACCTTGTCCTCAAGAATTGTCGTGTGTGCGGGCCAGTTATCAGCCTCAGATGCATGACCAAAGGCCTCATGAACCATCACACCGTTGAGAATAGGATCCATAACTACGTCGTAGGTACCACCCTTGGCCGCTTGCGATGAGAGAAGGTCCACGGCAAGCTTTGCAGACTCCTCGCCAATGTGTTGGGGCCGCTCGGTTTCCAACCCTTCGAATCCCCCTCTTGTGCCCATTGACTTGAAACCACGTTGTCGATTAACACCATCTTTCGCCGTTGTGATCGAGATTATTCTTGGCAATGAATTCTCTAGATGGACGCTCGTGCCGAGGGAATTCGCAATGTAAAGCTCAGTCCATAGGTCTCCGTAGACAGTTCGAGTGTTGTGGACCCGGTCGTCAAAATCACGGGCTTGATCATCAATCATCTTTGCGAAAGCAATCTTCTCCTCAAACGTGATGTCCTGAACAGGTCTCTTGACCTTCAGTTTGACCTTGTCCTGGAAAGATGGACCATCAATCTCGAAGCGCCTTACTACCCTACTGCGTGTCGCTAGCGCAAGACGCGCAACAGACTCCCCGGTTTCTCGCATGCCTTTGGGTGTCAGATCAGTTGCCTGTCCGAAAGCCCAAGCGCCATCAATGAAAGCCCTAATTCCAGCGCCCTTTAACCTTGAGGCGAGTGAACGCTTTGTAACGCCATCACTCATCTCAATGATTGTAGTCGTGGTATTCTCGATTCGAACGTCAGCAAACTTGGCGCCAACATTAAGGACTGCTTCAATGGCAGCCTTTGCCGCATCTTCCATAGTAATCGCCTCGGGGTCCTTGCTCAGGCGCAGCATAGCGGTTTAACTAGTTTCGGATACGGAGTTTGCACTTTTCGAGGCGCTCTCACGCCAATCATTAATGACTGCAGATCTACAATCGAATGTGGGTCAATGTGTTCAGAACTAGCGAGTCCCCTGCAATTGTTGTGGGTGTTTTGGGGATAATACACGGGTCTTTTTGGTCTGCATGGACAAGGGAGATGGGCCATGGACCGGAGGTGCCCAGTTGACTGAGGAGTCCTCAAACCGTATTTGTAGAGCATGCAAGAGCAAAGGTGCCACTCACCTGTGTGAAGATTGTGGAGCAGTACTCTGCTCGAATTGTCTTGAAACCAAGTCTACATCTTCATACGTATGCAAAGATTGTCATAGTATATTGGGCACTCCGTTGCCCGGGCAAAGGTTTGAGGAATGCAGTGACTGTGGGTCCAAGAATCTGAGTGTAGGCAGGCGGATGGAGGAGATATGTCCCGAATGTCACTCGACCCGCACCACCTTGGTGGATGTAAAGCAAAGGAGCATCGCACAAGAACTCAGGCAGGCAATCAACAGCTTGCAGTATGGCCACACAAAATTGAGAGAATTCAATAGCAGATTGATTGGAGCAAAGCGCCTGCTCGTTTCCTTGAGAATGGCTAACTTCCTGCACTATAGGTGGTTGGATGACAAAATCCAGAGCACACAGGAGGAGCTGCCTGCAATCAAGAATCGGATAGGAAACCAAGCAGACATGTTGGCCAGACAAATTGCAGCTGAAACAAAGGGGTTGATGAACACTGCCTCCTGGTCCGCCTCCCAGTTTCCGTTCATTGAAGGTGTCACAAACAGAGTGACACATCTGGTCAACCAGTACAAGCACTCTGTAGACGAAGCATTGAGTGAAGTCGATCTTGCCTTGAAGGACGTTACAAAGCAACTAGACGGATTGAACTATTACCGATCACGGTTCTCTGGTTTCTACGAACAAACGGAACTCTCAATCAACGAACTGCCTGTCTGTG
The DNA here is from genome assembly GCA_018238375.1 of Candidatus Thorarchaeota archaeon. GTDB lineage: Archaea > Asgardarchaeota > Thorarchaeia > Thorarchaeales > Thorarchaeaceae > WTCK01. The sequence continues at coordinate 5,375 of JABCTJ010000246.1, forward strand.
CGCTACCCAAAATCAAAGTCACGGGGAGCGACTTCCTCAAGCATGACAAGGCAAATGGCACTCTCTTCATCACGAACAGGAGACTCGTCTTCATTGGGCAGACAGGTGTTGTTCGCAAGAAAACTGAGATTATCTTTGACTTCCCACTTCTCTACCTGACCTCTATCGAGGAGGATGGTAGATTCAGGAAGAGAATTGTTCTGAAGATGAAACAAGGCGAAGTGAAGATTTCCTGCAGTGAGCAGACTAAGAAAGTACTGCCGGATTACATCGAGATTGCCAAGAAGTTTGACAGGTATATGCAGACAGACCTGCAGAAGGTACGGAAACTAGAGCAGGTAAATGTCAACGTAAGCGACGTCAGACTCAGGATTGAAGACCTGATCTATTCGTTAAATACGGGAAGGAATAGACCGAAATCCTTCATGACATACCCACAGACACCGGCTGGATCGTACTATGTTGAGCCATCAAGTTCCCAACCGAGGTATGCTCACCACGATCACGGAAGCTACCGTCAAGGGGCTCAATTCAAGGACCACCTAGAGAGAACAATAGATAGACGACCATATCAGCAGTATCCAGATGCAAGAGGCGAGATGGCGGCAGAGATTGAAACCCTCAGGAGAAACGCATCTTCTTTGAACAATGCATTACGTGATACTGTTCATCTCTTCAGGGGAGGAAAACTTGTTCCAGAGGATTTCATCAGACGGTACAAGGGGCTGATGCGTGACTCATACTATACAAGAAAGGAAATCGAAAGAAAATCTTCAAGAGATGTGGGCTACTACAGGTAATTAAATGCCTAGCTCGCTCTCCAGAGATTTAATAGCTTCTTCGAGTTCATCGGTCTGGCTGGCAGGTCTAGTGCCAGTCGAGGCTTCTGCTAACCCTGCCTCCTTGTCTATCTCTTGCATAGCGGCAGCCAAATCATCCGTTGTGATTTCCGGCATCGTGGCATGAAACGCATCATCAGCGATACCACTCTCGATTTCGAATTCCTCCAAGCGCTGAGCTATCTCATCAACATTCGCGACTACCTTCGTTGCATCGGTTGCATTTCCCAGCAACCCAAGGATTTTGGCGACCTCATCCATGGCGCGATTCGTCTTGGCAGCTGTCTGTGCACGGTTGACATGAGCAAGAATTTTGAGAATGTTGAGCCGTGACCTATCAACAGAAAGTGCAAACCTACGAAACCTGATCATCTCGGTCGCATAGGTTCGATATGCATCCACTTGACCGGCCTTGCGTGCACGCACAGCCCTACTCCTAGTTCCCCGCTCCTCCTTCTCGAGCTTGTTCCTCTGTCGTTCGAGCTGTTTCGCGATTATTCGCAGTTGACTCTTGACTTCTCCAATGTCGGGTTTCTTCCGACCCCATGAGAAAGCCTTTCTTATTGTACCCAAGTGTCTCACCATGTCCGCAGGTTGTGACCCAACAATCGGAGATGCAAATCCGCGTTTAAACTTTCGTAGCCCCATCCTAGCACAGATAGGAAGCACATCGGAGGAATGGTTGATTCTCCGTTGGTCAACCCCGAAGATAAAACACAGACATTCTTAATAGCTTACAGCACATCTCACACTTGAATTTGCATGTCAGGATCAGGTAGCGACAGGCTAGACATTGGGCTCAAGAATCTACTCGACAAAGCGATAGAGTTGGACAATAGAGGGATGAAGAAAGAGGCTTGTCAGCACTATCTGCGAGCCAGCAAGATTCTCATCAAGCTCTCAAAGTCTACGTCCCTCCCTTCTGTTCGAAAGCATTACTTCAAACGAGCCCAGGAGTGTGTTGATAGAGTCCGATACCTCTCGGGAATCAAGAAGAAGGCTCGTGGACCAGTTGATGGCCTGCAGACTCCTCTAAAGAGCGATATCGGTGCAGTCACCGAGTCGGCTGTTAGTAAGCGACCTGATGCCACTCCCGAGCCAGATGAAGATACTAAGAGGCTCCGAGAGATGATTGCGGATACAATTATCACAGAGCGCCCCAACGTCAACCTGTCCGAGGTCGCAGGTCTCAACGATGCAAAACAAGCCATCTACGATGCGATACTGGCGCCGATGAAACATCCAGAGCTATTCAAAGGAAAAGCAAGGCAGCCGTGGAGGGGCATCCTATTGTACGGTCCAGCGGGCTGTGGGAAGACATTGATAGCGAAAGCAGTTGCAGCCGAAGTCAACGCCACATTCTTCAACGTGTCAGCCGCCAATATAGTGAGTAAATGGCTTGGCGAATCTGAGCGTCTAGTCATGAGCCTCTTTGAGATGGCAAGAAAGAACCAACCAGCAATCATCTTCATGGATGAGCTGGATTCGATTGGGGTTTCAAGATCTGGAGATGATGTTGGAGGCGAAAGGCGGCTAAAGACGCAGTTGTTAACAGAGATGCAGGGTCTCGCAAGCGACCAGAATGAGAGAATTACGCTGATTGGCGCAACCAATCTCCCGTGGGAATTGGACTTTGCTTTGAGGTCCCGTTTCGAGAAGCGAATCCATGTACCACTACCAGATAAGGGAGCACGAAAACAAATTTTCAAGATTCATATCGAAGATGTGGAGCTAGCATCAGAAGTGAATTTTAAGGAGCTTGCAAGTCTTAGTGAGGGATACAGTGGAAGGGACATCGGTGTGGTCTGTAGAGAGGCAGCAATGGAGCCCATAAGGGACCTTCAGAAGACAGGGAGAATGGAAGAAGAAGCGGAGATATTGAACCTTCGCCCTGTTTCAAGAGAGGACTTTCTCGGAGCCATTGAGAATATCAGGCCAGCGACATCCCCAGAAGATATCAAGAAGTACATTGACTGGGCGGAGGGTTCGTAGGGCTTGGGTGTCAAGGAGCGACAACGAGAGAAGAAAGAGACAGAAAAACCTGTCAAAGATGCGGCTGAGCCCTCGACTGTCACAGAGCAGACTACTGATAGTGATGATTCCGCGCACATGCCAGAAATTGTTGTTGAAGTGGATGATGGATCCAATGCAACTGACACTATCGAAACTGCTGTCGTTGGACCAAGACAAATGATGGGCACTGAAGCGGCCGCCGTAACCGAGATCGTGCCGCGGTGGGGGAACATTGGAGAAGCTGAGTGGATGTACAACATTCCCACGAGGTCGCAGGACTTGGTTCTCTGGGCTGAAGAATGGGGAGACTTCCTGCTTGAATGGACAGAATTTGAGAAAATTCATGTTCTCTCTGTTTCATCATTTATTTCAAAACCTCCATTCAAAGACATACTTGGAAAAGTCAAAGCCTTTAGATCAATTGGAAACTCGCTAGTTGGGAAAGAGGTTGCTGCATGGCTTGGTCGGAATAGAGAACAACTCAGAGTGTACTGGAGACCATTGGAAGAGTGGGCGGATTTGGTCTACAGATGGGCTCTGGATTCAGGCATACTTCGTCTCGATGTGAAGTCACTAGTCATCCAAGAAGCAGAGCAGGATTTTTCAAAACTTCCTGAAGAGGACATCCACAGGATAATGGCTCTACTTGTTGAGAGAGGATTTGCCGAGTGGATTGATAAGAAAGCCGGGGCTATTGTTGTCAAAGTCTAGTTGATTATCGATTCAGGCTTCGGAAGAGCCTCCGCTCTCTGAATCATCTCTTGATCTCAAACCCGGGAAGTAATATCGTCCACCCGTGCTGAATCTGATATCCGCAACAGCCATGCCGGCATCCACTAGACTAGTGAGAACCTGACGAGCGTGATCTTCTGACCACTTCAGGTTCATCATGACTTCTTCAATCGAAACGTACCCCTTCAAGGCTGCCATGTTAATTATATCAGATTGGTCTCGACGAAGCTCAAGGGGACGAAGCTCCACGACCTTCACGCCGCCTCTTAGAGTTCGTATGCCGGGTATTAGACCGTGTTCAGCGACTCGGTTCACAGCCTCGATAACATCACTGAAGCTTACTGACTTGAACTGAGGAAGTCGTTTAACCACCTCAACAATCAGCTCCGCGAGACCCATGAGTCCCTTCGAAGCGTGGACTGTAGCGACGTCAAGAATTGCCAGCCCAATGTAGTCATAGAATTCGTCAAGGGTCAGACCTTGTGGAGCAGACCTCATGGATTGCACAGACAGGTCCAACATGTTCATTGCGTTAGGAAAACTTTCAGGGATTCTCTCGTGGTCAAGGAACCGAAAAATATCCGTCCCGAGGCGCCTTAGCTCACCGATGTTGGACTTTACTTCTTGAACCAGTGCCTCCGATTCTCGCTCGAATGTTCGGATGTCTACCGCACCGAGGTCGTATATCATCTTCAGTTGATCCAACGTGGCAATTGAAGCAAATATCTCGGTTTGAAGTCGCTCATGCATCGGCTTGCATCCCTTCATACATCTAGATAGCTGACTAAGCTGATAGAGCTAAGCTCTCGCTACTTGCTTTAAGACGTAGTATTATTCCAAGCATCACTAAGGTGTTAATCTATCACGGTCCCGTGGAAGGAGCGTTGTCTCCCTTATGTTCGGGATGTCAAGCAGCTGCATCGTCAGACGCTCTACCCCCAATCCAAGACCTCCATGAGGCGGAGCGCCATACTTGAACGGGTCAAGATAGAATGCGAATGCAACAGGGTTGAAACCTTTGGCCTTGAATCGCTCGACAAGCAAGTCATAGAGATGTATGCGCTGTCCACCCGTGGTTATTTCCATGCCCTTGTATGTGAGATCGAAACTATCCGTCATGCCCTCGTCGGTTATGCTGGGCATCGTATAGGCAGGTCTGAGCTCCATAGGATAGTGGGTAATGAAGACCATGTCGGTGCCGAACTTTTCCGGGAATATCTTACCAAGAATACGTTCAGCCTCAGGATCAAGATCATCCGTGATGGACAGGTCTTTACCAGCCTCATTAAGCAAATCAACGGCTTCAGTATACTTGACTCGTTTGAATGGGAGCTTTGGCACCTCAATCTCCACTTCCAAAGTTTCGAGTTGCTCAGCCATGGCTTCTCGTGTCTTTGTGAATGAATGGTGGAGCATGTTTTCCTCCATCTTCATGACATCGTCTACATCTCT
>JABCTJ010000022.1 GCA_018238375.1 Candidatus Thorarchaeota archaeon
GTGACTTTATTGCTTGGAACAAGTCGACATCTGGAATGCTCCTCCATCCTGGGACCTTGTCGAGCTTGTTAGCAGCTATGAGGAACGGTGTTTTCCCTGATTTCAGTATCTTCAATGATTCATAGGACTGAGTCAATGGCCCCTCATTGATGTCTACTACCAGTATCGCTATGTCAGCTATCGCTCCGCCGCGTTTTCTGAGGTTTAGGTATGCTTCATGGCCTGGCGTGTCAATGAACAACAGGCCATCGATTGTTAATTGAGTGTTGACGCTCTCCAAGAGGTTTCCACAAATGGAGAGAATCGTTTCAGTCGGGAAAAAAGAAGCGCCAATATGTTGAGTGATGCCTGCCGCTTCTCGATCCTGCACTGCAGTACCTCGCATCTTGTCCAGTAGTGAGGTCTTGCCATGGTCTATGTGTCCGAGCACTGTGACAATGGGGGAACGCAGTTTGGCTTCCTGAGTCATCAATAGTCACCTCACAAGAAGATTGATGCGAAGCATTTTTCCCCAGCTTATGAAACTGTCGTTTGCAATAGTCGCGCCAAAACCCTGAAATAACAAAGAATTGTGTTCGGCATCAGCAAGATAGACATAGTTCGGTGAAGCAGTTGGAACGCTCTTTTGTAATAATCAAACCTGATGGAACCGCTAGAAGAAGAGTGAGTGCCTTGGTAATCAAGGCTCTACTGGATAGAGGATATAATGTCCGTGCCTTCAAGGAAATGAAGGTATCCAAGTCGTTGGCTGAAATGCACTACGCGATCCATAAGGAAAAACCATTCTTCCCCTGGCTTGTAGACTTCATAACTTCCGCCAATGTCCTTACAATGATTCTCGAAGCTGATAACGTAATCGAAGGCATTCGCGAAGCGCTAGGTGCAACATTCGTTCAGAAGGCTTCATCCGATTCACTAAGAGGACGTTATGGAATATGGGCTGGCATCAATATCGCTCATGCATCTGATGGACCGGATACTGCAAAAGCTGAGATATCTCTCTGGAAGACTGAAGGTGGCGTAGAAGAGTCTGATGACGCAGAGGCCTCCGCTTGGGCCTATATCAACAAGTACAGTTCTGGAAGCGCAGACTATACCATGGACATTCGCAATATTGTCAAAGAATCCATTGAAAATAGAAACACATCACCTACTGTTCTGAGCTCGTTGGAAGATCTGCTAAGCAAAGATGCAGATGGAATCGAGAAGAAATCGATAGGCGCTCTGGCAAACGCGATTTTTGATTACATTAAGGAAGAAGCCGAGAAAAAATAGCATCAGGTGGTAAAAAGTACCACCTATGCCTTTTACATGCAGATTCGAACAGATGCTTCAGCGCTTTGCTTTGCCACCCTTCTCGTAGCCCGCAGTCCACTTAGTATCTCTGGGCTTCATCTTCCGTTTTATCCTGTTAACCTTGCACTTATTCGAACAGAACCATAGTACAGCTCCATCCTTTGTCTGTACGTAGGCCATGCCCGTGCCAGGCTCGATGTCCTTGCCACAGAAGACGCATTTCTGTGTTCCAACCACACCTAACGCCTCCTCATCTTCCGAGCTTCACGTTCAGTTTCTCGGAGTGAGAGAATGTCGCCCTCTCTGACAGGACCTTTCACGTTGCGAGTGAGCACCCGACCTCTGTCTCGTCCGTCCAATATCTTGACTCGAACTTGGGTGATTTCCCCGGTCACTCCAGTTCTTCCTAGAAGCTGGATAACCTCCGCCGGGATCGCGGTAGTCCTTTCTGAGTCATCACTTGTTTTACTCATCTAAAGCCATCACCTAGAGGAGCACTACTTACGCAGTCCAGCTATCTTCTCAACCAAGTCATCAACAAGGTCCTTCGCCTTGCCATCAATGACGATGGCGACCGCCGCTGTAGGGCGTTCGATGCCGCAAGCATTACCAAGGTCTTTCTTGCTATCCACGAAGATGTATGGTGCTTTCTTATCATCACAGAGACCTGGCAAGTACATGATGATCTCTGGAGGTTCTACGTCCCCTGCAACCAGTACAAGACGTGCGATTCCACGCTCTATGGACTTAGTTGCCTCGTTTATTCCTTTCTTGATTCGCCCCGTATCTTTGGCAATCTCAAGAGCCTCGAGAGCTTTCTTCTGGAGCTCTTCGGGGAATTCAATTTCAACAAAACTCGGTTTTGGCATTGTTATCTACCTCTGTTTTCACATCATTGGTATGAGTGTCTATTAACGCACCCCTTTCAAAGGGTGCGTTCTCGTCGCTGTCATGCTTACTTCTTTTAAAACTGTCGAACTAGTCCGACTCAACAACCATGGTAGGCATGTCTAATAACCTAGTTCCCTGATTGCCCTTACTAGGTCATCATCACTTGCTTTGCAATGAGTAAGAATCGAGTATCTTCCTCGTTTCTTCATAATCTTCTGTGCATGGTGTATATCATCAAGAAATGTAGCTTCAGTCAAATCCAGTTCCTTGAGTTCTACTGGCATATTCCTCTCCAGCAGAAAGTCCCTGATATCTGATGGTCGATGCTTGGCATAGCCGGCCTCGTCAAGAAAATGGAGGCTTAGGGGAGTAGCGAATGCCACTTGAAGACCATGTAGACTCTGCATCCTTCGATCCATCGCATGAGATATCGCATGTTCTGTTCCGGAGCAGGGTCTAGAACTTCCAAAATCAGTCATGGCATTGCCTGTGGCTATCACAGATTTGACGAGAGTTTCGAGGTTATCGTCCTTTAGCACAGTTTCGAGTGCAAACTCTACTGTTCTGTAGACGTCTTCATCCAGTGGCTCACCTGCAAGCTCATTGGCGAGTCGCCACTCCGCTAAACTTGATGCCTTGCTGAGCATATCTCCTATCCCAGACAGAGTCAGTATTCGAGGAGCGGTAGACATCACACTAAGATCCGCAAGTATGAAACTTGGCTTCTTACATTTCTCTGAATAGCGATAGCCGTCGTGCATTACAGAGGCAACGTCACTCGCAATACCGTCATGTGACGCCGCGGTGGGGATAGAAATCCAATCGAGTCCTGCTTCGAGTGCGAAGAGCTTGGCCATATCGATGCTCCTTCCACCGCCAAAGCCTATGATCACATCGATGCCATGATACCGCGAAACCAGTCCCTTCCGATGATCAGGTGATATGGACCACATCACATCAGCATCAATAAGACTCTCCATCATTTGTCCATACTTGTCGTAGATGACCACATCCGACACGATTAGAGGTCTCTTGTATCCTTCAAGGATGTCATCGAGCTTCTTTAGGGCTCCCTCTGCAATAATCACATTGCTTGAGGTCATATCGTCCACTTCTCATAAGCGGGTCAAAATGCTACAGTTAAGGGTATGCAACAGCTGCCAAGAATCTGCAAAATCTTAAACATTTCGTAGGTGGTTATAACATACTGCTCAGGATTGAGTGGTGTGGACGTTCAATGCTGATTGCTAGGGCTTTCAAATATGAACTAGACCCAAACAACCAGCAGAGAACCAGACTCTTTCAACATGCCGGGTGTGCGCGTTTTGCTTACAACTGGGGTCTGCAGCAGAGAATTGCACTCTACCGTCAGAATCAGGACAAGAAGCGTTTTACCAGTGCTATTGCACAACACAGGGAACTGAACCGA
>JABCTJ010000036.1 GCA_018238375.1 Candidatus Thorarchaeota archaeon
CGCCATCGCTTAGCTGAACTATATCGTATAGCTCGTCGGACCCATCTCCTCCATATTCCTTATACCATAGCTCATCGCCCGCGCAGACCGGCAATGCAGCAGCCAGCATGATTGCAAATGACACAACTAAAGCTTGAAGGATTATTCTTCTTCTCAACATTAAACACATCCCGAATTTGATTCGGGCCTTGCGAATGCTCCAGTGATGATTAGGGATGTTGTTGAATTCAATGCAATTGATGGATGCTTGGCTTATCTTTGAAGTCACGGTATTCCTGGCATTTCACGATTCAAATCATTTTGATTCCCATGGCCGCGAATACGTATTCTCTCCTATTCGCGCATTCCCAGAAAAGGTTTTCGAGATGCTGTCTATTTTGGAAATTGTTCCCTGCGGCAGACGTTTTTGCATCGATGCATACTTGCTCAATTGTTCACCAATCTGCCCCAAAGTCGATGCCTATTTATTAGGGAGATTTCCTGCGAGTATCGCTTTCGACAATCCACTCCTCGGCCCTGCCGCTGAGAACGGAGGACTAATGATTGGTAGAGTACAACAAGGTCACGGATGAAGTTGTGAAGAAGCTGGTCGCAATCTGTGGAGAGAAATACGTCACAGACAGCGAGCCACTACGTTACAGCTATATGGCAAAAGGCATCATGGGACTGGAGGCCGTTCTTCCTGAGGTCGTAATCAGACCTGCAAATACTGAGGAAGTTCGGAAGATCCTCATGGTGGCTAACGATAACCTGAGCCCTGTCACTCCCGCCGCAGGCGGTCTGAGCGGGGGCTTTGCGTTGCCGGCTATTGAGCCGGGCGGTATTTTGATGGATATGACACGGATGAACAAGATGGAGGTCGACACTGAGAACCGAGTCATGATAGTAGAGCCTGGTGTGAGATGTGGCGATGCCTGGCGCATCTTCAAGAAGAAATGGCCAGATTGGGCGCCGCCAATTCCTGACGGAGCACCTCCCGGGGCTACCATCCTGGGCGATGCCATTGAACGTGGTTTCTCACTGGTGACCGGGAGGTACGGACCACAGGCTGACATGATCATAGGTCTTGAGATAGTTTTGCCAAGCGGTGAGCTGTTCAGAACCGGTTCATGGGCACTTGATGGGGCGAAAGCGTTCTATAGGTGGGGTGTAGGCCCGAACCCAGATGGCCTGTTCTTAGGTTCTCAGGGTTCGATGGGCATTATTACCAAAGCTGCAGTGAAGATTGTACCTCATCCGCATTTCAAAACAATCGTAGCTTATGGTGGCGACAGCTGGGAACACATAATTGAGCCCGCTTGGGAAATTGGCAAGTACGAAATGGGGATATCCGATAATACGGTCATGGTCCAAGGAGGTAACTGGCCCCTTGTGATGACCCGCTGGCCTAAGACCAACGTGCCGCTCGATTACAAATTCTACGAGAAGATTGGAATTGACGAATACTGGATGAACTCGGAGGTATGGGCGCATTCTCAGGAAGAGCTTGATTTCACGCTGAAGAGGATTGATGAGATTTACAAGGACTACGAGGTCAAGAAGAAGACAGTGTGCAAACAGCAGCAATTGCATCCCAAGCAGATTGCGTCAAGGCTAAAGAAGCCGAACCTGATTGCAGTTCCATACGGCCTGTACGAAGCAGGGTTCTTGTTCATTACCTGGTATTGTCCCTGGCTCGAGAGCTCTAAGATGATGGAGGAGTACTGCGCAGCGATGGAGAACTATGGCTTCCCGCCAACGATGTGGGTGGCTTCCATCGACCATGCTAGACAGGCGATTGTAATGCCTATCCTGTGCTTCGATAGCTCTGAACCAAGCATTTACGATAAGATTCGTGAGTTCAACATAGAAACCACGAAGAGCTTCTTGAAGCAGGGTTGGATCAATTACCGACCAGACCCGTTCGTGCATGCTCCCTTGACATTCAGCAAGTCGAAGGAATACTACCGGATGCTTGTAAAGTTCAGGAAAGTGCTTGACCCGAATCTCATCCTACATCCAGGGCGACTGGCCATTCCTTGGGCGTCTGTTACAGATAGTCCAAGTCCACTGGAGGGTGAGTAGGAAATGAAAGCACATCCACAACAAAAGTTTCAAAACATAACCTACACAAGGAGGCAAGATTCCAATGACTAGTCTTGAAGAACTTCGCAAGATCAACGCGCGTTGCATACACTGTCGCGCCTGCCAATATGCCTATTCCAATGAGCCGGATAGGGAGGGGGCGGACGAGGAGTACACTGGCATGATGCTGTCATGTCCAGGCGGCAACTTCTACGGTTGGGAAGGCTACTTCAACAGTGGCAGGATGTGGATGGCCCGAGCGTTCCTTGAGGGCGACCTCAAGCCCAGTCAAGAGATGCTTGAGGTTATTGAGGCATGCACGACCTGTGGTCTGTGTGCTGAGCAATGCACAAACTACATTGATACAGTTGATGTCATTGAAGAGCTAAGAGCTGCCATTATCGAGTCAGGCGTTGAGCCTTTGAGCAGACATAAGGTCATTGGAGAGCGGGTCCTTGACACAGAGATGAGAAACCCCTATCACGACCCGAGGAGTGAACGCACTGCTTGGTACGATGGAGTCCTGGACAATAAGGATGCCAAGGTGGCTTATTACGTGGGTTGCACTGGAGCGTACAGACAGCAGGGCGTTGCAAAGCACACTGCGAGCATTCTGAAGAAGCTAGGTATTGACTTCACAATCCTGACCGAGGAGGTGTGTTGTGGGTCTCCAATACTACGCACTGGTCAGAAGAAGATCTTCAATACAGTCATGAGTGAAAACCTCGAGATGTTCAAGGACTTCGACTTACTGTTATTTTCGTGTGCCGGATGCTACAGGACTTTCAGATTGGACTATCCAAAGCAGAGTGGCAAGCCTTTGCCCTTCAAAGTTGCGCATACACTGGACATCGTCTATGACCTCATCACTGAAGGCAAGCTCAAGATTGAGAATCCCTACAACAAGAAAGTCACGTGGCACGACCCTTGTCACACAATACGGCATATCGGGCTCTCGATTGAGAAGAAGATTCTTGAGAATTCGGAGAACTGGTTGCTTGACAGCAGGAAGGCGACCAAGGCGAAGGAAGCCTGGTACGAGCGTCCCAGAGAAGTGATTCGCGCTATCCCGGGCATGGACTTTATCGAGATGTACAGAATCAAGGGTAACAGTTTCTGCTGCGGAGCAGGGGGTGGCGTCAAGACACAATTCGCAGACATGGCCAACGATACTGCGAGAGAGCGTATCAAGGAAGCCGCGTCAACCGGTGCGGAAGTTCTGTTGACCAGCTGTCCCTTCTGTATAACTAACTTCAACGATGCTGTCAAGGCGTTGAAGAAGGAAGAGGAAGAAACTGGTAAGGACTTGTCCGCTGTGGGTTCAAAGCTTGAAATAGTAGAGCTTCTGGAGCTAATGGATCAACTGCTTGACTAATCGAACTTCTGGACTGGGGCGGACTACTCCTGTCCAGGTCCAACCTATTCATGGCTCACTGACAATGCCGGATAATCATCCAGTATAGTGTAGAGAGTTGACAACCCAAATCCATCCGATCGCGATAAGCGCCTCAGCCAGCTTCTCACGCAATAGCAAAGGACCACCTCATTTGAGGATGTTCGCGAGTTTGCCAGTACGGTGTAAGTAGACAATTCCCCAAATCCACGCGATGGCAGTTAGAGAAGTCAGAATCTCAGGCAAGGCTACACCTGTCCAAGGCATTACTCCGGCAATTGTTCCCCACCACAAGTAGATTGAGATGAAGGGCAACGC
>JABCTJ010000056.1 GCA_018238375.1 Candidatus Thorarchaeota archaeon
AAGGTGCGTGTGGCATTCCTCAAGCTTGGTGAGAGTCGGATAGAGCTTCTTGAACCAACCTCTTCGGACAGTCCGGTAGCGAAGTTCCTTGAAAAGCGAGGCGCGGGTATTCATCACATCGCAGTTCTAGTTGATGATATCGAAGCTGCCCTGAGTGGCCATCGCAAAGCTGGGACTTGTCTTATTGACGAAACACCACGAGTTGGTGCACATAATATGCTAATCGCCTTTGTTCACCCGAAATCTACTGGTGGTGTGCTCCTTGAACTATGCCAACGCCCACCTGAGTAAGCACAGAGCGCGAACCAGAGCTATCTTCAGATCCTAACAGGATTAAGAATTTCCTCTGCCGCACTGGATACCCTCGATAAATCTTCCCGTTCTACCATTCTATTGAGAACAAATCTAACGCGCTTTCCGTACTCTCCATAGACGAGGACTCCTCGTTTCTTCAGCTCCTCGGAGAATTCTTCAGCATTGATACTGAAGTCGCTAAGATGCACGAAAATGATGTTCGTTTCGGGTTCGTTAACGACGAGGCCATCTATCTTTGAAAACGCCTTGCAGAGAATCTTTGCATTGGCATGGTCGTCTGCTAATCGGTCGACCATCTTTTCAAGAGCCACAATGCCTGGCGCGGCTATCAAGCCTACCTGCCGCATTCCGCCGCCAAGCCGTTTTCTGACTCTTCGGGCAGTATGGATGAACTCCTCAGAACCCGCAATCATGGACCCTATTGGCGCAGAGAGACCCTTGCTGAGGCAGATTTGAACGCTCTCAACGTCCTCTACGAGTTTCTTCGCCGGAACACCAAGGGCAACTGCAGCATTAAACAGTCTTGCACCGTCACAATGCACAAGTAGTCCGTTCTCATGAGCCACATCTGCAAGAGCTTTGACCTGTTCCGGTCGCGTGATTGTGCCTCCCGCGTAATTGTGCGTGTTCTCAACCACGACCATTGATGTTCTTGCGTAATGAGTATCGTCAGGACTTACAACCGATTGTAGGGTCTCCGGTAGAATGTAACCGCGAACTCCCTTCACAGGCTTGGGGAATAGGCCCCCCAGTGATGCCATCGAACCGGCTTCGAAGAGGTATGTATGGGACTGCTCTTCTACTACAATCTCATCACCTCTTCTAGTCTGCGCCAAGAGAGCGATGACATTGCCCTGAGTTCCTGAAGTGACCAGCAAAGCTGACTCCTTTCCTAGAATCCGCGCCGCCTTATCTTCGAGCTCGTGAACTACCTCATCCTCGCCGATGACATCATCGCCGAACCTACCTTCCCTGTGTGCAGACACAATCGCTTCAATCATCTCATCCGTCGGAAGAGTCACAGTGTCGCTTCGAAGATCAATGGTCTTCATGAAGCCCATTGGAACTTATTTCTCGGTTTAGTCTTTCGGTGTACTGACCTATCAATGACAAAGAAAATGCGTGCAAGGTCATACCTTGTACTTGGTCTCTGGTTTGAGGCCTCCGATATGTAATCCTCAATAGGGTTTAGAATACTTGTTGGTAACCTTAGGGAATGCTATCGTAGAACTAGGAATGCACAAACAAACTAAATATACCCGTGAGGGCTATAATCGCAACGCACGGTACTAAAGCCATCCTGATGAACTGATATGTATGCAGGATCGAACTACTGAAGACCCCCTAGGTAGCTCGTAATCTTTCACATAGCAGATCTTGGCACGGCATTCGCGTGGATTCAGTCCAGTCGTTAAAGTAGCATGCACAAGTAAGAGGCACCGTAAGCTCACTCGATCAAGGATAGAATTAGGTGGTTTCTTAGATGAGCGAAAAACACTCACACGCTCCCCACAGTGATGATGAAGCCAGTACGCTGGCGAAAATAAAAAAGGCGGAGGCTCGTTACCGGGCCCTCTTCGACAGTATACCTATTGGGCTCTACCGTAGTACGCCTGAGGGGGCGATTCTGGATGTCAACCCTCGCTTGGTTCAGCTTCTGGGACATAGTGACAAGAGCTCCCTAATTGCGACAAATGCTGCTAATCTATATGTCGATTCTCAATCTCGCAAGAAATGGCAAGCCTTGATGAAGAAAGAGGGAGTTGTGCGCGGCTTTGAAATACAAGTTCGCCGGCATGACGGACAACTCATCTGGGTGCGAGATAGTGCGCGAGCAATCCGAGATGCTAGCGGTCGGGTCACGCATTATGAGGGAAGCTTGGAGGACATCAACGAGCATAGGCTCGCGGAGGATAAGGTCCGGAAGAGCGAAACGAGATTCAGGACGCTGTTTCAAGAAGCGCCTATCGGACTTCTAAGCATTGATACTCATGGAGCCATTCAAGGTGCGAATCGGACCGCCTTGGAACTCTTGGGGTCCCCATCTGAAAAGGCGACCAAACAAATCAACATTCTCACTTTCCAACCATTGAGGGATGCAGGTATCTCTGCTCGTTTCGAGGAGTGTGCCAAAGAAGGCAAGATTATTGGTGATGAACGGCCGTATACCTCAAAATGGGGTAAGACTGCAGTTTTGCAGTACAAGCTAGCTCCTCTATTTGATACGGATGGCAACATCATCGAGGTCTTGTGTGGTTTCGTTGACATCAGTGAGCTCAAGCGGTCCGAGCAGGATCTGCGCGAAAGCGAAGAACGACTGCGTCAAGTGATAGACTTGGTTCCACACCAGGTATTCGTGAGGGATTGTGAAGGGCACCTTGTTTTGTTGAACAATGCCTTTGCGGAAATCTACGGCACTACAGTCGAGGATATTCTCGGGAAGAAATTCAGTTCCATCCATGTGAATGCGCATGAGGTTGAAACATTTCTTCGGGAAGACGCCGAGGTCATCAGAACAAAGAAACGAACACATTATCCCGAATCTCAATTCACTATGCCCGATGGCTCAGTCCGCTGGCATGACACACGCAAGATTCCTATCCAATTTGGCGACCATGGGTCCTGTATCCTAGGTGTGGCATTAGATATCACTGAGAACAAACAAGCCGCGGAAGAGATTCGGAAAAGCGAGGAGAAGTTCCGGATGCTCTTCCAAGAAACCCCTATTGGAATCCTGACTTGCGACATTGAAGGAAACATCCTGAGCGTCAATAGAACTGCTCTTGAGCTGCTTGGTTCACCTTCGGAAGAAGCAACCAAGCAAATCAACCTCTTGACATTCAAGGCCCTTCGGGATGCTGGTATTTCAGACGATGTTAAGCGTTGCATAATGCAATCCGAAACGGTTGAATCTGAGCGGCCATATGTTTCCAAGTGGGGAAAGGCCACATTCCTGCAAATTAAAATTATCCCCACATTGAACCAAGATGGGACGGTTAATGGAACTCTGAGTGTTTTCGAAGACATCAGCGAGCGCAAATTGGTACAGGACGCGCTCAGTCAGAGCGAAGAAACTCACCGGACAATTATCCAGTCAATGAATGATTTAATTTTCGTTTTTAACAAGAATGACCGCTTCACAAACATCCACGCGTCAAAGCGGGAGTTGATGGTAGCAGCCCCTGAGGAGTTCCTAGGCAAGACGATTGCAGAGGCAATGCCGTCACCAATCGCAGGACAGTTTTCCACCCTCTGCCGAATTGTGAGAGAAACTAGCGAAACCAAGAGAATAGACTATCCTCTTGAGATTGACGACAAGGAACATTGGTTCTCTGCAGACTTCAACCCCCATGAAGATGGAGAGCGAATTGTCGTTGTTGTGAGGGACATAACGGAACTGAAGGCCGCCGAAAAACGCATCAGAGCGGAGAGAAATGGGGCAATGTTCTACTTGGATCTCATGGCGCACGATTTTCGGAATCAACTACAAGTGATTCTAGCCAACTCAGCGCTCCTTGGAGCTGAAAACGACCTGACAGCTCAGAGGTCTATGCTTGCCCAGATTGAGCAATCATGCGAGAAGTGTTCCGAGATGATCGATAAGATCAAGTTGACTGAACAACTCATGACTGTATCCCTGAAGGGCAAGTCCCTAGACGAAGCCTTGAGGATCTGTATTGAGAACTTACGTATTCGTTTCAGAAACATCTCTATTGAAAGCTCATTTGATGTCGAAGAAGCTGTAATTCTTGCTGACGAGTTTCTCGAACGACTCCTATCGAATCTGATGATGAATGCAGTAGAGCATAACCCCAACAGCAAGAAACACATCTGGATTAGCCTTCAAAAACAAGAGAAAGGCTATGTGGTTGCTATTGCAGATAATGGTCCTGGGATCTCTGACAAGATGAAGGCAAGTTTGTTTGACATGTCTCGCCGGTTCGGAGGTATCGGGCTGCACCAAGCCAAGCAAATTATCGAGAAGTATGGTGGACAAATCGAGGTTCACGACCGTGTGCCTGGTGCATTCAGCAAAGGGGCTGAGTTTCGTCTAAACTTTCCGAAGTTCAGAAGTGATTCTACTATGACTTCCTAGCTTGGGTTAAGCGACGGTGTTCGCCTGAGGATGACTTGTTTCATGCAACAGATACACAATAGCCGTCTAGGTTGAAGTCGCCATGTGCTTCATCAGGAACGCATAAAGGCGATACCTAGTGTTGGACCCTCCACACACCTCTGAAATTAGGGGATAATCCGGTGACAGAGAATGAAGAGATTGGCTACATTGGCAAGGTGCGTCTCTTCAATGCAGATGCTAAGCTCTTCATCGCATTTAATGCAACGCGTGCTTTCTCTTGGAGCATGGGAGGGGTCATCTTCAATCTCTACATGATTGAGGCTGGCTTTGAAGCCGATTTTCTCGGTGTATTTCTGGCTGTCGCGATGTTTGCCACCGCGGGAGTTTCCATCGTTGCAGGATTGTTTACCGACCGGCGAAGCAGGAAAAATATCATACTCGTATCAACTGTGGTTTCGTTTTTTGCTATCTCCCTTCAGTATGCGGTACTCGATGCATCTTGGCTTTTGTTCTCACAGGCTCTTCTCGGTTTCTCTAGCGCATTCGTTATGGTTGCTTGGTCTCCGTACGTGACGGGCTTGTCAACATCCAAGGAGCGTGCCCACCTGTTCGGATTCAGCAGCGGTATTGCATTGCTTGCGGTTCTTGCGGGCAGTGTCTTAGGTGGTTATCTGCCACATCTCCTTATGGATCTACAAGGTGTTGCTCCTACACTCTTTTGGGCCTATAGGAAAACCCTCTGGCTTAGCCTCTTACCCCTAGCGGTCTCAACTCTGATTGTCGTGCCAATGACACGCGACCGTCCCGCAGGTGTTACTCGAAGCTTTGGTGTTGGTCACATCAAGAATTCGAGGTTCATCGTGAAGTACGCAGCCACTATCACAGTTGTTGGGATGGGTGCTGGAATTATTGTCATGTACTTCAACCTGTTCTTTTCATGGTGGGGCGCAGACTCTACTCTTATTGGTATGGTCTTTGGGCTCAACATTCTCGTGCTCTCGGCTGGCAACTTCCTAGCGCCAGCTATGGCTGACCACATTGGCAAGGTGAAGACCGTTGTAATTACTGAGGCTCTTTCGATACCTTTTCTATTGATGCTTTATTGGTCACCTTTCTTCAGCTTGGCAGTCCTAGCATACATTGCAAGGAGCACGCTCATGAATATGGCTGGGCCTATTTCTAATACTCTCTTCATGGAAGGACTTACCAAGGAGGAACGGTCCACTGCAATGGGTGTTGTCGGAACGGGTGACCAGTTCGTTCGAGGCGTAGGTGCGATTATCGGTGGATGGTTTCTTGCAGCTGGGTTGTACAAAGAGCCCTACTTGCTAGTTTCAGGACTTTACGTTCTAGCGGTTGTCATGTTCTACTATTTCTTCAAGAATGAGGAACAGGAGATTGAAACAATCGCGAAAGTCAAAGTTACACTAGCGGAAGAAATCGAAGCCACTTCAGATATCATCTGAAGTACATTTCCATTGCGCGGCTTATTACATCCTCATCAGCTGGGAATACCAGTGGGATTGCTGTATAAGTTGCAGTGCAGGGATTTCCTCTGGCAACATGGAACACAACCTTTGGTCGACCATTCTCACCTGGGTGATCTATCTCCACTACGTAGCTCGTCACTGTAGACATTTGCCCCTCACTAGAGCTGTGTTTGCAGATACTCGACTGACTTGGACCTTCACCGTGGTCCTTTAGAGCGGAAAAAACGCCTTGAACGCTGGTAACATTTCTGAATAGCTCATAGCCACGGTCAACTCGTATTGTCGAGTTCACAAAGCTATCAACACCCCTTGAGTTCAAATGCTGATTAAGAACCTCCTTAGTATCAAGCATGATGTGATGTCCCGCGCGGAGCACTTTCCGTTCGGACCATTCGATTGAATGGTCGTTCCCTGCAATCTCAATAGCAAGCATACTGTCGTGGTCTGCAAGAATGAGGTTTCCCCACTGGAATTTCCGGCCGCTCTTTAGCTGGTCCACAGTCATTCTAAGACCGTCCTCAGCATCTATGGCAAACAAAAGTATCTGTTCGGTGAGGATATCATACGTTGGGTCCTCCGTGCCCATGACGTGGCTATTTGCCACTGCAAGACCGTATCGGTTCACACCAATCGAGAGTCCACTAATCTTGCCTGTAACCATGTCGATTCCTCTCACACCAAATCCATCGACATCATGAAAAAGCACATCCCTATGGGAGGTGGAGTACAAGTCCCTGTTTTTGAAGAGTAGCGTCTTGTTGAGGTCACGAAGGATTACTGCACCTGCAAAGCTCGCCATTGTCCTCTCACACCCAATAGCAACACTGCTATCCCGCACACAATATAAGTCATCATTGTACATAGAAGTTAAAGGTATGACCGGGAGTCATCTAGAGCGGTCTGATGGCGCTAGATGGAGCGTGAATGCAGTCGATCCTCGGGCTATCCTGAATGGAATTGATTTGGTTCTGCTTGAGCCGAACATTGTATGTGTGAATCAGACAGAGTCAACGAACGTTTTGGCTAGGGTCATGGTAGAAGGAGGCCTCGGAGAAGGACTAGTCATAGTTGCTGATCTGCAGACCCACGGACGAGGGAGACATGATAGGACTTGGCATTCCCCATTGGGTGGACTCTACTTCTCTATCGTGCTGAAGCCCCGAATCGCAGACGAAAATGCGCCATTGTTGGGGTTCCTTACAGCTTGTGCAATTGCCACAGAGATTCGTGAGGTTATTGGTTTGGAGGTTTCTCTAAAGTGGCCCAATGATATCTTGGTTGGTGAACGAAAGCTGGGCGGCATTCTCAGTGAAACCGTTTCGACTAATGGCAGTCTATTAGCCGTTATTGGGGTCGGCATCAACCAGAATGTGAAGAGAGAAGACTTGCCAGCTGAGCTATACGATAACACTACTACGATTCTCAGCGAAATTGGTAGAGAAACGTCAAGAGAGAATCTCATCTCAGCCATTATTAGCGGAATCGATTCAAGACTCAGTCGAGTGGTGGCAGATTCATCGTTTAGCTCAATCCTTGATGAGTGGACTGGCTACAGCAGCACCATTGGCAGGTTAGTACGCGTTCGTGATGGATTTGAAATCATCGAAGGACTCGCTCTCGGCGTTGGACCTGATGGGTCATTGGAGGTAGAGGACAGCGATGGTCAGCTGAAGAGAATACTCATTGGAGATATCTTCTATCTCTAGGTACGCACGAAGGAAGGCTTTTCTCATGAGTTCATATTCATG
>JABCTJ010000091.1 GCA_018238375.1 Candidatus Thorarchaeota archaeon
GAATGTACTACCAGACCCAAAAGGGTTTGGTCAAAGCAGTCGACAATGTATCCCTACAGCTTGAGTCAGGAGAGTCCATTGGGCTTGCCGGCGAATCAGGTTGTGGTAAGTCTAGCCTTGCTTACTCAATTATGCAATTGCTACCGCCAGCAGCTAACATCGTAGGTGGTAACATATTCTTCAAGGGAGAAGACCTCCTGAGAAAGAGTGCACGTGAGATGCGAGATATCAGATGGAAGAATGTGGCAATCGTGTTCCAAGGTGCCATGAATGCGCTGAACCCAGTATTCGAGATTGGTGAACAGATTGCAGAAGCCATTCTGATGCACGAGAATGTTACAGAGGAAGAAGCTCTCGACCGTGTTTCAAAGCTTTTCGAAATGGTTGGTCTTGACCCATCTCGAATTCACAACTACCCACACGAATTTTCCGGAGGCATGCGCCAGAGAGCCATGATTGCAATGGCTCTAGCCTGTAATCCGGACCTTGTGATTGCAGACGAGCCTACCACAGCTCTCGACGTAACAATTCAAGCCCAGATATTGAAGCTTATGCAGAAGCTGCAGAAAGATCTAGGTCTATCACTAATCCTAATCACGCACGACTTGAGCGTTATCGCGGAAACTTGTGACAAAACAGCAATCATGTATGCCGGCCGTATTGCGGAACTCGCAGACGTTGTATCGGTATTCAAGGAGCCAATCCATCCTTACGCGGCTGGTCTGGTAGCTGCCATTCCGAGCATGGTGAAAGCTGAGCATAAGAAACTCTCATCTATTCCGGGTTCACCTCCAGACCTCATTGAACCGCCAACAGGGTGTCGATTCCACCCGAGGTGCCCGTACGCAAAGGACATCTGCAATAAGGAAGAACCTTCCTTCGATGAAATCGATCCTGGAAGATGGGTAGCATGCCACTTTGCTGAGCAGTTGAAAGGAGAAATCACCGTAGACCTAAGTTGAGGAGGTTCATAGAATGACAATTGAAGATTATTCAAGAGCACTTGGTCGGGCCGAAGATATTGCAGATGGAGAACCCCTGGTTCAGATACGCGGCATGCGCAAGTGGTTCCCAGTAAATGTTGGCTTCCTCTCGTCAATGTTGTACAAGCAGGAGCTTTTCGTGAAGGCTGTCGATGGTGTTACCTTTGACATCATGAAGGGAGAAATTCTGGTTCTAGCAGGTGAGTCAGGCTGCGGTAAGACAACCACAGGTCGATGCCTCCTCTACCTTGAAGCCCCTACAGATGGATCTGTAACCTATGCGGGCATAGACTTGGCCACATTGGATCGTACTGAGATGAAGGACTTGAGAAAGCGAATGCAAATCACCTTTCAAGATCCGTACGAATCTCTTAATCCAAAGCAGAGCATCCATAGCATTGTCGCAGAGCCACTCGTTGTACATAAGATTCCGATGACACCCAGTCAGAAGAGACAGCGTGTGCTAGAGGCTTTAGAGAGTGTTGCTATCACTCCAGCAGAAGACTTCATCGACAGGTACCCCCACGAACTATCAGGAGGACAGAGACAGAGGATATCAGTCGCTAGAGCACTAATCCTTCACCCCGAGTTCATGGTTGCTGACGAACCAGTATCAATGCTGGACGTTTCAATTCGAGCAGAGATTCTCAATCTTCTACTGAAACTCAGGGAAGATCTTGGGCTCACTTATCTGTTCATCACACACGACTTAGCGGTAGCAAGCTACATAGCAGATCGCATTGGGATCATGTATTTGGGAATCATTGTTGAAATCGGCCCAGCGCATGCTGTTGCATTTGAGCCGCAACACCCCTACACCCGGGCTCTAATCTCTGCGGTGCCTTCTGGAGACCCTACTGTGAAGCGACGTATTGAGTCACTCAAGGGAGAACCGCCAAGCCCAATCAACATTCCAACGGGCTGTAGGTTCCATCCAAGGTGTCCTTACGCTCAGGAGATTTGTGTGCGTGAGGCTCCTGAAGACAGGGATATGGGTGAAGGTCACTACGTGGCATGCCACTTTGCCGGCGAGCTTGGTGAACCGACCAACCTATAGACCTTAACTCGCTTTTGGGCGGCACACACGAAGACTCACGTCATCGTGAGGCGTTCATATGACTGAAGTGTCCGATCGACCTCGAGTACTAAAAGCAATCAAGAAATGCATCTCTAACGCTCACGAGCATTTCCAAGAGGCTATGGACTCGCTGGATGAGATAGGTCGCGGGTCACTTGGGGCAGGGATGACATCACTCTTCGGAGGATACCTGTTGAAAGACCCGAAGAGAATGTATCGAACAGCAAGACTAGAGATTGAGTCCGCAGAGAAGGCCCTTTTTCCGCTCACCAAGCGAGTTCGTGATGGCAGGGTCAATGCAGAGCACTTCAAAGATGAGAAGGCATTGTCGCTTCTAAAAGATCTAACTGAATTCGATTACCAGATACTAATCAAATTACTATGGGAACGCAAAGGCAAAGAATCGGCATGGTATCGATTGGATGAGCTCAGCAAAAAAGCTAAGGCAGTCTTTGAAAAAGTTGCAGACGATTAGATCATATCGTGAACCATTTGCTAGAGTAATAACAAAGGTAATAACAGCTCGCGAAGATTGTGAATCCCGAAGACAGGGGCATGGGCGAAGGTCATTATGTGGTATGCCACTTTGCTGGCGAGCTTGGCGAGCCAACTACCCCATAAACATCAACTCGCTCTTAGGCGACACACACGAAAGCTCACGCTATCGTGAGGCGTTCATATGACTGAAGTAATTGACCGACCTCGAGTGGTGAAAGCAATCAAGAAATGCATCTCTAACGCTAACGAGCATTTCCAGAAGGCCATGGATGCGCTGGATGAGAAAACTCGCTGGTCACATAGGCCGGTGCTGACGTATATGTTCGGAGGGTACCTAACAAAGGACCGGAAAACAAACTACCATAAGGCAAGTATAGAGGTTGCGTCTGCAGAGAAGGCCCTGTACCCTCTCACCAGACGATTTCGTGATGGCAGGGTCAATGCAGAGCACTTCAAAGATAAGGAAGCCTTGACGCTTCTAACAGATATGACTGAATTTGATTATCAGGAACTTATCAGACTCCTATTGGAACGTAAAGGGAGAGAATCTGCATGGTATAGATTAGAGGGTCTCCGCAAGAAAGCCAAGGCGGTCCTTGAAAAAGTTGCAGACGCATAGATCATCTCGTGAATCATTTACCAGAGTGCCAACAAAGGTAATAACAGCTCGCGAAGACTGTGAATCCTGAAGACAGTCAGATTGGGGTGGTTCGAGGTTTATGAGTAGTGCGCCCGTCAGGAAATCCCTGGAATACAATCTTATGAGAACAATTCGTGCAATGGAGAGCATCTCTCACTCGTTGACCCTCATGGAAAAACACCTGACATCATTGGAGAACTCGCACCTCATGAAAGACCTCATCTCTGCAGGCGAGTACGTTGTGGGAAACCTACCGGGGGTCATTTGCATTCCCTCGACTCTGAAGCAAAACGACCCACTGCAGCCAGCACTGAATCAAATGAAGGCGAGAGGGCGTGGGATGCCTTCGATAATTAGACTAGGTGACTCCATGGAATCCGTGGAAACATGTGACAAGGTCGTGAGAATAATCGAATCCGAGATTTTGCCAGCATTGGATGACAGTTCGTTTGTAGTCAATCTCAGATGGGATGAAATGATTAGTCCTTTTGAATCCAATCGTATCATAGTCATAGGAAAGAGGTATAGCAAGGGCTCCAGGAAACGATTCAAGCGCTTGGAGAAGACTCTTGGAGAATTCGGTGTGCACGTATTGTCTGACAGTGGAGAGTACGGAGGGGGACCACTGGTTTATGCCATTACGAAAGCATTACCAACTAAAACCAATCTGCTGGTATTTGAACTAACGCTATCGATGTCTGTGGCGTGCGAGCCCAACATCGTGACACAGATACTTGAATCCCTCCAAGGACACTAGGTGCTTAGATATGACTAAGGAAACGGCAGGTACAGCGGAAATGCAATTGCCGTTCCCACATGGTATCGAGGTTGAACTCCAAGTCATTATGAGAGATGGAAACTGGTTCCGCGGGGAGAAGATCCTAGAGGTATTCGATAGACTAGTGTCCAGCGCGAAGAATCTACTTGACAAGAGGATTAGAGCGGCAAGTGTGCCCTCAGTTAGAAGCAAGTATAGGCACTCATCACAAACTGAGGAAGGTGAGCGTGGTTCCAGAATTGTTGTGAATTACGAGGACCCAGCAGGGGAGGCAAAGGAATACACCATTATCGGTCACGATCCGAATGTCACGAGCCTGACGTGGATACTCGAAGTGGCAACACCTCCATGCACAACACAAGAAGAACTTGCCTGGTGGGTTCAGACACTCATCGCAATCTCATATGATGCGCTGCCTAAGGACATGCGTGTGCTGCTCATTTCAACTGGCTTGAATCCCACCCAGGAATACATGAGGAACCTTTCATTTGGAGAACATCATCATATCCTTAGCCCAGAGATCGAAGAGAGTTCACGCCTCGCGGTCTACAATATGATCCGAAACTTCACTCCTCATCTGATTGCGCTGTCCGTAAATTCCCCATTTGAAAATAAGAAGCCCACAGACGAGGTCCATATCGACTCAGAAGGAAGAACACGCGCTCCAAGATGCAAAAGATCAATCAGGCTTCTCAGGAATACCACACAAATGGGACCCACAAATGAGTTCGAGCTTATACCTTACATGAAAGAACCAGACAGGGAATTCTTTGCTAAGCACGTTAATCGTAGCTTCGCAAGAATGGTAGATATGTACCCGTTCACGGAGTATGGTACAATAGAAGTAAGAGTTTTTGACACACAGTTATCAGTCCCTCGAAGGGTTGGTATCGCCTTAATCTTGCAGGCTCTCGCCCTGAAGGCCATACGACTATCCGCGAAAGGTGTGCCGATTCCAGATATGGGCGCCAAGTCGATTGCTGCCAACAGGGCTTCTGCTGTTGCGGCCGGTCTATGGGGACCATTCCATCCAGGAGAGGATAGCAAGAATCCAGAGTTTACAGAGATCTACAACCATCCAGTTAACGATGATGGAACATTAGACAATAACCGGCAGAATCGATTCATGGGAGATGCTGTTGCATCGATGCTCTACCTCATTAGAGATGAGCTCGAAGATATGAGAGCGATTGATAACCCATTTATGCAGCCTTTGATGGTTTCGGTGTTTGGGAGCGAGTTCGTGGAGCCGAGAACTACATGTGCGGATTACCAGCTTGATGTCTACGCAAAATCAGAACAAAACATGGTCACATTACTTGGACGCCTAGGAAGTATCACAAGGGAATGCTGCACCAACTGGCTTTACGACCCGCTAGAAGGAGCCCCTCAACTTCCAACTTGGCTTTGTTGGTGGAAGGGTCTCGAACCTGAGATCATAACTGATAAGGATAGGGTCTTCGCGGGTCAAGAAGCAGGATTCGACTTATCTATCCGAAATCGAATCGACCGAGACCTCCACAATCTCACTGTATCTTACAGGATAGAAGATTCTGAAAGAAATGCCATAGAACAGAACATCCTGCCAATCTCAAGAATCGAATCGGGCGAGATTCATGTCGCTCGGATCACGTTCCCAACTAAGCGTCAGGTCCATGCCTACAATATCATTGCATCAATCGGTGTCGCTGGCAAAGAGATCAACCTGAGAAGCACTATCAATACATACTGGATGACAGCAAGCGTCAAACCTGCTACAACCACGCAATTTGCGGATAGCAGGACTCCAATCCTGTTTTCTGGTGAGATAGACACGAACTACCCCACAAGAACTACAGTCACTTGTGAGATTGCAGTAATTAGTCCAAAAAGAGAAACTGTCATTGCCAATATGTACTACCCTGTTGTCATTGAGGGAGGAGACCTTCTCTTCTTTGAATCATCTGACCTGCCACCTCTTGTGGTATCTGCAGAAGCCTCCAAAGGGGTCGAGAGATGCGTTCTGCGAATCAGATTGATTGATCATGATAAGAGTATAATCGCACTTAGCACGTCAAAGCCCTTCTACATTGGTTTTGTGAAACGAGGCCCAGAAATAACCATTCAAGCGAATCTCAAAGGAACACACAGTCCGGGGGGGATGCTACGAGGCGAGGTGGTGCTCAAAGCCGAACAACACGAAATACCCAAGGGTTCAAGATTGATTGTTCATTACAAGACAGATACAGGGGACTCGCACCTAGTAGCGGAGGCCGATGCTTTGGAAGTTATGTCGACCCCGCTCAAATTCGATTGGCAGATTCCGCTAGCGGATCCGGGAATGCTGGCGCGAAGAACTGCATCCATCCGAGCATCACTGGTTTCCAATGGAACGGAAATTGCATCGAGTGAATCTGATGGCTTCATAGTAGCCCATGTCGAGGTCAGAACCAGCATTGATTCGTTGAAAGCGTCAGACAGATCCCACATAGGTGGCATAGTGACAGGTTGGCTCAGAATAAGACGTAACACGGAACAAGGAGAGCCTACCACTCTGACTATGTCATTACGATTCACAGATGATGATGAACACATTGTCTTGAATCAAGCTGTCAAGCAAAGCAGGAACCTGTCTCTTGCGTATGGGCCATTCACCATACCTGAACCGAAAACGAAGAAAGTGCCATCAAGCGTCACTCTTGTGGCCAAGTTAGATTATGCAAATGTTCAGATGGACTACAAGACAGCAGAAATATCGCTTCTCGCTATGGATGAAACCAGACCTGCTAGTCTGAACTTCAGCGGAGTTCCAACATATGTTTCTCCTGATGACCAAGTTCATGCTGCGATTCACGTCACCAACTCGTCTGCCAAATCTATGAAAGGGATGCTGTCGGTGGGCCTTGAGTCGGTAGTTGGAACAGAGGAAGTATTCATTCGGGAGATTGAACTAACGGCTGAGGAAACTCGCGTCTTCGCGATTCCTGTGAGAATACATTTGAGTGCGGAAATGAGCACAGCGCATCTGAAAGCATCCTTGCGTCTGGAAACCATGCTTCTAGAAAAAAGGCATAGATTCAAGGTGAAAGCGATTGAAGACCCACTCTTCCATGTGCGTTTCTCCATCAAGGATGATAGGGGCCAGGAGATACCGGGCCTTGTTCCGCGTGAGTCAAATATCGTGATTGGAGTTCGTGTTCAGGCCGTTAAGCGAGGTTGGGAAAACTTGACGGTTTCTCTGCGCGTGATGTCCAAAAGAGAAGTAGTAAAGGAATTCCGATTGCCGATCCCCGAATCTGAAGTTGAGTTCAAGTCTGAGGTTCGTTGGACCACCCCCAAGTTGGAAACCATTACGGGGTACTACTTGGATGCAACAATCATTCACGGAGAGATATCGTTGCCTACGCGCGCCGTTAAATGCGAAAAGAAGACCTTCGCCGTATACTAGCTCATGTCCTTTGGGACGGAAGTCGTTTTGCGCAAATTCAGGCTCCTGCCCCAATGGAATTAGCAATTCTAGCGATTCAAACTTCGACGATTTGTAATATTCGCTGGAAAGGTATAATAGGAGCAGGGCGAGCGCCTTGAGTTAATCAGTCAACTTGACCATCAACTAATATATGCTCATAGAACAATCGTCGATGAATAATAATGCGATTACCGAATAACATGGTAAAGAATACAAAGACGTGAACCGGATGTTGTTAGAGTTATTGTCACACCCAGTGGTTTCAGGCATGATTGTAATGGGCTTCTTGGGAGTTTTGACATACAAGGTTCGTTTTGTTGATATATCTGGTCTAATCGCTGCGTTCATCGTAGGGTTCACGGTCTGGGCTGCAGGTGGACCTCCTGCCTTTGTGGTTCTTCTCTTTTTCTTCATCAGCGCTGGAATAGCCACGAAATACAAGTACAAAGCAAAGGCAAAGAAGGATCTTGCTCAGGAAGGCAAGGGTAGAAGAAGCTGGAAGAATGTCTTCGGAAGCGGCATCATCCCAATGATTTTCGCTATCGGTATTCAACTTGCGGCGCAATCAGTAATACCCGTTGATCCATTCTGGATGTTTGGAGGTTTTGTGGGAGCTGTGGCCACAACTTCGGCTGACACTCTAGCGAGTGAAATCGGAGTTTTCAGCAAATCAAAACCAAGACTAATTACTAACCTAAGGAGAAAGGTACCAGCAGGGACCATAGGCGCAGTTTCACTCTTAGGGGAGTTAGTTGCGGTCGCGGCTGGTCTAATAATAGGTTTGGTTGCCTTGGTCTTTGCAGTATTGAATCCAGCAAGTGTGTATGTATCTTCTGTTGAGCAATTGCTGTTTATTGTGCCGCTCTCAGTGCTTACAGCATTCATCGGATGTAACCTTGACAGTCTCCTAGGTGCCATTGCACAGAACAGGTTCGTATGCGAGATATGCGGTGCAATCACTGACAAGGAGTTCCACTGTGATTACGAAACCAAGTATGTAGGTGGCTACAAGCAGTTCACCAACATGCACGTGAACCTTGGCTCTTCTGGATTGGGAGCAACGCTGGGAATCGTTCTTGGAGCCGGGCTTTTTATCTGGATAATTGGTGCCCTTTTCTTATGGGTAGTGGTGTCGTCCAACAACTAGATCTTAGATATCCGCAGATTCTTGCCTATATTCTCGACTTTTCGGTTGAAACTGCAGGATGGTCTGAAAGTGGACGCTATCACTCAGCTCAGAATGGCCCAATAATTTCAAATGCCGGAATGATATGTTCTGATATGCACAGAATCGCTCATGTAGTCAGCCAAACTACAAGAAATGAGCGGAGAGGATAGAATGTCAAGATTCATTCGTTCAAGAGCCTACCCATGGGCTTTGACAGGTGTATTTGCTGCTATACATCTTGTGATAACACTGATCCCATTCAGCCTCAGTGTAAGCGGGTCGGGTCTAATTTCATTCGGTATGCTTTCTGCTCCAATAGTGGGCTTCCTTCTTGGTCCATTCTTCGGTACTATAGCTGTTCTCATTGGATCCTACTTGGGAATCTTCGTCAACCCAGAGATTGCACTCATTGGACTTGCTACACCCATAGCTACCAGCGCTGGTGCGCTAGCTGCGGGCTTGATAAGAGCGAAGAAAACAATCTTCGTACCGATAATATACATAGTCGCCATGCTCCTCTACTTACTGAGCCCAGTTGGGCAACAGGTCCCAGAATTTGTGTGGTTCCACGCGATAGCGTTCGTGCTCTCACTTCTTCTGGTAGTTCCACAGGTTTCGGGAAGGATTAGCGCCGAGCTCGAACTGAAACAGACAGTAACAGCCAGAGCTCTGTTCTTGTTAGCCCTAGTTTCCGTTACGCTTGATCAAGCCGTGGGCTCTGCGATAGGTTCCTATTATCTGGTGTATATTGCAGGCTTTGACGTATCATTGGTCGTGTCTTGGTTCGTGCTAGGAGCCCTCGTATATCCCATCGAGAGAGTCCTCGGAGCCCTAATAGTGGTTGTACTCCTGCGAGCTGTAGTTGAGAGCTTTCCGGCGGCTTATTTCCAGCTGCCGTTAACTCCCTTAAGCACTACGGGTTCTGCAACTGCAGATTTCATCGACTTGGAGGAGTAACGAAACACAAAAGGATTCGGAAGGTCCATTTCTAGCGAGGGGTCATCCCAAAGGAGTAGCTGACTGTCCGAGTACTATACCTTGAAACTAAGCTTCATGTAGTAGTGCTACATGGGAATAGGGGTTCAACCCGTTAGCGGGAAAAAGCAGCGTGCTAACCCGCGCCACTGTCCTTCCGATGGCGTTTAAGCTCTTACATGTTTAGCAAGTCCCATTGAAATAGCGCAGTGATAAACGAAACTTCATATGGATTCGCGCGATAGCATTACTAGGGAACTGGAGTTAAACCCGCTTCCGTAGTTGAGGCACACGCAGGGCGTGTGTATAGGAGAAAATAAAATTGCAAATAGATTTAATGATGCTTACATTCGCGATTGTACTACTCGCGTTCTTTGCGTTGCTGTTCATCGCAAGCGGCATTAAGGTGCTGAAAGAATGGGAAAGAGTAGCCATACTCAGGCTTGGCAAGTTCAAGCATATCAAGGGGCCCGGAATTATTTTCGTTGTGCCAATGCTTGATAAGATTGCAATGAAGGTCTCTCTCAGGCTTCTGACCTACGCTTTCAAGACTGAGCGGTCTTTGACAAAAGACAATGTCCCAGTTGTCGTTGATGCGGTGATGTACTTCCGTGTTATTGACGTGGAGAAGGCGATTCTGACCGTCGAGAGATACGCTGTTGCGGTCGAACTCGCAGCACAGACCACGCTACGAGAGACCATCGGCAAAATCACTCTTGATGAACTGCTCTCCGAGAGAGATCAGATTGCAGAACACATGCAGGAACTCATTGACGAGAAGACAGAGCATTGGGGAGTTAAAGTAACAGCGGTAGAGATACGAGATGTCGTCATCCCGTCGGCACTGCAAGACGCAATGAGCAGAGAGGCACAGGCCGAGAGGGAGCGCAGAGCGCGAGTCACACTAGCTAGGGCCGAGCTCGAAGCTTCTGAGAATATGCTTCTGGCGGCCAGGAAGTACGAGCAATCTGAGGTTGGCTTGGTTCTGCGGACTTGGAATATTATGCAAGAAATATCCAAGAACGCTAACCTGATTATCATGGTGCCAGCTACAATACCGGAGGTTGGAACGACTGCTGCTACGGCGGTAGCGTTGAGCGCTGGAACCGGTGGCATGAAAATGCCGAAGGACAAGGGGATGGTGCAGAAATAGACACAGCCTGTGTCATAATGAGGTGGACAAGATAGACGCTTGGATTAAGATATTCATCGTTCTC
The DNA here is from genome assembly GCA_018238375.1 of Candidatus Thorarchaeota archaeon. Classification (GTDB taxonomy): domain Archaea; phylum Asgardarchaeota; class Thorarchaeia; order Thorarchaeales; family Thorarchaeaceae; genus WTCK01. The sequence continues at coordinate 10,786 of JABCTJ010000091.1, forward strand.
GTGATGCTATCAGCGGTGAGCTTGGTCGTAGGATATATGATTCACGACCCATTCGTGGGATTGATTCTCCTGGCAGTCATCCTCACTCTCCTAGTTGTCACAGTCGAGCCAGCCACTGGAAAGGCGATGGCACAGGTGACGATCCCTATCGTCATCATTTTGTTTGTATTCCAGATCGTTTTGAACCCATCTTTCGTTTTTGAGATCTGGATGCTGGTCGTCGTAGGAGCAGTCCTCTACTTGATGTTCGCTCTCTTCACTGGAGGAGGCGCACTCGAGGGAAGTCTGATTGATGCAAAGATGTCGCTGAAACTGTTTCCAATCTACGGCTTGGCGATATTGCTCGCATCAATCGCAGATCCGTCGAATAGAACAACTGCTATCATGATGGCAGTTACTATCGGGGGGATGATGGTGCTCTACATGGCATTCCTGAGGAACTACGAAAAGTGGCCAGAAGTCACCTATGACCCGGAAATAGTAATTGCTCTAACTGATCTGAATCCGAAGGGCAAGGTGAAGGTGGGAGCAGAGGTTTGGTGGGCAAAGGCTACAGACCCTCCGATACAAGCAGG
>JABCTJ010000097.1 GCA_018238375.1 Candidatus Thorarchaeota archaeon
ATTAACGAAGCATACTGGGATTTCATCATCACCCCTGATCTTATTGAGCTACGAAACATTGCACAATACGCGGAGCTGATTGTGAAGATGGCTCGAATGCGCAAAGAGAGTCGAGGGACGCATTACAACAAGGATACCCCGGAACAGTCTGATGAGGCTGTGGACACGATTCTCAGGAAGGGCTACTCTCCCATCAGCTGATCCTAGATCGCTCTGGAGGCGGGAACTTGAAGACATTCATAACTCTTGACAACTTGAAACGTAGAGAGTTGCCTGAGAACCTCCAGTCTGACGATAACCGATACCCCGAGTCATTGGTCGAGTACTTCCTTGCACTGTACACAAAACCTGGAGATATTGTCCTAGACATGTTCGTAGGGCTTGGAACAACGCTGTTCGTCGCAGAGGAGATGGGGCGCATACCATACGGTATCGAGTATGATGAGCAGCGTTACAAGTATGTCCGATCACACCTTGTGAACAAAGAGAACCTAACACATGGAGATTCCCGAAAACTCAGCACATTCAATCTCCCTAAGATTGATTTCTCCATGACATCGCCTCCCTATATGATGAAAGAGCATGCAGAGAACCCATTGACGGCCTATACACAACCGGGGACCTATCATCGGTATCTTGATGAGATGCAAGCGGTCTTCACCCAGCTGAAGCCAATGCTCAAGCGGAATGCGTACGTGGTTGTGGAGGTCTCCAACCTTAGAGGAAACGGGGTTACCACGCTCGCTTGGGATGTGGGACGAGCATTGTCGCGGGTCCTGCGATTCGAAGGTGAGGTCGTGATTGGCTGGAGGGGCGAGGATGAGGGAGAAGGGACTTACGGACACGGATACGACCATAGCTACTGCCTTGTCTTCACTAACAACGAATGGCGGGGATCCGGGGTAACTCGGACCCATACTTCTTGGCATACCTAACGTCGGCGTCGTCGGTAACCGCTATTGTAACTTCTGTAGCCGCTGCGGCTATTGTATCCACCGTAACCACCACGTCTGGAGTCACGGTAGCCGTAGCTTGCATCGCGACGACGCCCGTACGTTTCATGGTCCTCGACAGACATGTCGGTATCCTCGTTGACTTTCTCGACCTCATTTTCGGCCTCATTAATCTCGCCGTAGCGACCAATCTTCAAACGGAGATTGGATCGAAACAATCCGGTGTGACCGTTCTTAAGTATATAACTTTCGCCTACTTTCACTTCTTCGATACTATTGTCCCAAAGCGGGACCGTGACTACGGCCGAACTGTCGCCTACGATAGCATCTTGTACTCTGTGCGTTTCGTCGTCACGTCTTGAGTTGACTTCTCGGACTTCTCCTTTCCCGATTACCTTGAAGGTAACCGTGACGTTCTTCATTCTTGGTCGTAATTCCGAAATAGTTGCTTTTACTGGTTCTGAAACAGAATTCATACATATCACATTTTTCTTAAACTAGCAGACTTTCGTGGATGAAGCATGTTTTCAAGAGCATCGATTGTTCTTAAATTCTCCATCCGCTACTTGCATGCATCATACATTGTTTCTGCAAGATTAATACGAAGACTGCACATATAAGATACCGGCTTCGATGGCCCGGTCAAACGCGCATTTTGCCTGTCGGCTAAGATACATCAACCAGTCCAAAAACTAGTTGGTAGGAATAATCAGGAATTCTTGATTAAGATCCCCGCGAGTTATCATGAAATCACCAAGAACGGAGCCAATCATCGATTGTTCGCGAGCATTTTCTCCGAGCTGGATTAGCTTACTGTTTATATATCCACACTCCTTTGGATGATTGGTAATGATACAATAATAACCCCTCTCGGAGTGTGTTCGCATTTGCTCGTTGTTGACAGCCTGCTTGCATTCGGGTTCCGAGAGAAGGAGAAACGGGAAGTATTCCATGGTACGGCAAGTTGGATATCCGATCAATCAAATGAAGAACGAACGGGTTTGCATCGCCTGTGGTTGTAGGAACTTTTACAGAGATCCGGTACGGGGCGAGAGTATTTGCACTTCTTGTGGTTGTGTTGCAACGGGACACGAGTTGAACACGGGTCCTGAGTGGAGAGCGTTCTCAGCTGAGGAGTGGGCTGCAAGGGCCAGAACTGGCGCACCGCCAAGACTCACAATAGCTGATAAGGGCCTTAGCACAACCATCGGGCGTAGCTACGGGGATGCCAGTAGATATTGCACTACGGGACACGGGCGGGCAGCAATTTACAGGATGCGCAAATGGCAAATCCGAAGCTGGACACATGGCTTGAATCTGAGAAACCTAAAAGTGGCATTCGTGGAGATGAATAGGCTCTCGTCTCAGCTTGGTGTCCCGAGTAGGATCAAGGAAACGGCAGCATTCATTTACAGGAGAGCATTAGCCAAACGCATCGTTAGAGGTCACTCCATCGATGGCATGGTTGCTGCTTCAATCTATCTCTCTTGTCGTGTTCATGAAACTCCAAGGCAGCTAGACGAGATTGCAGCCCACGCGAAAGTTGAGAGAAAGAGTCTTGCCCGATGTGTGAGACTCATCCTTCGAGGCGCTGACATTCGTGCCCCTCTACCCTCCGCAAGGAACTTTGTATCCAGAATCTCTTCAGACTTAAGCCTTGAGGGCAGAACTGTTCGAAAGGCCTTATCCATTATCGCTGGGGCCAAGAAGACAGGAATCACTGTCGGCAAACACCCCAGTGGGATTGCAGGTGCATCACTCTATATTGCAGGAATCGTTGAAGATGATAGACGGACTCAAAGGGAGATAGCCAATGCATCGAGAGTGACTGAGGTCACTATTCGGAATCGATACAAAGATATGGTCCGGAAATTGGGAATCATATTAGAATGACGGCAAGACTAATGCAGAATGATGAGCGCTCAACAGAAGACTATCCGCATGACATGTATTGAGTGTCCACCGTTGCCCGAAACTTGTACAATCCTAGACATCAATGTCCTTGACTGATGTTCGGTTCCTGATTCATTGAGGTCTGCTCTGCAGATCCTACTGGATCTGCGAATAGTTTCACGTCCTCTCCACGGGCATTTTACGTCCCCGGCCAACTGACGGTGACAGTAGAGTCATCCTTGGACTTGATTCTCGTCCTGGACTGACACTACATGTACAGGTCCCTCTCTGGAGTATATTAACACCTACAAAAAAGGGTCTTCGATTCGCTATTCATCTAAGAGATGTCCAGCTTTGTGCAGGTTTTCTGCAGCTGTTACATACCCTC
>JABCTJ010000103.1 GCA_018238375.1 Candidatus Thorarchaeota archaeon
AATTGAGCAAAGGTTAATAGCGAGCACATCCCTCAACGCGATAGAAGCTCATAACGGAGAGCGTAATCATGGCTAGGCTTACTACTATTGCTAATTTAATCGCAGGGATAGGTCTCGCAGTGTTGGCTTTTGCAGCCATACTGCACTATCTACTGTTAGGGATAACAGATTTGGCGTGGGTTGGAATCAGTACATGGACGGTGGCTGCAGGGTTGCTTGTTCTAGTCCTAATCTTCGCCGTACTCAACACGTTTACAGAGGTCACAGGATTTGTGCATCCGGAAGACAAACTGGTCGCTAACATGTTTGTTTTCATCATGGCCATTGCAACCATTCTAATTTACGGAATCTTTCCCGATTTGGCCGTTTCCCAGGATAGCCTTTTCCGTACAGCTTCAATGATTGTGATAGCTTACGTGTTTCTATTCGTCTTTACCTACTTCAGCTCAACAATAACTGAAGGCGCGGACATGTCCCAAGTGAAAGAGATGACTTCACGATTCATGCTCGTTTCGCTATTGCTAGGAGCAATCATGGCAGGGCTTATGTTACTCCTTGATTGGATAATGATTACTCTTTCATACGAGTGGGCGAGTGTTTCACTGGGTGGCTTCGCTGTTGCCCTCGTATTCATCATGGCATTCGCGTTGGGAAGAAAATACGAACCTGTCGGAGAGTAGAATCTTAATAGAGGATGGACTTTTTTGCCATCCTTCCCCCTTGGGAAATTTTGCAAACAGGAATGTGAATATGTCAACAAGAGTTAAATCCGATTTTCTCAATTTGCCAATCAGGAGCTAAACAATGGACCAAGAAACTAGAGATAGAATGATAAAAGAGCTAAACGCAGCAAAGCGTGAACAAGTAGGGATATTCAACAAACACGCACCTAGGGCAATAAATCCAGACAATAGCGAGGCATATACAATAGCTAAGACGGCATTTGACAAAGCAGATCGTATGATAAAATCGATTGAAAAAGAAATAGCAAGACTAACACTTTATGAAACACATGATCCTTCTGTGTTTGACAAGATTATGAACAAGCTTGGCAAACTCGGAAAAAGTGATGGTAAAGATCAAGACAGTGCCACAACAGGTGTACGGGGATAGTCATCCATCCGGGTCATGCGTTTTGTGGGCTATTGCATCGATTGATGCGTTTTTCCATCTTGAATTGTCCAGCTTTCAGGACAGTTTGAAGTAGAATATGAAATCAGTGTAATCTCTCAGCAAATGTATTAAATGCTAGTACATATCCGTTGTTCGTAACTAGTTGAGGCAAGTGTTCTTCATGCCCCAACAAGATAGATTGAAGCTGGTGTGACATATGGCAGACAGCAAGCTATGGCTAGGTTTTTACCTAGATGAGGAAGGAAAGCGGACCAAAGATAAGTTCGAGATTAGTGTGAACCTTCTTCGAAGACATGGTGGCATATTCGGATCAACGGGGTCTGGTAAGACAGTACTCAGTAAGGCCGTCATAGAAGAAGCTGCAATGCAGGGCATTCCCGTTCTAGCGTTCGACCCGCAAGGTGACATCGCCTCGTTAATGCTACCGGGGGACCCCAAAGAACTCCAATCGAAAGGTGTGTCTCCAGAACGCCTGAAGGAGTACTTGGACAAGGTCATAGTACGCGTATACACCCCAGCAAGTAGCAAAGGATTAGCAATCTCGATTAACCCCTTGAAGCTGCCTGACAGGAAAGCGGACCAGGATGACGTCATAAGACTTCTTGACAACTCTGCAAGAACCCTTGTCAAAGTCTTGGCAAAGGTTGCAGGCCTCTCAAAGTCGTGGGAGAGCAAGTCATTCGCGGCGACCTATGAGCTTCTCCGAAGCATCTGGGAGAATCCCAAGAAGGAAATTGGCACATTGAAGGATCTTGCGAATATGCTCATTATGGACAAAGAAGAAATCGGAGTCGACCTTGAACCCTATATGAAATTCACAGAGCGCCAGAAACTAGCGTCTACAATTAGGGCTCTTACTGTTGGCTCGTCCCAGCTGCTCTTCAAAGAAGAGGGCCAGATTGATTTTGACGATTTGATTAGGCCCGTGAACGGGAAGACACCAATCAATGTTCTGTTTCTGAAGACTTTGCGCAGTGAGGAGGAAAAACACTTCTTCATCGCTATAGTTCTGAACCAACTATATTCTTGGATGTTAAGGCAAGGATTTACGAGTAAACCCAGACTACTCCTCTTCCAGGATGAAGCGGCACCCTTCATACCAGCTGGAATGAGAGCTCCAGGTCCCAAGGAAACCTTCCTCCTCCTCTTCAGACAGGCGAGGAAGTATGGAGTGGAATGTCTAATCGCCACTCAAAGCCCAAAGGATATCGATTACAAAGCATTCGAGCAATTCAACACAATTGCCTCAGGGAGAATCAGCAGCGAGCAATCACTGAAAGTACTGGAAAGAATTCTTGAACCCATTGCAGGTGAGAAGCAGTCTGAAGAAATAATCCGAGCACTCCCAGGCCAGGAAACGGCGACCTTTGTTTTCTCGTCAGCAGAGATGAAGCCGAAGGTCAATCGCATCGCGGTGCGATGGCTGCTCACTAGACACATTACACTGACAGAGAAAGATGTTCAGAAACACATGAGCGAGCTCGTCAAACAGCAGCAGAGGATCTTGCAGGAGATGGAGCGCGTTCGATTGGCGGAAAAGGGAAGGAAGGAAACGGAACGCCGCAGACTTGTAGACCAAAAGAAAAAAGATGCTGAACAACGCCGTGCGGATGAGGAAAGGAGAAAGAAGGAAGAAGAAAGCCGTCGTCGAAGGGAGAAGGAGCTGGCAGAGAAGAAAGCCAAGTTCAAGAAAGCCTCTGACAATGATAAGGTGTTCTCAATTCGGGGCCAGGCGGGCACTGTTTCTTATGATGACCTCATCAATGGATTCGTAGCAAGGATAGAGGCTATTGCAAAAACCGCCTTTGGACTCCCGTTCTTGAGGGAGCTCGTGAAGCGAGGAGAACTCAACTACGAGAAAGCTCTGTCCTACTATCTAACGGAAACGAGAGCGGCAATTAAACAAGGTTTGGCCAAGAAAGAGAAGAAGGAAATCAAGAAAAGAGGGAAGACCAAGAAGGTCACTTACATCATCTATGATTTCGAATATGCGCTCAATGCAGTCATTAAAAGCATGGGCGTTAAAGAGCCCGATTACGTCGATGAAAAGAGGCTGAGAAAGCGCTTTGAACAGCTGGTCAAGAAAGCCTCCAGAAACAGCTTACTCGAGCGCGTCGTATTGGGAGAACCATTCCTCGAGTTCTAGTTGGACCTAAACGTGGTCCACCCCTTAACCGTGCAAGCGACCCACCGGTTCACCATTTCAAGCGTAAGATTCACTGCAGAGGTCATCATGTCAGGTGTTACGACCGGAGCACCATAGATCAGGAGCAAGATACTCTTACTCGTTGGTGTAACCTTCGTTCTCTCAGAATCATGAGTAGCGTACCCGAAACAGATTATTTTCTCGTCGTCCGCAAGAACAATCTCCCGCCCTCTACATGTGAGCTGTTTGCCCCCAATCCTCTCGAAAACCTCTCCCTTATGGGCAGTGCGTACTACGAGGGCTCCCACAAGTGCGGTTTCATCAATCAATCCTATCGGAAGCTTGTGATAGGCTGACGCGAGATTCACCACATCAACAAGAGTGGATATGCGCCAGAAGTTTAGGCCCCGTACAATCCTTCGCAGCAATGCCTCACTCGATACTCGAAGCTTGGTGGGGTCCATTCCGAATGTCCAGTAGAGGTCTCGATATGATCTGAAAACGGGGTCATCCTTCACGTCATTCAAAGTTGTTCGAGACCGTATCTCACAAAAGAGCTCCTGTTCATGCTTCTTGAAAGCAGGACTGGATTTGCCCAGATTCAGCTCGGTCAACCTTGCGATCATCAAACTGAGACCTTCGCGCTGCACATCAAAACGAACAGCACGACCAAGAGAAATCCCCGCTTGAAATTCCGTTTTGGATGGGCACATGATTCTCACGCCTGATTCTGAAGAGATCCTGCTACAGCATCTCAATGACTTCCTGAAGGCTATTCACCTCTAGGTCAGGAGTCATATCCAGACCATCCGCATCAAATGGAATGATATCATCCGGATTGCGCCGAACAAGAATAGTTGCAAGACCTGCTGCCTTTCCTCCAGCAATGTCTGAAGCTGGGTTATCTCCTACCATCACAGCATCGCTCATCTCGAATCCAAGAGTTTTCACTGTTTCAACCACGATTTCAGGGAGCGGTTTCCTTACTGCAATTGCCTTCGCGCCAGTGGCATGCTCAATTGCTGCGACAATTGAACCCTCACCGATGTAGATGTCCTCGTGCCCGAGATACACCCCAGGATAATCTCTACTTCCACTGATGCATAGAAGAGGTGCTCCTTGATGGACCATCTTGGTCGCAAAGTTGAGACGCTGAAAAGTGAGACCCCGGTCGGCTCCAACTGCAACGTAGTCGATGGGCGGGTTGTTAGTGACATCAAGACCTCTTGCGACAAAGTCCTCTGTTGCGCCTCCCTCGCTGATTACAAAGCATCTTGCCCCAGGAGACCTATTGTGAATGTACGCTGCCGCGGCGGCACCAGCACTGAATGTGTTCTCGAGGCGGACATTAAAACCCGCAGAAGCCACAGCCCCGTGAATTTGCCGTGCAGAGAGCCGCCCGGTGTTAGTCAATAACGCAAGCGTTCTACGCTTCTCCATAAGAGCATTCCAGAGAGGCAAAGCGTCGGGGAATGGCTCAGGATGCTCTACATCCTTTATGAGCGTGTTATCAACATCGAAAATCCAGAGATGTTTGCTGCTGAAGTCCATGGCAGTCACTATCTTGGTCCAATGCGAAGCATCCACAAAAATCTGTCTGACACGATGTATCTAGTCCTGTTCAAGGAGCGGAATCACACAGATGAAAATAAAGGGCTCTTTCCCCTTTCTATTATCATATCCATGCTCGACACCGGATGGAATGAACACAACATCATCCTTCTTTGCTATAGTACCCTCTGGAAAACCTAGTGCCTTAGCCTGACCACGAAGCACGAAAATCTGGTGTTCTTCAACATGTGTGTGAAGTGGAATGATGCCGCCAGGCCGTATCTCGAAACGTCGCATAGAGTATGTCGTGGCTCCAGTCATCTTCCCAACTAGCCAGCGCATTGTGACCTTCCTGCTGCCGGGCATTGTGACTTCACACTCTTCGCGCTCTTTGTAATTCACAATGTACATACGAAAGGCCTCCAATATTGCCCGGAGAGTGCCGGATAAAGCGCTGTGCTGGCTCACGATATAATAACATTCGGTTATGACCACATGGAATGAGAGGTCTATCGTAAATACTTGGACCAGCAGAATCACCGACTCACCACAGAAAGTTTAATCTTGGCAGCTCTCGTTTGCGAAACATCTAGAATGCAGGGGAGTTGGCCTGCGACTATGGATGGTACATTTCATGAGTGAAGAAGACACTTACCTTCGGGCAAAACTGACCGAAATCAATAGCTCCATCAAGGGCTTGACTGAGATGCTCAATCGGATGATTGATGTCTTATCGAAGATCAGCGAGGTCCAAGACACAACATCTGAAACGAAAGCCCTTGCAACTGCGAATAGCCAGAAACTCGATGCTCTCATGGAGAAGGTCGAAAGCATCACCGTGGCCGCTTCACCTGTTGCAAGACAGGCATCAATCGCTGAGAAAGGGGCAGTTCCTTCGATGCAGATAATACTCGACACACTGGAGTCTCAAGTCAGAGAGGGAGTGATTGCGAGCGATTTGTCCTTGAAGATAAACGAAACTGCTCAAACCCTCGAACGAAAGCTGGGCAAGTCAGGGCCACTCATTGTAAAGATGCAGCGGTGGACGCGTATTCTCAAAACGTATGGGAGAGTTGACACCATCAGTCCCCAAGACCTCCAGAAGCTGCGCTTAGACATCAAGGACTGGGGCAAAGAGCTGGCGAAACTGAGATAGTGCTTGAACTAGGTTTAAGACGCCCCCAACAACTGCTTCCGGTGTGTAAGCCGTTTTGTTACCTTTGAGTGATGAAAAACGTGACGATAATGCCTATTTTGTGATTTAAAGGCCAAAAAGACATTATCTTTGTCAAGATGCTCAATGCTTAATAGTAGAGAATTCAGTTGCTCCTGTAGAGAATTTTGCCGGGAGGCACTGGAGTTAGACTTCAAATGCTTGATGATAACTGGAAGCGCACTGTGGAAGAAACGATTGATCGTTTCCCAGTCACGCATAAGGATACAATTCTCAAGATATGGTATGATTGGCTTGACACCAACCCTCAAGCTCCATTCTATGTTAGCTGGTCAGACTTCTCATCACAGCACGACGATCAAGAAGCTCTGTACACAGAAACAAGAGTGTTCCTGAAAAGAGTCGCGAATGAACTCAGGGAACGTGAAATCCCACGCACTAGCTGGCAGAAAATAGCGAAGGCTCTTGCCGCCGCTGCGAGTGTACTTCTTGTGATATTCCTAGCGATTTCGAGAGTATTCCGTGCGTCAGAATGAATGCTTCCGATGATCCCTCACATATTCAGAGCGGCCTACTTATAACAAGACTAGACGACCCACGCTAGGGAAACGATGGAGTCAATAGTATCAGCCCAGCCGAAAGCCATGCGCAGGCTCTTCCAGAGGGGAGCTAAAGCCATTGAAGAATCCTCCAGAGTTCTTGCAATATCTCATATCGATACTGATGGAATCACTTCACTTGCCATTGTGATTAGCATGCTTCAAAGAGCAGAAAAAACGCTTCACTGGCAGAATATTCACCAACTCAACTCCGAAACGATTCTTGAAGTCAAGCAGCTTGTCAAAGAGCATAAGCCCGACCTTGTGATATTCTCAGACCTTGGCACTGGACAGATGCATTTGATAGAGGAGCATATCGCCCCAGAGAACGTTGATAAGATAATTGTACTGGACCATCATCTTCCATCTGATAACCGCAAGCAGCTACCAGAGAGTTCTGAACAAAACAAGATCATTGAGATAAACCCCTGCCAACATAACATGAGTGGCAGCTATGATATTTCTGCAGCAGGGGTATGCTTTCTTCAGGCGTATGCACTCTCGAGAGATAATGTGGGCCTCAGCGAGTTGGCCATTGTCGGCGCGTCAGGTGATCTTCAAGATTACTACGGAAAGGGCTTCACCGGGTTAAACAAGGAGATAGTTAGTCTGGGAGTATCGGTAGGATACATCCAAGTTGACAAAGACCTCACGTTCTTTGGGATAAACACAAGACCGTTGCCATTCCTACTCGAGTATGCTACTGACCCATATCTTCCGGGAATCACTGGTGCACGCGAGGCGGTCTATTCATTCTATCAAAATTTGAAGATACCGCTCAAGACATCAGACGACCAGTGGAGAATATGGGTTGACCTTAGTAGCGAAGAGAAGCAGAGAGTGGTTCAAGGTTTAATCGATGTTATTCTTGAAACCTACGAGAACCCTAGAGTTGCCACGGGGATAATAGGAGAGGTCATAACTCTCAAGAACAGACCAGCCAGGACTGAATTACGCAGTTCGAAGGAGTTCTCTACTCTGCTGAATGCATGCGGAAGAAACAGGAGGGCTGAAGTTGGCGTCAGAATCTGCCTTGGTGACCAAGAGGCGCTCCTTGAAGGACACACGCTTCTGAAACAGCATAGAATGAATTTGGCAACGGCTTTGCGTAGACTAGAATCAGAAGGCTACGAAGAAAAGCCTGGCATGTATGTCGTAAACGATCCGCAGACTCAAGACACCATTGTGGGCATTGTCATTGGGATGGCGCAAGGCTCTCGGATTGTGCCAGCGGATAAACCAGTGATTGGCGTGAGCACTAATACTAGCGATGAAGGGCCAAGAATTAAGGTTTCAGGCCGGTGTCGAAGATCCTTGGTGAAGAAAGGCATCAACATAAAGGAAACATTTACTGAAGTTGGGGAGTACTTGAACGAACAACATGACTCGCTAATCGTAGAAGCTGGAGGACATCCTATGGCAGCAGGTGCTTTTATTCACCAAGATCACTTAGATGAATTCCTAAACCATGTTTCAGACCGGATGGCAAAGATTCTTGGATAGCTTGTCCTACGCTGCACGTTCCAGTTTCTAGTATTCTTCTTTGGTCAAAGAAGCACCTATAATTCCAGGAACGCCGAGCAGAACAATGGCCGCTCCAAGATCGATTCCAAGATCTACTACGCTAGCGGAGATTGCTTCAAATGTGTACTCCACACCTTGAACAAGGATAGCAAAACCTGCAAAGAACAGACCAATGCAGACCAAGGAAACAACGATCATTCGCTTCCAATCCTTTGTAATAAGACCCGAAATGAAACCAGCCACTCCAAGGGCAACGATTGGAGCGTACGCCTGCGCATCTCTCGCGAGGGTGTAAGGGCGCATCAATCCTTGGAACAATGCGGCTCCATATACTTTCAACGTGAGGATTATGTCACCGGAATCTGCAATCAGCTGAATTTCTGCCAGGCTCAAGCCCACAATTTGAAAAGCGCCGATGACTATCGCGGCGCACAGGGCGATTAGTATTGCAATAACTGTTCTGAACATTTACTTATGCACATCCTATTTCAAGCACTGCGCTGTATTTGGGGAATGCAAGAGTCCCTCTGAGCGCTTATATTTCTTGGCAGCTTGCTCAAGAATGCGCCTGATATGGAACAGCTAATCAGGACCGGTCAATGATAGCATTCTCTCATGTACGCTTTCAAGAAGGTCCAAAATCCGTATCGGCATCTCTCCTACTGGCAGTGAATCAAGCGGGAACCAAGTCACTTCCGCGGCTGGAGTTTCTGATCGAGTTTCCATCGTCAGGCCTCGTGCTAGATAGTGGTTCAAGAGATAATGATACTCTACACGCTCCTCTGAATCGAGAGTTACGAGGTCAGCCGTAGAAACGAGCTCCAGTACTTCACACTGTACGCCGGTTTCCTCCATAACCTCCCGCACGACTGCTTCCTTCTGCGTTTCGCCTAACTCAACCGCGCCGCCAGGGATGCTCCAGAGCCCTATGCCAGGGTCCTTGTCACGGCGCACAAGAAGAAGACCAGCAGATCCAACCACGATAGCTCCGACACCGGGAATTGGATGGCTGGGATACTTGCGATTATCCACATGCAGCACCATCATTATTCGTTAGTTAGTATATCGCGAGACTTGCAGGCATTGGCATGGTTTTACTACATTTCTCGCAGGTCCGGGACTCTGATAGGTCGAAGTATTGACCGTTCTGATAAGGTATTCTCATGTCCAGCCCACAAGACGCGCAGTGAATCTTTACGTACCGTCTCAAACCAAATGAAATGCCCCAAGCATGTTCAGCATCATCGGTTTTACCCAGCTGAGTGTATACGTTGGCCAATGCAATCCATGGAGACGCAGAGCCGGCATCATCCAGAGTCCCACGCACTAGACAGTCAACTATTTCGTCATTCCAAGCCAGATGATTGTAAATATAGTAGAGAGCACACCACCCCTGCGGTATGTCGACTATCGCATCTTCGGTTTTTCTGATGAATTCATCACGCGCTTCGCTATTGCCAGCTCTGTGAGCAAGAACAGCAAGTCTGGCCAATACAGGAGCATCAGGGGGGTTACCATCAGCCATTGCCTGTAATATCTTTAGAGCTGCTTTATCTTCTTCGCGCTGCATATGTAGCTCGCTGCGAAGAATTTTCGGTCGATTGTCTTGGTCATCAAGCTTGCTCGCATCGGACACAAATGGACGCGCCTCATTATGGAGTCCTTGAAGCAAGAGGTCGTGTGCACAGCTCACGGAAGCCATTAGCGAGTCCGGACGAAGAGCATGCACCTTGGCCCATTCCTCGGTTGAGGCTGT
>JABCTJ010000105.1 GCA_018238375.1 Candidatus Thorarchaeota archaeon
TTCACCTCACAACAGTCATGTAGGCGTAGCTAAGAGCATCAGTTGACTGAGTCTTGACCACGGTCTTATTCTTCAGCACAGACGAGTTCCGGTTGTTTGTTGCCAGAGCCATCATATTTCACAAGGACTAACACTCAGAATCAGTATATAATGCGGAGCCACAATCGAGGGTCACAGAATAGAGTCACATCTTGTGACTAGTAAATATGCGATTGGCGCTCTATTTTGCGCAGGAGTTCTAGTCCAACCTTACCATTCTTGGTCAAGAATGTGCTTCCCATTCATCAGAGAACGGATCGATTGATCGCACTGCATCAGCCATAGCCTGAATGTTTTCTCTCGGAGTATCAACTGTTATGACACAACCAGGGGCAATCATGAGTTTGACTAGGCCGGCCTTACGGGCAGCATCAAATATCTGCGCCTTGACCTCGTCGGGAGTACCGGTCCGTAGTGTACCCATATGGTCTATGCCTCCGAGAACTGCTTTCTGAGAGATTGTCTTGCCTTCTCTCAGCGAGAGAGCAGCGGTTTGATCCTCCCAATTTATTGCATCTACCCCGGGTGTCCTCGCAATCTTTTCGAAGCGAATCTCTTCATCCTTTTCCCTAGCATGGAGGTGCAACGCAATGAAATCGGCCTTTCCGCGGAGCTTTTCCACTATTTTCAGATCGTAGGGAAACACGAACTCCAGATACTGCCTCTCTGATATGGCTGAGTGAGTAGAATGCTGTGATGCAATGAAGATGCCATCAGAGCCTGCATCAAGAACAGCCCGACCAAAATCAATCATGACATCGGTGATCATGTCGAGAGTGCTTCGCATAATTTCAGGAACATCAACTATGTAATCGGTGAACTTGCCCATGCATAGCTTGTCTGCTATGAGGGCGGTATCAAACACAGTGGCCATTGTTGGGACTAGGCCTTCAGTGTACCTACTTATCAGTTCTACAGCCCGAACTTGATTGCCAAGGTCCCCTGCATTAACATCCAAGGGCTCTAGGGTTTCCCAATCGCTTGTCCTCTCAACAGCACAGCTTGCACACGTGGTGGAACCAGAGATGGCACCATCATACACTGCAAGACACCCCCAATCCACCACTGCATAGCGGCCATGGAAGCTTATCTTGAGTAGGTCATGATCGAATTCACGATGAAACGCGATTTCTTCTTCCGCAAGTCCCTCTGGAGTGCGGTCTTTCTCTGGATGATGTTTCCATACGGAGAAAGGTATTTGCGCTCCCAGATTCCCCAATAGCGTCTGTTTGAGTAGCTCAAACTTCGACATGACAAGATTACAGTAACACCGGGGAATAATGAGGTTTTCGCACAGGCTTTAATGGAACCCGAAATTGTGAAAACCGCAGATTAAGGCGAATTCCTTGCGTTCTCAACCAGTTTCCTCATGGATTTTCATGAGAAGCCATTGGGGGAGGTGCATCAGTTCTAGGCGTAGTGCTTTATAGCAGCGTGGAAACTTCAAGAACGCGCATTCAGCAAGTCCGTAAGCTGTATGGAGGAAATGCACTGTTGGAAAAGACGGCCCTCTATGGACCCAAAGAACTGTTGGCAATGGATGGTCTCGATGAGCTAGACAGAATGAAGACAGAGCCCAATCCATTCTGGAATCGTGCTAGACTTGACATCACTTGGAGTCTGCCGATCATGTCCGGACTCACCAAGTCTAACAAGATTTCTCTGCAGCCGATGCGGCAGGCGACACGGGAGGAACTCTCTCTTTTCCATGATCCATCGTACATTGAAACCCTTGAGCTGTTTGGAAACACGGGCTCAGCGTTCTCTTCACGATTTGGGCTTGACACGGATGAATGCCCCGTATTCCAAGATGTCGATAAGTATGCCAGTCTCCCTGTTGGAGCAGCTATAGATGCAGTGATGGGAGTGGCCGAGGGTCGATTTCGAAACGCCATGTCATTCGTGGGTGGCTTTCATCATGCGATGGAGAGTAAGGCTGCAGGATTCTGCTATCTCAATGATTGCGTGATTGCTATCAAGAAATACAAGGAGAATTATCCCGGCAAGAAGGTCCTGTACCTCGATACAGATGTCCATCACGGCGATGGTACACAGCAAGCATTCTATGATGACCCTAATGTCTTAACGATTTCAATGCACGAACTCAGCATGGGCTTCTTTCCTATGACCGGAATACCTGAGGAAATGGGAGTTGGCGCGGGCAAAGGCTATTCCGTGAATATACCGTTGCCACCACTCACAGATGACGTTGAGTTCTGGAGGGCATTCGAGAACGTTGTCGTACCTATATGGCTGGCTTACAAGCCTGATTTCGTGTTCTGGGACGTTGGCGGAGATGCTCATATGGGGGATCCACTTGCCGATTTGATGTTGACTTATGACACATATCATCGTCTCTCGTCGACTGTACAGCAGCTGGTGCATTTAGGCAAAAAGAAGCTTGTAGTAGTAGGAGGGGGGGGCTATAACCCCGTAGCTACAGCCAAGATATGGACCATTGTGCTAGCAAACCTGGCCGGAGTCGCTCTACCGCCAGTACTCCCAGCTGAATGGATAGAGCTGTGCCAGAGCTATGGATTCGAGGTGAAGCGTGGCGGATGGACTGATAGGCCAAGACGGATGAATGATGAGCATTATCCCAAGGTCAAGAGAGCACTAGATGAAACCATTGAGAAAATCAAGAAGCTTGTATTTCCCACCTTTGGACTAGAGTAGTCAGCTTCGGCCCGTATACAACAGCGTGCAGTTCTACTTCTTCAAGCCCAAGAAACATCTATGCCGGGTGTCGTCGATATACAATTCTAAAAGGTCGAAGGCTCTGAATACGCTTGTCAGCTCTGTGGGTGTGAAATAGTGATGGGGAATCCCACTCTCAGGGCCTCTGTGCGGTATGCATGTACCCGCCTCCACCTCCTGGAGATCCCAATCATACTCCTGCTCCACAGGTCCCACATGCATTACAGGAACCGAAATGAACAGGATACCGCCCGGTTTCATTATTCTCTCGATCTCACTCACAGTGGTCAATATGTCTGCAATGAAGTTGTGGTGAATCACCTGGATGGAGATTACTGCATCGAAAAAGCCGTCCGCATACGGAAACGGTTCTTCCATCTGGTGTGTCCGAATGTCTGCTGTCAGCCCTTCCTCATCCATCCATTGACGAGCAAGTGACAAAGCTCTGGGGGAGGCGTCAAATCCATGCATTTCGAAACCCATTCTTGAAAGAAATACAAGATGACGACCACTGCCACATCCTAAGTCAAGTATCTTGGCCACATTATGGTTTCGGAAAAGCTCAACCAAGCGGGTCATATCCTGATGTGGCTCTTCGAAGACGCGGCCTTGTTCCGTGAATATGTCATCCCAATCAGGCATTAGTATGAGAGAACCAGAGAGCTGTGAGATATCAATTTCGTTTTACGAGCAGAGAATGGCAGAGATGCGCAAATATGGCTTGTTGATGTTTGTCATTCCTGCATTTTGGTGTCGGTTCCAAGGCGCCTTTCTCTCGGACCTTAAATTCCCCGGGTCTGCAACAACGCCAGTAGAAGCCTCAAGGTGGAATTAGGAAGATGATGCAAGTAACGTTAGACACAACGATTATGCCGAGTTTAGTCGCCGCAATAGTATCCATCGTGCTTTCATTGTATCTTTTTTTCCTGTGGTATGGACAGGAGAACCGCCTTTACAGCGACCTCCCATTGGCGTTCAGTATCGTGTTTACGGCGCATGCTTTGAATCAGATGCTCCTGTCGCTCACCATGCTTGGATTGATTCCGACAAGTTTGGAATTCTTTCGCGTGCGTGCTCTTGTCGTCGGAGGCATTGCTCTACCGATGATGGTTGTGCTTCTGAATATCTGGCTACATCGGTTTCAGAAACACCATCGTCGAGTTATGGGACTGCTGACTGCATACTGGGTTGCGATTGCTTTGTTTGGACCCACTCAGGATATCATTATGATGCTGCATCTCCCCTTGATCATTACATTCATCGGCGGGATGGTGTTGACATTCATCATTACGTGGAGGACCGGTCGATTAAAGGAAGTAAGAAGCGATCTCATGGTTATCTCCACACTTCTCTCGTTGGTTGGTCAGGTTTCGCTTGTGTCCCTATCCGCAGCAGGACTGGGCTTCGTATCAGGGGCTATCACTGTAGTGGCAACACTTCTTTCAACTATTGCACTATCAAATCCATGGTATCAAAGAAAGCAGGCCCCTATTCCAAAGGCAAGTATCGCTGCTGAACACCATCTCTAGTGTCGTAGGAAAAAAAGTAGAAGGAGCCGCCTCTTGGCTGACTCCCTCAAATTCGAAACTTTCACGTTTCGTCGATATTGTCAAGTTCTTTTTGACCGTCACTATAATTGGTCCCATCATCAAAGTCCGCTTGATTCTGATCTGATTCCCGACGAAAGAATGGGAAAGGATGACGTGTTGCCCCCCAGCGGCCCTGCCACCAGAGTCCCTTGTCCTCCTTCAGGTACATCGTGATCTTCATCGATGAAACCAAGATGCTCCACATATTAGTAACAACGACAATGAAGACACCGATTGCCCAGAGCAATGCCAAGACTTCAGCTCCGCCGAAAGGCCCTGGAATCTCAACTGGGAGATCTGCGAGTCGAATCAATACCCATTCCGCTCCATCGAAAAGATGGACCTGTTCAAGTGGCCACGTTATGTTGATTAGGAACATGCACAGGACCACCCAGGCTCCTCCCAGAACCACCTCAAAGAGCAGATTCAAGTTGTTCTCCCCAGCGATGAAGAAGAGAAGTCCCTTCAGTGCATCCACGAGTAGCAAGATTGCAATCACGTTTATGAATAGCAGGAAGTCTTCTCTGAACAGAATCCGTATTGGTGACAGGAGAAAGACCATTGCGAAGAACACACCAAGAACAACTTCGGCTGCGGAATCCCAACGACCTTTGGGTTTGAACACATCACTGCCAAGGCCAAGGAAGCTCTCAAGCACGGTCTTCTCGCTAGGAGGTGCTCCTCTCTTTTCAATAGCTGACAGACCGGCGATGATAACGGCTGCATAGAACAGTGACAGCGCAACCATTACGGGTATGCTGAATGGGAAGTTGGTTATTCCAGCGACCTCGAAAATCGAAATCCCCACAACATAGCTACCTATGATGAATGCAGCACCTAGCGCTACAAGCAGGAAAACTATTCGAATTGCAGGTTGAACATACTCAGCAGGAAGAGGACCTACTCGTTTCCCAATGCCAGCATATGCATTGGCTGCTTCCTTTGGATCGCCAAATCGCTCTATAGCGAGCATGGCAGAGCCGTGTGTCATCTTGCCCTGACCGAGTGTTTCGGCTTCCTCTATCAGATGTGTTCTTATTTCAATCAGCGCGTCTTCGCTATCAATAGGAAGGTACACTCTTACTCTTTCCAGATACTTCTCAATCATGTTCATTGGACTTCCACTCATTGTGCATCAGCTCCTTCTAGCAATCTCCTCAGCTCATCCGATAGCACAGACCATGTCTCTGTCATCATCTGCAACGCCATCTTGCCATCTGCAGTGAGCTTGTAGTATTTCTTGGGCTTCGTAGGATCATCATAATTCCATTCACTTTCCAGCAGCTTCCTTTTCTCAAGGCGCCGCAGGAGAGGATAGACAGTCCCCTGTTCTAGATTGAGGAATGATGCCTTCTCACCCAGTGTTTTGACGATTTCATAGCCGTATGCAGTCTGTTCATCTAGGACTGCAACGATTGCCAGTGAAGCGGCCCCGCGCTTGATCTCCTTGGACCAGCGCTCAATCTCTTCAAGTACGTTCTTTCGACTCTTTTCCAAGATTAGGCCACCTCATTGTATGGTGTGTGGTTAGTGTTACTTATCATTGTATATCACATTGTACTGTGTATTGTACAGTACTGTGTACTAAATGCATATAAAGCTTCTTCTCAAGGCGGTTTCAGGGCTGATGAACAAACAGATGAGATTGTCCGAACTAGGTTTCGTTCGTGTTGAATCGCCTAACTGTGGGAATGACAAGAAAGCGAACCAAATAGAGAACGAACCCTAGGAAAAAGCAGATTGTGCAGAACTGATAAACAGCTGCGGATGAAACGAGCCCCAGAAACGGATTGCCCATCAGAGGAAAGAGGGGATTCATCTCTGGATATATGAATGAGTCAAGGAAAATGTGTGAATACGTTCCAAGAAGGCTAGTTCCGAATATTCTGATGAATGAGGATTTCTGATCTATCTTGAAAATGGCTAGAATCTGATGAATCCAATCTCTCAGAGACCATACGATAACTGCATTTAGTATTGCTATGCAGGTAGCTCCAATATACGTATGCAGTATTCCATGCAAAGGTAAGCCGGGAGCAAACATAATGACATACAGTGGTTCAACGTCAACGAGTACACTGGACAGTAAGAGAGCAGTAATATCCACGATTGGAAAGAGGAGGAGGCCAAATAAGAGAGCGGGACCTAAGTGGTATGGAGTGAAAGGCATCTATCGGTCACCTCAGGGTGAAGTGCTATCTTTGCGCATTTGTTCTAGCATGATATCGATTGACTTGAATTATTTGGGAATGAATCACTCATGCGGGTGAAGACATTTACTCACACTGTTCAGGGCTGGACATCCTATCGCAAGTGGCGAATGGACACGCCAACTCATGTGCGATTAGATGCCGATGCAGGTTTCGGTGCGTTCGACACCTTCCACATCGTGTACGGACTTCATTAAATGCCTGAGCCCTTCTACTGAGGGTAGTTGTGCTGTCATGATGACGTCGTAGGGACCAGTCACGACCTCGGCTCGTGTGACTCCGTCAATTTCCTTAACCCCGGTAACTGTTTCCCATACCTTGTCACCATCAGCTCGAATAAGAACATATACTGAAACCATGTTGATTCACCATTAGTAGCGTTGCTAGGTAATTCTAAATCAGTGAGGGTTTTTAAAGTCATTCTGTCCGCGAGAAAAAAGAGGGGTTGGAGAGGGCCTTCCGGCCGCTCTCTTAAACCGATTCGAAGCTACTTGATCCGCTCTCTAACCAAGGTTTCGACAACTGTTGGATCTGCCAGAGTGCTGGTGTCCCCAATCTCGTCAATCTTGTCAGCAGCTATGCGCTTCAAAATTCTGCGCATGATCTTGCCGGACCGTGTCTTCGGAAGTGCGTCAGCGAATTGTATCTTTTCAGGAGTTGCTATTGGACCAATCTCTCTTCGCACATGCAGGCGTAGTTCCTTCTTGAGGTCCTCTGTCTTCTCCACGCCAAGCTTCAAGGTCACAAACACGTAGATTGATTCTCCCTTGATCTCATGTGGAAAGCCGACGACTGCAGACTCTGCGACCGTTGGGTGCTTAACAAGAGCAGATTCGATCTCTGCCGTCCCCAAACGGTGTCCTGAAACCTTCAGGACATCATCAATCCGGCCCATAATCCAGTAGTAGCCATCTTCGTCAAAACGACCACCATCGCCCGTCATGTACATGGGAAGCCCTGTGTCAGGATTCTTGTACTGAGAGAAGTATGTGCTGACAAACCTGTCATGGTCACCATAGAGAGTACGCATCAGGCCTGGCCAAGGCGTCTTTATGCAGATGTATCCACCTTCGTTTGCGTTGACAGGCATACCATCTTCGCCTACAACTATTGGATCGACCCCGAAATATGGCAGTGTGGCCGAACCAGGCTTGGTTGGTGTTGCACTAGGCAAGGGAGTAATAATCACTCCACCTGTCTCGGTCTGCCAGTAGGTATCAACAATCGGACATTTTTCATGACCAATCACCTCGCGGTACCACATCCATGCTGCAGGATTGATTGGCTCACCGACAGTGCCCAGAAGGTTCAGGCTTGAGAGGTCGTATTTATTGGGCCACTTATCGCCGAACTTCATGAGCGCGCGGATTGCGGTTGGAGCAGTGTAGAACTGTGTGACCTTGTACTTTTCGACTATCTGCCAAAATCTTCCGGCATCGGGATAGGTC
Source organism: Candidatus Thorarchaeota archaeon (assembly GCA_018238375.1). Taxonomy (GTDB): domain Archaea; phylum Asgardarchaeota; class Thorarchaeia; order Thorarchaeales; family Thorarchaeaceae; genus WTCK01. The sequence goes on from JABCTJ010000105.1 coordinate 7,984, forward strand.
GGAATCGCCTCAAACATAAGCGTAGTAGCGCCTGCCGACAGTGGCCCGTAGACAATATAGGAGTGGCCAGTAACCCAGCCGATGTCTGCGGTGCACCAGTAGACGTCGCCCTCATGCCAGTCAAATATCATTTTGAAGGTGTGGGTCACAAAGGTCAGGTATCCGCCGAGAGTGTGCAGAACACCCTTTGGCTTGCCGGTGGAACCGCTGGTGTAGAGAATGTACAGTGGGTCCTCAGCTTTGAGCCACTCGGTTTCACACTCTGGAGATGCGTCCGTCATCATCTCATGGTACCAGACATCACGACCGTCGTCCCATTCGATTTCGTCGCCAGTCCTCTTGATAACAAGCACATTCTTCACACTAGGTGCTTTCTTAACCGCGGCGTCTGCAAGCTTCTTCTGAGTGATGGTTTTACCACCACGGTAATACCCATCAGCCGTAATCAATACCTTGGCATTGCAGTCATTGATCCGGTCCTTGAGAGCATCTGAACTGAAACCGCCAAAGATAATGCTGTGAACAGCGCCAATACGTGTGCACGCAGTCATTACGATAGCCAGCTCGGGAATCATAGGCAGATAGATAGCAACTCTGTCGCCCTTCTTCACGCCTAGTTTCTTCAGAACATTTGCGGCCTTGTTGACCTCGTCACGGAGCTCCTCATAGGTATAGGTCTTGGAGTCGTCTTCAGGCTCACCCTGCCAGATAAGGGCCAATTGCTTGCCCTTCCCAGCCTCAATGTGCTTGTCAAGACAGTTGTAAGCCATGTTAGTAACGCCGTCTTCAAACCATGTGAATTCTGCCCTCTCAGGGTTCTTCCAAACGAAGCCCTTAGTGGGTTCTTTCTTCCAGTAACATAGTTCCTTTGTCACATCAAGCCAGAAGTCATCGGGGTTGTCAATGGATTTCTTCCATAGCTTAGTTCGATCTTCGTAGCTCTTGATGTATGCCTTGTCGGCAAAGCCTTTTGGAGGATCGAACTTCCGAGCTTCAGTTGATGTGACTGTAATCTTCTTTTCTGACAAATTTGTCACCCGGAAATCTTGAACAATATCAATTGATATTTCGGTCGAGGGCCTGAATTTATCCTATATGAGCTTATCTCTCTCTCCTAGATAGGAAATCGAGGTCAAGCCAGAAAAGAAGTGGGGGAGGATCAAGGGCCGAAACCCTTGACCTCAGTTGATTATACTATTCCTTACGAGTGAACCTTAAGATTACTGTAAGAACCACTGCAATGATTGCAAGAATCCCTGTAATCAGGAAGGCTAAAGAGTAGCCAGCCATCTGACCAAAAATTCCTGCTACCAGCGCACCCACGATGCCTGCGATACCATATGCCGTGAACATGACTCCATAGTTCTTACCTACATTCTTTGAGCCGAAGTAGTCAGCAGTTGCAGACGGAAATAGTGCGAAGTTGCCACCAAAGCAGAAACCGATGATAGAGGCAACTGCAGTCACCATAATCCATGAGTTCGGTCCTAGGGCGATGGCAGAGAAGCCAAACATTGCAAGTGCAAGAATCAAGAACATTAGAATCATTGTAGTAATGCGTCCAATCTTGTCTGACAACGCACCCCAGACGATTCTACCCGCGGCATTGAAAATCGACATGATCCCGCCGATTAGAGCTCCCAGTCCCAATGCGTTCACAAGGGGATCGATTTCTTTGGCTGCCCGGACAACATTGCCCAGAGTCATGAGGCCAGCAGTAGCAGCGAACACGAATATGAGCCAGAGCAACCAGAATGAGGATGTCCTAATCATTCCACCCGGAGTCATTCCTGTGCCAGCACCATCTGCAGTTGTCTGAGGAGGCGTCCAACCTGGCGGGGTCCAACCGACTGGCGGGTTTGAAAGCACTTGGGCACCCAAAATAACGCCTACAAGATAAACGATACCAAGTACCAAGAACGGCATTCCAACATAACCACCTGACAAAGCTAGGAGAAATTGCTCCACATAGAGAAATATCAAAGCGCCACCGCCAAATCCGGCCACAGCTACTCCAGTGATGGCGCCCTTCTTGTCAGGAAACCACTTCACTAGGGAGGCTATTGGACACACATATGCAAAGCCAATGCCTGCACCACCGATTATCCCATATGTAATGATCAAGTAGACAGTGCCCATTACCGAATCCGAGCCGAAGCCGAGCGTATCGACTAATGAGGCGAGGATATACCCAGCGCCCAGTAGGATACCACCTACCGTAGCGACTTTTCGTGGTCCAACACTGTCTTGCCAGCGACCAGCAAATATCATGAACAATGCAAAGGATGCTAGACCGGCGGCAAAGGGCAGCTGTGTGTACAGGCGTTCCCATCCGTACCCGGATCCGGTTTCGAGGACATCCTGAAACACGGACCAAGCATAGATGGTTCCAAGGCACAGCTGGACGATTATTGCACCAACAATAACAAGATACCTATTTCCAACGTTCTCAGACATGATTGTCGTCACCTAGAAGGCTGTCTAATATTGAACTCGGCGCAACGTACTGGGCACAAAAGGCTTTCGACTAACTGAGAGATGTGGAAAGAGGTATGCTAAGTTGCTTGGAAATCCCTATATGCTTGGAAGTTGGTTCTGAGCTCAGCGGAGAGAGTTATAATTATGCCAAGAACCAAGTGGACTGAGAAGTACAAGAAGAAAGTCCTGACAGCCAATGAGGCTATTGGGAAGATTGGGAGAGGCACTCGTATCTTCCTCGGAACGGGTTGTGGCGTCCCCTATCATTTGGTGCAAGAACTTGCCAAGTGTGCAGATCAGATGGCAGACAATGAGATTGTCCACCTCCTGACCCTTGGAGATACGCCTTCCGCGGATCCAAAGTTCCAAACCCAATTCAGGCATAACTCCTTCTTCGTCAGCGCTAACATACGCGATGCAGTCGCTGAGGGGAGGGCAGATTACACGCCCATCATGCTGTCTGATATCCCTAGACTCTTC
>JABCTJ010000132.1 GCA_018238375.1 Candidatus Thorarchaeota archaeon
CGAATCCGACTATTTATGTTTCATGTGCGTATTCACATCATCGTGCTTTCAACTGTCGCTTGAACGAACTTGTTCGGGAACTAGAGCCCAAGAAAACAATAGAGGTAGCAAACGCTAAAAGCCTATAACAAATCGTTGATGTTAAGCAACACTACAAGTACCGTGCTAGTTTGTTTAGTCTTTCAAAACGCGCAAAATGAGGGAGCGAAACATGGCTGAGGTCTTCACTAAGCCTTCACGACGGATTCGAAACATGATAGCTAAGGAGCTGCGGCTCATAGTGAAGGACCGAGTTGCTCTCTTCTTGATATTTTTACTACCTGCAACATCAATTGGCTTACTCTATTACGTCACCCAGGAAAACGATCTATCAGGAATGAAAATGGGAGGGGGTGATATGGAAGATATCGGAGACACTGAAGGCATAGAGGAATTCTCGGGAGGTACAATCCTCGGTCTAATTGACCATGACACTACTCGAACCTATGAAGGAGAGGATCTATCAGAGAACTTCACAGGTTATATGGAGGAATTCGTCGAGCAGTTGATTATCTATACGAATGAGGCAGACGCGTACCAAGACATGTACGATAAGGAAATCATGGGCTACGTTGTGATTCCGGATGGATTCGAGAGAAACCTAACTCTGAATGAACCAACCTATGTCACCGTCCATGTGGACGCTACCGATTTCATTGAACAGTCTACAGTAATGGGAGTAGTTCAGGGAGCATCCATTATGTTCCGCGCAACGCATCTCTGGATTGAATCAGAAGTGTTTCCCGCCATGATGATTGAGTTCATGCCAGTGGGAGGGTATGTGGAAATCGTTTTTGGTGGTTTCATAGTAATTTTCTCAAGTTACCTTGGCATCGCAATGACTTCCGCTCAGTCTATTGTTGGCGACATACCTCTACGAAGAATGCTTCTTACACCAACCAGCAGGCTTGAGGTTGTCGTTTCCAAAGTAATTTCATACGTCATAATTGGCTTCTTTCAATCACTTCTGCTTGTCTCGCTCTGGGTCATTGCATTCAACTTGACGCTGAACACAGAGTTCGCAATCCTAGTGCTCATTATGAGCCTAACATCGCTAACGGGATCATCCACTGGAATCCTAATCTCATCCCTCTCATCGTCCCGTCTTCAGGCTAATCAGATGTTTCTGTTCTTGATGTTTGGCACCCTAATACTGTCAGGATTCTTCATCGATGTGGGTATGCTAGACGACTATCTGCCAATGAACCAAGGTATGAAAGTGCTGATTGATACGGCCTTCAAAGGACTGAATCTATTCGACGTGTTGATTCCAATCGCCAAGCTCGTTGGCTTTTCAGTACTAGCGATTCTAGCTGCCACGTTCGTCTTCTCGAAGAAGCCAACCCTTGCTTAATGGAGGAGAAACAAACCATGGAACCCAAAACAGGTAGTGAGGCCCCATCACCTAGAGAAATGCCCTCGTTTGTGGAGGAGGCCTATTTCTCAGGATCTAGAATGGGAGAGGCACTTGATTGGTGCATCGACAGGCATGATAGGGAGTTGCACTGTGACGTGCAAGGCGTGCTTAACGCAACGGGAAAAGAAGTGCGCTTCAAGGGTAGGATTCTGAAGTTTCGGAAAGGAGTATTAACTCGACGCATCGCGGTGCTTGTTGAGGAGGACCTTCGTCGGAAGAAGGTTGGAAATCTGGACACGGTTCTTACTGTGGGAGGCGAGGGCGCTACACATGAAGATGTTGCCGCCACCCAAATCACCTTGCAGAACTACCTGAAGAGAAACCTAGATGATGACCTCTACTACGATGGACGCGACCTTCAGCAGGCAGTGAAGGACCTAGAAAAGGTAAGGCAGAGCCGCCAGGTTTCCTGCACCGTATGGGGGAGAAGAGCCTCCGACAAATTGCCGATACTGATTAGGGGAAACCTTGTAGGTGCCTCTTTGAAGCCAGCACCCATCCTGCTTGAGGGTTTCCTTGAAGTACGGGTCGAGCCGGAAGATTCTGTGGGAGATCCAAAGATATTCATTATCGCGCAGCCGCAGCTTCTCATTGGTCCGAGTTCAAATCCAAATCTAACGATACTCGCGGACAAGGTCTATGTCCAACCGTTTGCTTGGAAGGAAGCCCCAGCCTACAGGGATGTGCTGTCTACACGCAATCTAACAGTCACAGTTCGAGGTGGTAAGAAACTGATTGAGAACGTTTCCTTCTCTATTCAAGAGGGTGAAATGCTAGCTATTATAGGCGAATCGGGGGCTGGCAAAACAACCACGATCAAGGCGCTAATCGGTGACATCCCAAGCACAGGAGTGGCCAGAATAGCAGGAATAGACTCGAAACAGACGAGCAAGGTCCGCCACTTCTTCGGATACTGTCCGCAAGACCTTAACTACATGTATGAAACCTTTACTCCGCTTGAGAACATTATCGCCTTCGGCAAGCAGTATGATATTCCTGAATGGCAGTTAATACAGAGGGGAAAGGCACTCCTAAGGGACTTCGATATTCTAGAAAAGGGGAACAATGCGACTAAGGAGCTCAGTGGGGGGCAGCAGAGGAGAGCATCCATTGCAATAGCTCTTGCCCACCGGCCCAAAGTGCTCCTTATGGATGAGCCAACCAGTGGGCTGGATCCAGACAATCGTAGCGAACTCTGGAATTATCTGACCTATATCAACCAGGAGTACGGCACCTCCATTGTGGTCATTACACACTATCCATCTGAGGCAGAGTTCTGTGACAAAGTTGCAGTCTTCATGCGAGGAAAGAGCTTGGTTGCCTTTGGCACGCCTGCGAACCTCAAGGAAACAATGCCATCAAGGGGATTCAGCGTCGGAATCGTGCTCGAGGAGGTTGATCCGCGTGCGCGGAAAGTGCTTGAAAGCATCACAGGAGTCAGATTCGTGCTTCAGCGCGGGGAACTGCTAAAGATTTTCACAGATGAGCCTTTGCAGATCATCGCTGAAAGATGCGCGACTGCATTGAAGGACAAGAAAATCGCGATTAAGATTGTCAAAACCAAGGCTGTCGCCGATATGGTTGACTACTATATCGCTATCACAAGAGGACTGATTACCGGAAAAATCGAGAAGTGATGGGCACATGGTAGGGTTGAGGAAGATGAGTAGAATGGATACTGTGAGGCCTCTAGCCGTCATGGTACTTCTGATAATCTTGCTCAGCTCGCCTGTGGCAGCTTTGTCAACTCCATTGGCTAAAACCGAGGAAATCTCACCCTTCACCAAGATTGACCAGTCACTGGCGGATAAATTAGACACTGACGAGCAGATTGATTTGTTGGTAAGGTTCGATGAAGCTGCGGAGTACAAGGCGCGAAGTGCTATCTCCATTCTAGACAAGCGTGCTGAGATCGTCGAACAGTTCGATGCAATGAACATGCTCCGCGTGAAGCTTATTGGAAGTGCAATCATCGAACTTGCACGGAGCAGTTTCATCAAGAATATCTGGTCCAATGAACCCAGGGCAATCGATGTGCCTGACCATCAGACCTCTGCCAGCTATCTGGCTATTGATGAATATGTTTCACCTGTTGATGCAATAGGGGCGAGAAACCTCTGGGAACAGGGCTACAATGGGTCAGGAATCGTAATTGCAGTACTTGATACTGGAATCGACTTCATGCACCCAGATCTTGATGATTTCGATGACAACAGCTCGACGACTGATACGAAAGTCACTGCCTTCGCTTCGTTTACAGAAATTGACGCGCTACCGTTTGACATCATAGGACATGGTACTTATGCAGCATCAGTAGCCGCAGGCACGGGTAACAGCTCCGGTGGGCTCTACGCGGGTATTGCTCCTGGGGCCACCCTCCTATCAGCAAAAGTGACGTTCGGAGGTCTCTTGGCGGTCCCCAGCTGGATTGTTGCAGGAATCGAGTGGGCCTGTAGTCACGGTGCTGACATCATACTACTCCCCTTCAATACGTTCGGTGCACCTGGAGATGCAGTCGCTATGGCCGTGAAGGCCGCAGCGGAGAAGGGCGTGTTTGTTGTAGCCGCGGCCGGAGATGACGGACCTGACTATCTTACCATTATGTCCCCCGGCGGCTCAGCTGAGTCTTTCACAGTTGGAGCTTTCGACTTGCAGAAGCAAGAAGTGCCAGCCTTCTCAGGCAGGGGTCCATCACTGGAAATGCTTACCAAACCAGACATTGTTGCTCCGGGCACAGGCATTGTCGGAGCTAAACACGGAGCGGGCTTATCTGGCATAGCCGGACTGGGGTCATTCAGCCTAGGCGATATGGGAGATCTCGGGGGGCTCGGAGGTCTCATGGGAGGTGCTCTGGGTGAAGACATTGATGACAACTATATCATTGCAGATTCCACAGCGGCGTCAGCCGCAATCGCCGCAGGGGCGGCTGCCATCCTGATGCAGGCGTTCGATAGAGCTACACCAATAGTCCTAGCGAATGTACTTAGAGACACAGCCACGCCAGTGAACTTCGGAGCCAATGACGCTGGTGCAGGACTCCTCAACCTAGAAAATGCATTCAGCTACCTCAGCGGGAAGCAGGATCCAATCGATCCCCACCTACGGACCACGGGCTTTCCTCTCGTCGCACTTGGCATCCTGAGTTCCGCTGGTAATAACGCCTCAACAAGTCTCATGATGAGCAGCTACGGAACGAGTGTTGTTGCAATGGACCAACGCGGGACCGAGGGCATGAGCATCCACTTGCTGATGGGTATGTTTTCGCTAAAATGGAACAACATGGACTCGACGAACCTTATGATGTTCGATGTCAAGAGAGAGATGCATCAGGTCGCCATGGCTGAGGGAGATGAAGGGTACAATAGATGGATTGGAATCATGTCATATGACGACGAGGTCTATGTGACCCTACTTGTTGAATCCTACAACTTGACTACGATATCACCACTGCCGTTGACTGCTTATCGAGTGACACCATTTCTCCTTAATATGGGCGAGCAGCCGCTTGCCAATGTCAGCTTATTCCTGTCGTACTCGCTGGACATCTTCCTTGATGATCGCGATGACCACGGTAAATTCGCACTGGGAAATCAACAGCTATTCGCTTACAGCATCTCAGAGGACTATCGCGACTTCTACTTCGGGATTAACTCTAGCCGACCTCTGGACGCTTTTGAAGTCGGAAACTCGTCCGACATTTCGTCACATGTTTCTGATGATAATCTAACTGGCTCCACGACCTTTGATGGGCCTGTCGGGCTGGGTATGAAATGGCACTTTGGAGTCATAGATCCCAACGAGCTTGTAAACGTTACAATTGCAATGGGCTTCGGTGAAAACCGTACCGTGCTTGATGCTTCCATTGAAGAGATGTGGATTAGAGCACCCGTAGGACAAGTGGCGAGCCAAGGTGACTTGATTGTTGTCGAAGCGGACATGCCCCGGATTACCCAAGTAGGTGAGTACTACCAGTCTCGCGCGGTCATTATGAACATCGGTGTTGAGCCTTCTGACATGGTAGGGGCCCTGATCATTGGTCAAGCACAAGAGGACGAGGGTGCTTTGTTCACTAGATTCCAAAGCTTTGATGCAGTCAAGCCGTTCCATGCAAGAGTGGTTACCGCAGAATGGAGTCCGGAGGAGGAAGGCATCAACTCAGAGGCATGGGTTGTCGCAAGTGGCATCGAGAGTGCAGTAGCACTACTCGCTCAACCAACATCCCAAATGACCCTGTCTGTGGGTATCCTCGATGACTTCCTCATCCGTGATGTATTCGTGATATCGCCAATCGCGTCTACATCCGTGTTCCCGAAGATCATATCCTATGCTCCATTCAATCTCATCTTCCCTGCAGACTATGGCCTCTTCACGATTTCTCTCTCAACCACTGTCGGACTGGGTAATCTCACCGTGACAAACCATGGGAATGCCAGCGAGTGGGGCAATGCCAGCCTCCCCGCAAGCGAGAACGTGATGGGATACTACAATTTCTCACTGTTTACACTTGTGCCACCAATAACAATGGACGGATATCATTGGTGCGACTATGTGATTGAAACGGAGCAGGGTTGGACCGCCAATGTGACCCTTGACACACACCTAGAATATCCACGAGCCATGATGCTGCTAGACACATCGCATGGCGGTGGACTGAGCTTCGGAGGAGACATGAGCGGCATGGGAGGGGACTTAGGTGGAGATCTGGGAGTAAACACAAGTTTCCCACTTGCTGAAGACATACAGGCTCGGACACTACAAGAAGACCCCACAGATGATATGGGCATTGGGGATTTAGGGTCCATAGACGACCTGCTCGCTGAGATGCGCATGACCACCCTTTCAGGCCTCTCAGAGATGAAGAAGAGAATGCGGGAGGTCGGGCTCGATTTAGTAGAGATGCCAGGTATGGACCTGAACGCAGATCTCTTGATACAATTCTCAGCTGTGTTTGTCATCGGCCCCACGAAGGAGTTCAACTCCACCGAGATAGAGATGCTGAGAGAATTCACCGCAAGCGGCGGTAAGCTCATCATCTTCGGAGATTATGATGATCGTGCAAACCTTACAGGACTAAACCCGCTCCTGTTAGAGTATGGTTATGAGATGCTGGGTAAGCATTCCGAGGAAAACACAACCGAGATTATTGCAGGTTCGATTCTTGGTGCGAACCTAAACTCGATATGGCTTGGAGAGGGCACATTCATTCTGAACAACCAATCTAATGCATGCGCTACAATCGGAGGAAATTCAGTAATACTGCTTGATGATTCGCGTCCGGAGATAGCGCTCTTTGGGTCATCCCGAATATTCATGAACAAGAATCTCGTGAAGTGTAACAATAGCATTCTGCTTGACAATCTAAATGAGTATCTCCTGAAGAATACACTAACTTGCGCGGCTAGTCTTGCTGAGGATACGACCGAGTATCCTGTGGGCAGAAGCATCTATCTCAATCTTGATGTGAGCGACTACAACGGAGAGCCAGTAGATGACTTGTTCGTCGTAATCGTCTTCGAGCTGCCAGATGGTAGCCTCGCATTCTTCATTGCTGGCTCTGTCGAGAATGGCCTGTACTCATCACAGTTTCTACCCATTTACTGGAGATCATCAGGACGCATTAATGGTATCTTCATGATCTTAGATGAGGACTATGCTCCAACATTTGCCAGCGTCAGTTTCTACTTCATAGAACCCGATGTACCAACACCAACGCCTGAACCTTGGCAGTTTCTTACCATGGTGGAGGTCGCAGTTCTCTCATCAATGGGAATCTTTGGTGCCGTAATAATCCAGACATATGTCAGCAAACGCAGAAAGAAGAAGCAAATGAGGATAATTGAGGTGGACCCGGTTCTTACGAGCCAGATTGATAACACGCTCAATACAATGCTTGCCGCATTCGTGCAAATTGAGGAGCTTATCAGAAGAGAAGATTTGGATCGAGTCCAGAAGGTGGAAGCACTCAGAGTCCTGATGGAACATCTCGAACGGGCAAGGAAGATGTTCCGGGACGTGAGTGACAAGGTGGGAGGTGTGTGAATTGAGCGACCATCCTGAAAGAGAGGTCGACATCATAGACCTCAAGGTCGCCTTCGGCAAGTTCTACGCTCTAAGTGGAGTGTCATTCTTTGCAGACAAGAGAGAGGTCTTGGGAATCATCGGCGCCTCTGGTGCAGGAAAAACGACAGTCCTCAGAGTACTAACAGGACAGATTGGCCCGACAGCAGGTAAGGCATACGTGGGAGGCCACGATGTCACGAAGAAACGGAAATTAATCAGCCTGCTTGTGGGTTATGTTCCTCAGTTGGAGCATCTCAGTCTATACTGGGATTTTACACCTCTTCAGAATGCTCAATTCTTTGGCCGGTGCTATGGACTTAGACCCAAGGAGATTGAGAAACGATCGCGGAATGTTCTCGAAATCCTGGGCTTCGATGAGGAATTAATGACAAAACACGTGAAGAAACTCTCGGGTGGTGAACGCAAGAGAGTATCCATCTGCTTGGGAATGATTCACGACCCACCAGTGCTTTTGCTTGACGAACCAACGACAGGACTCGACGCGCATCTGCGCCACGAAACCCTGAACTACCTGAAGACACTGAACTATGAACTCGGTACAACAATGGTGATTATCAGCCATGACCTGGAGATTGTCGACTACTGTACACGAGTGTGTCTTCTTGAAGAGGGCCTCGTGAGTCAGTTTGGAACGCCAGATGAACTCATCTCGACTCTGCCAGGACATGGTGAGAGTCTTCTAGTCGTTCTTGGCAGCAGATCGCCGGCTATGCTCAATCTTCTCAAGGGGATTCCCGGCGTAAAGTACATGGCAAGAGTTGGTCGGCAATCGGTGAAGCTCTTCGTAGATAACCCAAGTCAAGAACTTGTTCCGCTAATTGAAACGCTTAATGAAATGAAGATACCCTTCGACGAGGTTAGTCTAGTCGAGGCGAACTTCTTTGATTTCTTCCAAGTAAAACCATTCAGACAGAAAGACCAGACAGGAGAAGTTGAGGTATGAAACCCTATCATCTAATTCTAGGACTCGTAATTGTGTGCGCATTAGTAGGTATGCAAACCACTGCAGGGGATGCCTCCATGGACCTGGCTGCCTTTGAGCTTGGACGGATGCCGCTGCACCTCTCTGATATCGCAGAATTCGAAATAGCTGAGGCCTGGACTAACACGACAGGAGCACAGGTCATTGATCTTGTGGTCGATAACTTCGACGCAGACGCCAACGATGAGGTGGCAGTACTGACGGCAAACGGCTCACTGTACCTCTTTGATGATGACGGAACATTGCTCTGGCAGGTAGATCTAGGGATAACCCCGTATGTGCTGGCGCCCATCGCTGTTGATGCAGGCACAACGCTGGAGCTGCTTGTGGGAACGACAGAGGGCTTCAAGGTCATCGCTGCAGATCAAACTGTTCTTGTTGACGTGATTCTGGGAAATGATGTCAGAGCTGTTGTGGCCGCCGACCTTGACGGTGATAATGAAGATGAGGTTGTGGTTGGCTGTGACGACAATCGTGTGTACGCTTACGAAACCAATTCAGTCCAGCTCTGGAACTACACGAGTAACGGACCCGTTCGCACCGTCGCTGCTGGTGACATCCTTGGCGGCGCCGCTGATGAAGTCCTTGCGGGCTCTGAGAATGGCAGATTCACACTCCTGAATAGCATCGGTACTGTGGCGTTCGAGAGACTGGCCTCAAGTGCAGTGCGCGTGCTTGGCATCGGCGACCTCGCAGGCACAGTTGCACAGGAAGTTGTTTTCGGGACCAGCTTGGGTGACGTCTATGTGTACTACAACGATAACACGCTAGCGTACTCTCTCTCGGTGGATGGAACGATATCAGCGTTGGAGGTGGATACATTAATCGCAGGGGCTAAGGAAGAGCTCGCGGTTGGAACCTCTCTGAATGAACTACGCATCTACAACTCCTCAGGCGCACTTCAGTGGAATTACACAATGGGTGGACAGGTCGCTGAGGTTCACTTCCTCGATGTGGGAGGAACGGTCGATAACCAAGCGCTTGTTAGCTACCAGGGTGGAATCGCGCTATACAACTCGACTGGTCACGAGGTCGTGCAGACTGCTCTCGTTGGCTATTCGGGCGTTACGGACTTCGGAGACCTCGATAACAACGGAAAGCATGAGTACGCCATTGGCGACAACAGCGGGCTTGTGAGGACATACGGGCTCGACCTGGATGGCGATGGCCTTGCAGATGCACGCGAGAACAGCATAGGAACGCTTGTGAATGACTCAGACACAGATAATGATGGCCTTTTGGATGGGGAAGAGGTGCTGACGTACGGTACTGATCCTCTCTTGCCAGATTCAGATGGTGACAAATTATCCGATTTTGCTGAGGTGATAACTTACAGTACGGACCCGCTCGATACCGATTCGGATGATGATCTGCTAACCGATTGGCAAGAGATCTACCTTGGAACCAATCCTAATCAGGCGGATTCGGACCTAGACGGCTTAGATGACTACGAGGAGAACAACATCACTGCAACAGACCCGAATGTGGTTGATACAGATGAGGATGGAATCAACGATGCGCTAGACGACAATGACGGTGATGGCCTTACGAATATTCAGGAGGTACGGCTAACCCTCACAGACCCCAATGACGTTGACTCTGACTTGGACGGAACCTCCGACTACTACGATGATGAGGACTCCGATAACCTCGCCAACTGGAAGGAGATTGAGGTCGGTTCAGATCCACTTGACCCTGATTCGGATGACGATTTGCTTCTCGATGGAGAGGAAGTGAAGATTTGGAAGACAAGCCCAATAGACTCGGATTCGGACAATGATCAGCTCACAGACTACGAGGAAGTGATGATTGTCGGCTCCGATCCAAATGAGATCGACACAGATTCTGACGGCCTGGATGATTACGCAGAGTACGTTACGTACGGAACCAATGCTTCTGCATCAGATACAGACCTAGACGGGCTGAACGACGGACAGGAGATTAACGTCTACAATACTAATGCCACGAATCCTGACACTGATGGAGATGGTCTTTGGGATGGTGTTGAGGTAAATGTTTGGGGGACCGACCCTAACAGTAATGACACTGATCTGGATGGACTCAGCGATTTCAAAGAAGTCACGGAATACTTCACAAATGCGACTCTAACTGATACTGACTCGGACGGACTTGATGATGGGCTGGAGATTCTGACCTATGGCACGAACGCCACTTCCGTTGACACTGACGCCGACGGACTTCTCGATTATGATGAGGTTCAGTATCTTGGCTCCGGATTTAATGCGACTAATCCTAACACATGGAACGGGATCATCAACGACTATGATTGGGACTTTGATAGCGACAACCTGTCAAACGGAGAGGAGATCTACATTACTCGGACGGACCCAACGCTCGCTGATACCGATGGCGACCTGACCAACGATGACCTAGAAGACTCAGACCTTGATGGTCTCAATAATTGGGTTGAGATATATACGACACAGACCGACCCGAGAGACCCCGATTCGGATTCAGACGGTGTGAAGGATGGAGATGAGGTCAATACGTTAGGTACGGATCCTAATGATGCTGATTCTGATGATGATTCCATAAGCGATTACGATGAGGATTTCGACGGCGATGAACTATCGAATGGAGTGGAATTGTATATCACCCAGACTGACCCGAATAACGCGTACTCGCACGGCGGAGGAGAACCACGTGATGACATGTACGACGGCGACTCGGACCTGTTACCCAATTGGTTTGAGGTCAAGATGAGCCTAACAGACCCGCTCTATAACGATACAAACGATGACGGCATCTTCGACTGGGAGGAAGACCCGGATGGTGACGAACTCACCAATCTTGAGGAGTACAATGTGGGAACTGATCCACATAACGCCGACACCGATAACGACGGACTCACAGATGCAGAAGAGGTCCAGGAGGTGTTCACAGACCCCCTCGACAATGATTCTGATGACGATGGCATTCTGGACGGCAATGACGACGCTGACAATGATGGACTAACAAATCTGGAGGAGATTCGAACCTACGGGACAAACGCCACAAATTGGGATACAGACGGTGATATGATACGGGATGGATTAGAGGTCGAAATTGGACTCAATGCCACCAATGTCGACACTGACGGCGACGGTCTCTACGATGGTTGGAACGACCTAAATGGTAATGGCGTTTGGGATGCAGGAGAACCTGGAGAAGATCTTGACGCAGATGGAGTGGTAGACGCTGGTGAAACCGACCCACTCCTAGCTGACACTGATGATGATGGGCTAGATGATGCAGAGGAGTTGGCTGAAGGCACCAATCCTTGGAATCCCGACTCAGACGAGGATGGCCTTCTCGACGGTGAAGAAGTGCACATGCATGGAACTAATCCATTGCTCAATGATACTGATGGGGATGGCTTGGATGATTTTACTGAGGTCGAGATTACACTGACCGACCCGACTAATATGTGGTTCAATGGCACACACACACATTACCAAATTGACAGCGATAATGATGGCCTAACCAACGGAGATGAGATAGACATCTACAAGACTTCGCCTGGCGATATGGACACAGATGACGATGGCTTGAGCGACGGGGACGAGATTCTCATTTACAACTCAGATCCATTGGCCGCAGATTCTGATGGCGATGGTCTCAATGACTTCGATGAGATTCAGGCCGGAACGAACTGCACTCTAGTGGATACAGATGGGGACGGGCTGGACGATTATGTCGAAGTTAAGATACTGGGAACTGACCCCACGAATATGACGCACTCGGACTATTACGACGACCTTGATGGCGATGGGCTTTCGAATGGAATTGAAATCTACGGCTATGGCTCAGACCCCACCAATCCAGACACTGATGGGGATGGGCTCTGGGATGGTATAGAGGTCAACCTCGCGGGTTCAAGCCCAACAGACATGGACACCGATGATGATGGTCTAAGTGACTACGAGGAATACATCATCTACAACACCAACCCAATCAGTACGGACTCAGACTCAGATGGTCTAAGTGACTACTATGAGGTATACACTTCACTCACCAACCCAGTGAACTGGGATTCGGATGGAGATCAGCTCTCGGACGGAGATGAAGTGAATGAATACTTGACTGACCCCAACAATCCGGACAGCGATGGCGATATGATTGACGACAAGCAGGAAATTGAACTTGGGACCAACCCCAACTCAAATGACACCGACGGTGATGGGCTTGGCGATTGGGATGAGTGGCAGGTTCACGGGACTGACCCCACAGAAGCCGATATCGATGGAGATGGACTCAACGATAAGGAGGAGTTGGCGCATGGTACTGACCCTGAGAACCCAGATTCTGACTTTGATTCATTGAGCGACGGGGACGAGGTGAATCTTTACGGAACCAATCCGTTACTTGACGATACAGATGGCGACAATCTAGCCGATAACGATGAGATTTGGAACAGTCACACCGACCCAACCCTGAGAGACACAGATGGGGATGGCATTGATGACGACCTAGACGATGAGGATGGCGATGGGCTCAATAATCACGATGAGATCTACATGTATCAGACCAATTGTACCCTGTTGGACACAGATGGGGATTCGCTATCAGACTACTACGAGATATTCATCAGTGAAACTGACCCACGGGAAACGGACTCGGATGGAGATGGCCTAGGGGATTGGGAAGAGCTCTTCTTCTATTCCAGTGACCCCAACGACAGAGACACCGACGGGGATGGCTTGGAGGATGGAGAGGAGGCTCTCACGTACCACACTCTACTGAACTCAACTGACACAGATATGGACGGATTGAATGATTACGACGAGATCATGGTCTTCGAAACCGACCCACTCCAGTACGATTCTGATGGAGACGGGCTCGGAGACGGTGATGAACTGGACATCCACAATACAGACCCCTTGAAGGAAGATAGCGACGGCGACCTTCTCCTTGATGGTCAAGAGGTGAATGGTTTCTTCCTGCCGTTCTACAATGCCAGTGGTCAGCAAGAGCTTAGACTTGTGTACACCAACCCGAGGGATAGAGACTCAGACAACGATGGTTTAACCGACTACCATGAGGTCAATATGACACTGACCGACCCGACACTGTATAGCAGCAATCCGTTTGGCCTATCAGATGCTGACTGGGATATGGACGAAGACAATCTAACAAACAGCCAAGAGATTCTGCTCACGCTGACGAACCCGCGGCTTAACGATACAGACTCCGATGGTACTCTGGACGGCGCAGATGATGAGGATAGAGACCTTCTCACTAATTGGGAGGAGTGCGTTCTGACAAAGACCGACCCGCGGGTCAAGGATACAGATGGTGACGGGACTTCAGACCTCAATGACGACGAAGATAACGACGGGCTCAGTAATGGTGATGAGGTGCACATCTATGGGACAGATCCCCTAAAAGAAGACACAGATTCGGATGGTCTATCAGACTGGGAAGAGGTCGAGGATTACTTTACCGACCCCCTCGATTATGACACAGATGGGGATGGACTCGGAGACGGGGAGGAGATACTCGACTACGGCTGCAACCCGCTCTCCAACTTCACAGATTCCGACCTTCTAACGGACTGGGAAGAAGTCTTCTTAACCGGAACAGACCCGACAACGAACACCACGTTCTCTCCGACGATATCTGATGATGACTGGGACTCAGATAATGACGGACTCAGCAATCTTGAGGAACTCCGGATCTATGGTACGATGCCGCTTGATCCAGATTCAGATAATGATGACCTCATTGATGGGGACGAGATTGCACTCGGAACAGACCCGTTGAACCCTGACTCAGACGGAGACCTCCTCTTGGATGGTCCAGAGATCTTCGAACACGGGACGAACCCATTGAGCAATGACACTGATGGAGATTTGTTATCAGACTTCATGGAGATTAACATATACCACACTAATGCGACAAATGCTGATTCAGACGGGGACGGTCTGAGCGACTACGAGGAGGTCATAACACACGTAGACTTGGGGGTAGACCCGTGGAAACCGGATACAGACCTTGACGGGCTCAATGACTATCAAGAGGTCATGGTCTATTACACTGACCCAACGACGGCTGATACGGATGCAGATGGTCTGAGCGATTACATGGAGATATTCACATCCGGCACTGACCCAAGGTCGAATGACACAGATTCGGATGGCCTCAGCGATGGCGCGGAGTACAACGTCTACTTAACAGATCCAACTCTATGGGATTCAGACGGAGACACCCTGAGCGACTATGACGAGATATTCGTGTACGGTTCGAACCCTCTGAGCTCTGACTCTGATGGAGATGGTCTTCTGGACGCAGCTGACTTCATGCCAACAGTTCACTGGATTGTGCCTGCGATTGGGATTGTGGGTTTGCTGATAGGCCTAGCCATTGTCACGAAGCGTATACGTGAAGATTACTTCATGGAGGAGTTCGTTACCACTGCAGAACCTGCGAGCCCCGGTCTGGAGCCGGGCATGGAGGTTGCAGTTGAGTATAAGATTCGCGAAGGTAAGGTTGTGTTCGGAGTGGTGATACGGAACGGTTCGGAGAACGCTATGCAGAATGTCCAAGTTATACTGGGTGTTCCAGACCTTACTGATTCGATAAGAAGTGAAGCAATAGGCACGGTGGAGGCAGGCGCTATGAATGTCGTGGAGATTGAGTTCGAGCTTCAGCCTGGTGCTGAGGGCGAGCTCGTTGGCATGGTGGAGTACGACAGTGTCGAAGGCGAGCACCGAGTTGTTAATCTGCGACCTGTGAAGATAGTAGCATAGGCAACATATCTTTCAAGCACAAAACGGGGAGATTGTTAATGGGTAAGACCAAAGGATACATGCCATTTTGGGGGGAATTTCTACTGTGTGCATTTTTTACATTAGGCATGCTTGCACAGGTAATTTATGAATTAACAAGAGAATTATTGTTTCTCGCTTTGATGGGCGCAATGGTAGTTACATTCTCGATAGGAATGCTTTGGGTTGCTATTAAAAAGCGCAAAATAAGGATTAAGAAAGGGGGGATTCTAGGATTATTTTTACTTGGCGTTTCTAGCTTCATGACTGAATGGATCTGGGTTATGCTATGTATGGTTCTTTTAGGAGGCGGACTCATTCTGTACGATGTAGTTTCAAAGAGAGGTCTCTCAGACGCAGAACGGGGAGATTGATAATGAGTGAAACCGAGAGAAATATTCCGTTTTGCGTGGAACTTCTAGTATACCTGGTACCCAGTTTCATTATGGGTCTACTGGTGATCTACCTATTTACAGTAGAATTTTCGATTGTTATTTTAGCGTTCGCCATTGCGGATGCATTTCTGATAGGAGTAATTTGGACTACCCTTAGGAAGTATAAATCGAAACTAAGGAAGAAGGGGGTTCTGGGATACTTACTGCTTCTCATCTCTAATTTCATAAATGAATGGATTTGGATCCGGCTATGCCTAGGTTTCTTGGGAAGCGGGCTTTTGATATATGATATGTCCGTAAGAGAAAATTCCGAAACGTAAAATTGGAAGGATAGGCAGGCACGGGTCCACTTACGAAACCTGTACACTTGCCCAGTAGGGAAATCCCAATGATTGATAAGATAGGAATTGTTCAGTAAGGGTTGGGGACATCGTCTGATGGTTGAGAGAGAGGACCTTCTTACGCGAATCGCGACCAGTCTAGACAGATTGGGAGCTCCCGAAGAGGTTGTACCTGAGAGAATTCGACCGGTTTCTATTCAGACAAAGGATCGCAAGGACCTCAGCGATCTTGAGAAAGAATTGCAGAAGGCTCTCGACGCATTAAAGAGCAACGATCAATTGCCTAGTATCCTGAGCAGAGTAGCGACGATTCATCTCCGAGAGAGCAGTTATCCACGGGCAATAATGCTCTACGATATCTCCCTAGGTCTGGATAGCAATCAGACCGGGTCGTGGATACATATGGGCTTAGCTTACTTGATGGCTGGAGAGGCTAAGGATGCAATCACATGCCTTGAAACCGCGCTGTCTATTGACTCAGATAATGTTAGGGCGTTAGTTTACATTGCATTGGCTCATCTAGAACTTGGTGAGAGCGAAGAGTGTCAGAAGAATCTTGAGAAAGCCCTGAAGATTCAGCCAAACCTTGACCGGGCAATGCTGGGGAAGGGTGTGTTCTTCAGCAAGACTGGCAATTATCAAGGCGCAGAAACTTGGTTCAAGAAGACCCTCAAAGCAAATCCGAACTGCATGCCCGCGTTCATGGGGCTGGCAACCCTCTACCTTGAGGCAAATCAGTATGACAAAGCTATAGAGGCTCTTGACAAGGCACTCTGGATGGACGGGGAGAATCCGAACGCGTTGGGAACCCTGGGTGAAGTCTTCTATGCGAGAGGTGAATACGGTAGGTCCCTACTCTATTATGACAAAGCAGTCGGAATCAAGTTCAATGACCCTGGTCTCTGGATAAAGAAAGGCGATGCCCACAAGATGTTGAAGTCGTACAAGGAGTCCGCAGACGCATATCAGAAGGCTATCAATGCAGATCCCGAGTACACATCCGCCTGGGTCAAGTGTGGCACAGTATATCTGCTGATGAATGACAATGGTACAGCGCTGGAGTTCTTCAACACTGCACTGGCGCTCGACCCCAACAATGGAGAGGTTGCCCACCAGCGAGGTCTCGTTTACTTCACAATGGAAAGATATGAAGAGGCTCTGAACGATTTTGATCTTGCATTCTCAGTGGAACCGTCCGATGGGAATCATCTGTACTATAGAGCCATCATCTTGGAGAAGATGGGCAAGATTGCTGGCGCAAGAAGAACCTGGGAAGTTGCTTCAGGACTCTTCAGGCAGGATGGAAAAGACACCAAGGCGGCCGAGTGCGCTGCCAGAGGAAAGCGCCTGCATATCTAACAAGGAATTCCTATTCAATTCGAGCTGGCAAATTCTTGAGCAGGACCACGTCTTCGACCGTTGATGTTAGGATGTAGTAGCACGAGACCGCTCCGGACTCGCCGGTTTTCAGATTCTTCCAACCTCGGACCATGGTTTCCTGTGCTTTCTCACCAAGGTTCGTTGCCCTAAGGATTGGCTGTTTCTTCGCGCCTGAGATTGTTCCAAGTACTTCTCCGCTCTCAGGTTCTTCAAAGGCAATCCAACCTTCCTCTGGAGTTGCAGCTATTCGCGCCTGTTCCGCAGTGGGACAACAGTGAACTCGTCCCCCTTGAGTCACGGTGTGGATATTGCTCTGGGTCTTGCCACCAACACGTGAAATACCCCTGAATCCAAGCCATACCTTCTTCCACTGACCACTCTTATTCGTGGCGCGTATCTCAGAATGAACAAGGGGCACTCCGGGAAGCATCATGTAGCGCACAGTGAACTCAATACTCTTTACCTTCGGGGCGTGTTTGGCTACTGTCCTCAACTCGTATCCAATCCAAGGACCCTGAGTAACCTCAGACAGCAACCATTTTTCCTTTGGCAGAGCAGACTCCCAATCCCATACATCCCAACCTGCAATCATAGGGCTGACTCCACTATAGTGCTGATCCCACCAAATGAACGGTTTTGCCTCGGGGAAGGTATCATAGAACACACTTGGTTGCCCCTCTTTGCCTAGTCGGACGAGATTCGCGCAGTAATCAGGAGAAACAGCCATTTGATATTCGCCCAACGTGAAACTGTGAAGGACAAGGCTTTGCTCAGTAGTGGTGTCACGCTTGGGGGGGACCTTCGAATCATAGACTAGGGCTGTGAGCGGAATCTGTGCAACCCTGCTTTGGAATTTCAGTTTGACTTCCCCGTTTCTTCGGAGCCAATCCTTGTCGTCATCAACTGTGATAGTGATGGGCACTGTGAATGGTGAATCAATGGAGAGCGACTCCACTTTGAACTCGAGATTCCTCTTGCCATTCGCCAGAAGCCCCTCAGGCATTCTAAGCGTTATTTCGGACTTGATTGGGTCCTCATGGATCACGCTTACGCGAAGTTTCATCTTGTTCTCTGTGGCTCGATCTACTATGATTGGAGCACCATTTCTCTGACGCATCTTGCTGGATGTATGAATGAGCTCAACTTCAAGATCTGACCTGGCCTCAATGTGCCCTTTTAGTTCTGCTGACTTGCCATTCAGCTGCGCCCAGAGTCGACGCACGTTTTTCCAGCTGCCCTGGGTCACCACGAGCCTGAGGGGGATTATCTCTATGGACTGACCAACCTCCAAGTCGGGTAGTCGATACTCTGTGCGCGTCATCGACCGCATTCTGGTTGGAGTGACTTCATCAAGGTGTTCTGTGTTCCAGATAGTCCCTATAATAGAAACGCCATCATGATCTAGTAGTGCGGCCCAAGATTCGTGGTAATATCTCGGTGACTTGGGAAGTTGTCTTTGGCCGGTCCATTCAACGGAGTCAAGACAGTATATGTCCCCATTTACAGGGACGTGAAGCATCCCTCCCATATAATCCATCCAAAGACCCATTATCAGTCCAAGATTAATCCGCTTGGTCGTGCCAACATTGGCAAGGCGGACCACAGTTTCCATATATTCTCTGCCGGGGTGTGCACGATAGATGATTGTCATTCGCAGACCAGGTCGATCAACGGACTCGGCCTCAAGCTGAATCTCCGCTCTATCCTTGAAGTTCCGCACCTGAAGGTCAAACTTCTTGTGCCCCCACTCCCCACCTTCACTGGGAAACGGATAGCCAGGCACTGGCAGAAACCACCAGACTCTCTCAGACATGCCAGTAATCTTGTTCTCGATATATCTCATCATTATTGGGGGATTTCGAGACATCGTGATTCGAAAACGCTCAGTTTCAAGCAATACCGTTTCATCCAAGCCACGATATGCGAGTGCACCGACTGGGCCAATCACTGGAACATCGAGCGGCTTCCTTGCAAGCAAGATGAGTTTGGACTCTTCTTCAACGGAAACGGAAATCTCGATTGGTACAATGATGTTCTCATCCTCATATGTAGTAGAGAACTCTAGATCAACTTCAGTTACCTCGTTTGGATTCAATGAGAAGGAATGTTCGGTCCTGCTTAATTCATGCCCGTCAGGAGTACTAAAGGTGGCGACACCTTTGACTGCTTGTTCCGAGTTGTTTCGAAGAGATATCACGAATCGCGCTCTCTCACCTGGGGAAATTGATGGATAAGGGGGGCCAGAAGCAATCACAATTGCGTCTTTCGCGATTAAGCCACTGAACATGCGCATAGTTTTTTTGTACAATTAGCTTTAAAGGTGATGACAGCCCTGACATTTATGGTATTGCACTAGACGACCATTCTGGTATTGCTGTAGATAATATTCCATTGCGTGGTAGCAGTGGAACTGATT
>JABCTJ010000156.1 GCA_018238375.1 Candidatus Thorarchaeota archaeon
AAGGCAGCCGAGAGAGCGCACAGGTATTGCGTAGTATCCAACTCCATGAAGTGCCCGGTTCATCTCTCATATGATATCACGGTAGTCTAGTGTCTCCATAAAAGACAACGAGCACTTTTGGTCACAAGGCGTAATTTATATTCACATACGTTAAGTTATTCCTGAGGATATTTAATGACAGCTGAACACAGTTACCATCTGGACGCCAGGATGATTAAACCGATGTTTGTTGGTGTCACACTGGACGGTATGAAAGAGTTCGAAATCACCTCTGCTCCGGACTGGTGGCCTGATGCACCTCCAGGCAAGTTCTCTCCTCAGACGCTATTGCTATCCGCGTCGGCTTCCTGTGTTATCTTATCTCTCTTCAAGGCCGCACAGGCATTCCATGCGGAGTTCAAAGACGTCAAGGTCATCGCAGATGGGCCAATGGTCGAAGATGGACCGATATGGAGATTCGAAAGAGTCGACCTGAAGATGACGATAGTAATCGCGGACGAGTCTCAACGAAACAAGGTTACGAAAGCGGCTGAAATGGCTCACGAGTCGTGTCCTATCTCAAACTCCCTGAGCTGTCCCACAAACCTGGATCTTGAGATTGTGGTCAGCTAGTGCTAACTTCGAAACAGCAGCTTAGTCTTGCCAGGTTGTTACGCTTCTAAGGGCAGCAATGAGAGTCAGGTCGAGTCCTGTAAGGAAGTTGGGGTCAATTTCCTTCATATCAAAGGGACCCATCCCTCGTTCTGGCAGGTCAGAGATGCAGTTCAGTGAGGCGGCCGGCACGTCCTCCATGCTGGCTATGCCCAAGATGGCGCTGGATTCCATATCGACTGCCATTGCTCCTTTCTCAATCCAGTCGGTGAGCAGCTCCTTGGTCTGCTTGAGCAAAACGTCGGTAGTCCAAATCTTACCTTGGTGCGTCGTAAGCTTCTGACGTTCAGCAATTCTCAATACATGTTCTGTGAGACCTGGGTGTGCAGTTACGATGGATTCGGAGCCAAAATACGTGAAACCGCATCCGTCACCCACTATCGCCTGAGTTGCTAGGAACGCTTCTCCAATCTTCTGAGACTTGCCTAGCCCTCCACATAGTTCCCCTCTAACCGCTGCAATCGGCTGAGTTCTGACTACAGCCTCCATTACCATTGCCGCAGAAGGAGTTCCCATGCCTGTATTGACAACACCAACATCGACATCTTCGTACTGACCGAGTGTGATATTCCCAGTGATTCTCACCTTGCTCAGTCTGGAAGCTGCTCTGTCAAGAACAAACGGTGTTGCTACCAAGAGTAGGCGTTTTGGCACATCATCTGGCTTGGCACCAAGGAATACCCTGATGATTCTCTCATCACGAGTCATACGCTTTATCATTTGCGTGGCAACCTTTGCCTTGACGCGATCTTTCAATCTAGGTGTCATGATGATCCGCCGTTTGGTGATTCACAAAGGTTGACTATCATTCCTAGTCAAGCTGCGGGAGTGGAATCTCAACGTTGTACTGGTGGCCGCAATTGCATTCCAGTAGATGTGTCCAGCGTTTGGGGACGGGAACGTTGAACTCCGCAATATGGTCCGAAAGGCTATCTCTAATCCCCGCAATCAGCTTGACATAGGTCTCTGCTAGCCGTTTCATCTCTTCGGGGAAATCCAGATCGGAGAGGAAGAATTGGAACGCATTCTTGCACTTCGGACAGGCTGACAGGATTACATGTGTCTTGTCGCCACAGTTTGAGCACTCAACGTTCAGAGGTTTAATATTCGGTGCTAAGGGCACATCTGGTTTGAGTTCGTTGGGTTGTCCACATGCGCAACAGTAGAAGAGGAAGGGAAACTTCGGCATAGCCACACCTTGTTGAATCTCTGCTGACCATGCGTGTTCAGAGTGCTAAAAGTATACCGTGTGCCTTGTTCAGAATGTTATATCAGGAGCTGTGCTGACTCCACGCTCATGATTGGTCCCCGGAACCAAGAGGTGGAGGATGCTTTGGAACTACTTCAAGCAGGTAGTTCTGAGGGATCATTGTTCTTCAAGCGTCCAGGTAAAGCGTGGCCGCTCTTTGGCTCCCTTCTTGCCTGGATACTGTTTCCACTGTGGGTGCTGCATACGGGCTTGGATGGCGTCATGCTGCCAATCTTGGGTATGCTTTACATTCTTACTGTGTTGGCTTCAATGAGAGCTTACTCTGTTGATATCAGAATTCTGGACAGCGAGGGACAAGTTCACTTCCATTTTAGGAGACCAGCTGCTGTGTGGCCCTTATTGGTTGATGCCCTACTTGGGGCTTCCATTGTCTGCGCTGCTCTCTGGTTCATCCTCCTGAATGCATTCCCCGGCAATCCGGAGATAGCTTTGAGCATTCCTTTCCTTGCAATACTGGTCAATGTGCTCCTCGTGCCTATAGTCCCTCTCTTGGCGTCGGACTCCGCAATTGACGTGTTCAAGACATCCCTTCACGTGGTTCTTTCCAAGGATGGCAATGTAGTAGGAAAACCAATTTTGAATGCTCATCCCCTTGAGGCGCGTTGGGCACGAAGGTCTGAGGACGAAGAGCTTCTTTCTTCCATTACTAGGAGAGTTCTTGTCCTGCTTAGCGCTGCCGAATAGTAGTGGGTTCTCTCACTGGCCGATTCATATCGAAACTATGGAATGTGCTTCTACGCTGAATGTGAGTTATTCTACAACTTGACAACAGTCTTAGCAGTTAGAATGCCGCCCCAACCCGCAGGTCCGCTCCGAATCTTCACGTTCTCCCCAATCTTCAATGTTTCATACTCAGTGTCAGCCCCAATCTTGAACTTGAGCTGTTTCCCATCATGTGTGTTGACATCGATGTAACCGTACTTGTGAGGGTTCAGTCCCAAAGTGCTCAGTTGCGTTGAAATAATCAAACCATTGAATTCATCCATGGTTATTACCTGAGCGATGGTAAGTCGGAAACTACCTTAACTGCTGCTATTGAGTAGCTTTTGTGCAAATATCAGGTTATTCAAACCGTTTTCCGTGGATACCTTCGCCAAGTCCGGTGGTGACGAGACCTCTCAGTCGACTCTTCTCAATTCCCTGCAGTTGCGAATAGCTACTGCAAAGTAGGACATACTTGGACAATTCCATTGTGGCCTTTATATAGACCAATACGACATTGACTCCTGAGGAATATGACATGCCTGTAAAGGGTCCTCACGGAGTAGTCCAGTGCCGTTTCTGGACGTACTAGACTTCGGTGTTCAACTTTGTACAACAGACAATGAACGGTACCTGAATGTGTTTTCCACGTACCAATCAAGGTAGCGGTTGATTGCAATTCTAGCCGGTTCATCTTTGTCGAAGTCCCTTAGGTATTTGGCGGGAACTCCAGCGTAGATCTTGTAAGGCTCAGTCTTAGTCTTTGGATGCAGCATCGCTGAGTTGGCAATCAGAACCCCCTCCGCTACTTTGCTTCCCACCATCAACACGGCTCCTATCCCGATTCCAGCATGATCACCGATGCTCTCCGAATGGATTGTCGCGTTATGTCCTATGTTCACGCGTTTGCCAACTCTGGTCACGTACACATCATCCGAGTGTATAATCACCCCGTCCTGCACATTTGATTCGTCATCAATCTCTATGCGGCCCCTATCTCCTCTTATGGATGCGTGAGGAGCTACGAAGACTCTCTCTCCGATCTTAACATTACCTATGACACTTGCCTGAGGATGGATGTAAGCGCTATCTGCTATCTCAGGCACCATATTTCCAAGTGCGTAAACAGTCATTTTTCTT
>JABCTJ010000164.1 GCA_018238375.1 Candidatus Thorarchaeota archaeon
CAATGTTGACTCTCAGACTTGCGTCTTCCGATGTCTTAGGTGAAAGACGTTGAATCTTCTTGTAGGCACTCCAGAAGCTAAGATATGTTGGCGACTCACGCACCGACTTTAGAATCTCATCCACTTGATCGTCTGTGCCACTCATCACGGTTCACTCGTTTGGCAGCAGCTCTAGTGCATTGCTGTCTAATATGTCCTGAATATACTCTTTGCCAGACTTGGATAGCGAAGATACTGTTGCAGCAACGGCAACCGCATGATTCTTGGAGTGTGAAAGGCTTACCGTAATCTCGTCACTTTCAACCCCGTTCACACAAACGTAAGGAGCTCCATCACCGTTGCGGAGGATCTCAATGGATCCCAATGAGGTGCCATGTTTCGTTCCAATCGACTTGACCACCGCTTCCTTCCCCGCAAATGTTGTTGCTAGATGGGAAGCAGGGTCACTGTAGCCATAACAGTAGTCAAGCTCTCTTGGAGAATATGTCCGTTTGATGAAAGGCGCTTCACGCTTGACGCCCCTGAATCGGTCTATGTCGATGATGTCGACACCAACGTTGAGGTTCATCTCCCCTGTGCCATTGGAGGCCTCATCTGTCAAGGTAGCTCACGAGCCATTTCTTTGAACGAGTCTTATAATGATAGTGTATTATGAGGGGGCTCATATTCCAAGTTGTCCCACATCGGGCTCTATAATTGCGGTGGACCAAGGATATCGGTCCAATATCCGCTGCATTAGTCGTTTGACCTTTCGTAGTTCAGATGTGCCAGAGTAAGCCAAAAGCAAGACAAGTCCACCTCTTGTTCTCTTGAACTTCTGGTACATCGTCTTGCTGGTATTGATCGTGTCGCAGACCACCATGACATTAGCTTGCGGGATGTCAAGATCGCGCTCCCCGACTGGGGACATCACTAAGGCTCGTACGTCAGTATTCTCCTTGAACTCCTTCAACACTTCGCCCTTGTCCCGAGTTCCCCCAGTAATTGTAAGCACTGGCAATCCTGCCTTCTCCAGTACGCTACGCACCTGTTCGACCATCTTAAGGTAGGAAGTGAGAATTAGTGTTTTTTGATGCTTCACAGCGACCTCGAGTACTTTCGTGACCTTTGCAGAAACTGTGGGAAGTGCACGCCTGAGTTGGGCGACGTTGAAGTAATGATTCAGATAGTCCGCATGAAACATTCGCAAGAACTGCTTGGGTGGCATCGCATAGACATACTTGCGCAAAAGGAGCAACCCAGAGTATCGTCCCTTGAGTTCATCATCAACTGGAAGCCGCTCCAGCATTAGATGCACTCTCCTTGCGTCGCCTGCAATGATGTCAAGACTATCGCTCTCAGCGAGCTCATTCATAATCTCAATGCGCGTGTCGCGTACGAGCTCGTCAAGCACGATTGAGATTGACCTTATCTTGGGATCATTCACTTCTGCAATTGACAGAAATGTTGGGTCAAGATGTTCTTCGACGTCAGTACCGTACAGATCCTCCATCGTTATGACTTTTGAGTTCGGAATGAATTCCTTTAGCGTTTCTAGCTCGTCACGAATCTCCAGCTGCTCTTCGGTGAAGACAGCATGGTCGTCTCTGAGAGTCCCGCTCATTCCAATCAGCCATTTCTCGCCAAGGAACGTTAGAAGCTCATTCCATGGAAACACAAGTGCGGTTCTTGTGCTAGTTCTCTTGATGAGAGTGTCGACCTCGTTAATTAGAATTGCTTCAAATGGTTCTAGGAGGCTCAAGTTCTTTCGTGCAATGCCTGCAAGTACCTGCGGGGTTGCAACAATTACCCTCTTTTCTCTCAGCACCAGTGACCTTCGGCCTGACGGAACTCTGGATGATAGCTCACCTAGGTCGTCTTCGAGCCCACCGTACTCGCTCCTGAGGTAGTCTACCGTTTCAGCCAGTGATGAAGAAGAATGAACTACGATGATGAATTTCGTATCGGGAAATCGCTCTGCCACAAGCTGGTGGGTTATGAATCGCTTGCCAAGACCGCAATCGAGTTCGAGAAGAAGATTCGTACTCTGCAAGTCGCTGATCCTGTCGAGGATATAGGTCTGATATCCACGCGGAGTGTATGTTGGCTTGTTTCCCGACATCTCAAGAGTTCATTTGGAGTCGACGTTAAGAACTCATCCTTAATGGGGAATCATAAGACGCAAATTGGACCATCAGTCTAAAAGCAATCCCAAGAATCTAGTCTTCGTCAGTGCCCACTCCCGCAGTTGGGCTACCGACTGCGTATGCTTCTGCTTCCTCACACGGAACTGGCTTCCTTGGAAGCGCCTTTCCGCGAACCCATATCGTATTGGGTGGAATGACTTTATCCTTGGGAACTACGGATGTGGCAGCGATGAGTACATTGTCCCCAATGTTGGCACCAGCAAGAATGACAGCGTTCGAACCGACCGTCACATTGTTGCCTAACTTCACTGTCTTCAGGTACAGACAACCACTCTCATAGACGTGCCCACTAAGAATGGCATCGTAGCCGAAGAAGCAGTTCTCTCCGACTATGGTCCGCTCGGGATTGAATATGCGACCATTGCCAATGATAGTGTTTTTTCCAATCTTAGCTCCGAACAGCATATGCCTTGGCGAGGTGTCAAGGAAGATTGAGAAGAATCCAGCGAAGTAGGGGATGAGGATGTAGTAGACCTGAGCGAATTCATACAGAAGCCAGTCCTCGGTTTCTTGTTTGTAATACCCGTCTTCCAAGTGGGGAATGCCTCTGCGGGATAGTTTGAACATGCCTATGAGAATGCCCAAAAATAATGCGTAGCAGAATAAACCGATGGGGATTAGGAAGATAATGCCCCAGAACTTAGTGTAGACGATTGTTGGGAAATTCGCGTTGAACGTTCCTTGAAAGGCGCTCTGAACATCAATGAAAGGCCAGCCGAGTCCATTGAGTATCGAGTCAATATTCCAAAAAGCCCAGGCGAAGAGGAAAAGAGCCGGGACAGCTGCAACTATCAGACTGATGAGAATTGATAGAATCATGTAGGCACCGTAAGCGAGGATTCTGGCCTTCATAGGGAACCACTTCTTAGAGTGCTTTAGGGCCATGCGGCGCCTCATATTAAGTCATGCTAAATAAAGGAAGAAGTCATTGTCACATGGGAAACAGATATAGAGTAATCCAATCAGTCAGCACCCAATCGCTAGAGCTCACTCAGCAGGAGTCGATGCAATGACGTTCGATCTCATAATCGCAGGCACTGGACCAGCCGGTCTAATGACAGCAAACCGAGCTTCAGGATACGGTGTCAAGACCCTCGTTTTAGAGAGAAGGAATGCTGTCACGGATTCTCTGATGGGAGAACTTGTAACAGATAACGCATTGCGATTCTTGGGTGTGAGGCCGGACTCCGAGTTTATAGGCAACAAGTACTCCGAAATCGTTGGAGAGAGCCTGGATACAGGAGCCAATATCAGAGTCGGAGAAGGCCTTCTTGGTAACTCCTACCTTTTTGACGAAGACAAATGCCAAGAACTGATGAGGGACCGTGCAGAGGCAAACGGGGCTGAGTTCAGATACCAATCTCGCGTTGACTCTGTCATCAAGGAAGGGAATCAGGTTGTTGGCCTCAGATACAATGGCGACCAAGAGGAGCGAGCAGGCCTCACAGTAGGTGCAGATGGCTCCTTCAGCAAGGTCTTTGAAACAGCTGGATTCACCCATCCGAAATGGCTACTCAGTTACGGTGTTCGCTGGAAGCTCGAGAATTGCAAAAACATTGACCCAAATGTTGCATACTTTTTCGTCGGGCGAGACGTGGGCCTTGGTTATCTGTGGCTTTACCCAAGGAGCGAAACCGAGATCAACCTCGGCATTGGTCGTGTCCCCTCATCGAAGAAAAGCTGGGATGCATTGATGCCCATGCAGAGTGTGCTCAAGAAATACAAGGACAGTCATCCTGAAACCAAGAACGCAAAGATAGCTGCGGTGAATGCGGGGGTTGTTCCTTGCGCAGGGATAATCCCGAAATTCACTGATGCGGGCGTCGCTCTTTGCGGCAATGCTGCAGGGCAGGTTTCCTCAATCGTCGGCGGCGGGGTGACAACCTGTTTCCATGCGGGAACTCTGCTAGCAAAGCACGCAAAGAGAATAGTCGATGAGAACGACTTCTCAGCAAAGAGCATCGGTCAATACGAAAAGGAGTACAGGAAGACCAAGCTTGCTTCAAACATCAAAAAAACTGGCGAAGGAATGTGGGCGATAAGCAAATACGCGATGTTCAACGACCCACTTGAAGCAGCGGAGATTGTACTCAGTCAGCTCGACGCGGGAACCCTCAACCCACTCATCCAAGGGCAGGCAGGCATTGGGGATTACATGGGGCTACTCACTGAGTTCCTACCAATGGTCCTGAAGATTGGCAAGGGTTACCTTCGAAGCATTGCCGTGAGCGGACTGTAGCTTGATCGGAAACGTTTGAGAAGAGAGAATAGAAGCAGGGTAGGGTCTACCCCCGCCTACCCTGCTTCGCTGCAGCCCTATTTTCTGCTTTGCCCAGTGCGTGACTTGCACACTCTTTCTGGAGGCGTAAGTCTAGCAATTATGGTAACCATGCGATATAATAATACGACCTTTGTCAACAGATGCAAAGTAAGTATCTATGCTTGAAGCTAGTATCTTTATATTCTGGCTACGCAGCAAGAGAGTATCGTCGGGGTGAGGGATTCGCAATGATAGATGAGAAGACGAGAGCGGCTTTGAGGAGTTTGGGCCTTGTGGCGGGGAGTAGTGTCGATTCGAGAACATTGAATCTGCTAGGTGCCGTATTGCGAATTCAGGAAGACCCGCCAGTACCTCTGCCATTCAAAAGAATCTACGAATCCATGATGGCGGATAACCCCGGGTCAAGTCTTACGAAAGCATGGGTTCAAAGGGTTTTGAAGTCGCTTGTCAATGACAGATTGATTAGAGTAGAGAGTGAACATGCCTACAGGAAAATGTACTTGGCAGATGTCAGCACCGTCATGGCCGGACTGGAGAAGATAAGATCAGAAACCATTCAGAAGCTGAATAGCCAGAGGAGCGTTCTGACGCAACAGCTGGATTTCGTAACGAGCATGGATTGTGGCTCGCTGGCGGAGAATCTAGTTGAAGGACTTACGGGGGATAGGCAGAAACTTGGTTCCAGATTCATCAAGGGGATGGATGAATTTTACCGCGTGACGACCAGTACAATATTCGATGTAGCCAAAGAGGGCGATATCATTCGTTGTTCGGTTATGACATTTGCACCATATCTGCAGGGCGCTACAGAAAGAGTCGACAGGGTATTCGTTGCTGCATCAAGGGGTATTGAGGTGCGCTACTCGGTGACGATTAAAGCTTTGATAAAGGATGGTTCGATCAGGTCTGAGATTACACCTGATGCGCTTGCTAGGACGATTGCGTCCTTCATTGGCTGCCGCAAAGAAGGTCAGCCTATCGATATACGGTTCAACGATGGACCAAAGAACACATACCAGTTTATGAGCCTCAATAATGATAGCATGGCATTTATGATAAGCGAGAATCCAATGACCGCAGCTTGGATAACTAGGTCATTTAATCCTGACCTCATCGACAACGCGATTGCCAATTTCGACTCGCAATGGGAAAAATCGATATCATTGAACGATCTCTCTCCAGAGTACCTCAAGAAGACTGGAATTCCTCCCGATTCATACATAGCAACAACCTTGGCGGACGTGTTCAGAACCAAGGGCGATGAAAAAGAGTCATAGTGAGTCGGTGTTATCCCATGAGAGAAGATGATGCGTTTCAATTGCTGGATATTATTGGGTTTAGTTTTACTGACTGGAGAGCACGAGTACTGAAAGCGATTCTAATCACACAGGGAAACCAAGATGCGCCTGTGACGTTTGAAGAGATATGCCTGAGCTTGCAGAATGAGAACATGGAGAAACAAATCGCTCAACCGCTAGTATACAGAAGCCTTAGCTCCTTGGAGAAGGATGGCTACATTGAAGTCGACAAGAGCTCCTACAAACACCGCTACTGGACAGGCATAGACGTCATTCAGGCAGCACTGGAGAAAGCAAAGGGGATGTCTTTAGCTGGTTTGAGAAAAAGGACAAAGCAGGCCGATTCAGACATAGAATCCATTTCGGATGCCAGCATCTCTAGCCTTGCAATCAAGCTGGTTGAAACAAGTACGGGAACCTCTTCTCAACAGCATGCAAGATTTGCACAGGGTTATGACGACATATACAGCATGAGCATGAATACGGTATACTCCCGAAGTGAGAGAGAAGACGTTGTCAGGATGTGTCTTGATTGGATAAGCTCGGAACCATCCAAAGCTGCTGAGAGAATTATGGATATACTTCGTCTACTTGAGCGAGGAGTTGAAATTAGAGCGTTAGGTCATACAATGTGGACACCGACGGATGAAAGTGGGGCTAAGCTGAGTGCATTCTACGGGAGTATCCGAGATGAAGAGCTGCCCCTAACATTGAAAATCCATCCAAGAACTGAAAGAACATACCAGTTCATCAGCAGAAATCATGATGGAATCGTATTGATAGTATCAGAAAATCCCCCAACGGCCACATGGATTCCGAGGGAGGCAAACCCGTACCTTGTGGATGAAGCAATAAGTAGCTTCGACAAGGACTTCACAGCGGGGGTCGATGTATATCAAGGCGCGGACGAAGGAAGTGATTCAAAGAGTTGACAGTCGAGAATCTTAGTCGGGATCTTGAGAGAATTGGTGTTCACCTCTCCGCCCCGGAGATTCAGGTTTTAGGCGCTATGCTAAGAGCAGGAAACGAAACCCATGGAGAAATCACGTTCCAACAAATATACGCAAATATCACAAGTGAGAGGGCCAAGGCGCCCTCAAAAGCCTGGGTCTACAAATGCCTCTCCAATCTTGAAAGCAATCAGTTCATCACAGTGAATCGACTCGGGAAGCCCCGGCATTACATAGCTACAATTGAAACAATCATGGCAGGTCTCGCCAATTCTCGGAGCAGACAATTGGACATACTAGGAGATGAAAAAAAGGAACTATCGAAGAATCTGGAGTCACTTGAAGGGACGGACATGCAAAATGTGGCAAGCATTGTCATCGGAATTATGACAGGAAGAAAACCGAGATTGACATCGGGTCATATTGAAGGAAGAGATAACGTTCGCTTGGCTATGATTAGAGAGCTATGTGCAAATACTAATCCCGGGGATGTGCTTAGACTTACAGAGGGCGTAAACCTCTTGGATCTTAATCCTTCAAAAAGTGGACCTGTTGAGAAGGCGTTACTCGAAGCAGTTCAAAATGGATTGACCATTAAGGCGCTGCTCACATCTCAAATGCCGCAGGGTCAAGGTCCAGCCTCATTGGCGTCGTTTCTGAGTAAGACTAGCAGTTTAGTTGTACAGGGGATTCTCGATGGGCGACTGCAGCTCCGAGTCACTCCACAACCAACGTCAACCTACAGAATGTTGTGCTTGAATGAAGAGAAGATGATTCTCTTTATGAGTAAAGCCCTGTTCCCAGATTCTGCGGCATTGATCTGCAGAGATGACAATCCAACCATTGTGGATGATGCGGTTGCTACATTCGATAAGCTGTGGGAGGGTGCTTTTGACATTTCAGCCATCTTGAAACAGGCTATAGCTAGCAATGCAAATTCTGGCAACGAATCACTTGAGTGATGCTACAATCAAACCGAATCTGGCTCGATGATCCAATCCTTGGTCTTCGAAAGAGTCACGAATATGTCATCACAAACGGCCTGGAAGTCCGTATAGACCCCATATTCGCCACCGGCAGCGAAGGGATGCCCTCCACCATTGAAGAGCTTAGCCGCAACGTTGCACAACGTCGTGTTGTGGCCTCTACGAAAGCCCAGCATTCCTCCGGAGCTGATAGTGATGGCAAGGTCTGCCACCTTTAGTTGGGTTCCATCCACGGTTAGATTCTCAGAATCTGCGATGAATGTACCCATATCGGTCGTAGTAACACCACTAGGCATCTCAAGAATGCGCACAAGTTTTTCGTGAATCTCTTGATCGCAATGTCCGATCAAAGCCTTGCGCATCTTCTTGAGTTTCTCCTTTCTGTAGTGATGAACTCTCTTGTCCAAGAGCGAGTCGTGGAATCTCTTAGCTTGGTCATTCCAGACGCCGGCAAGTCCCTTCTCAGCCAGCTTTTCTACAATTGGTCTGAGAGCGTCTGTCAAATCCTCCTTACTGGCAATTGTACCAAATCTGATGACAGAAACTGCATCTGTGAGAGCCCTAGCACCATCAATCTGGCGAAGGTTGAAGTCTGTATCATGTGCTACTGTCGCCAACTCAGCGCATATCTCATCGCGAGGCATTAGGACCTTGTGGACAATCTCGGCTGCACAGTACTCAGGGTTCACTTTCAGTACAGGTTTGTTCTCAAGTGAAAGTATAGACCTCACGGCCCGATCGGACCATTGATGATGGTCAAGCCAGACAACTCTGCATCCTTGAGAAATCGCTCTGGATAGACCAGATACCACTGCGTCCAGCGCAGAGTCATCCATGCCAAGGTCTGTGACAATAATCAATGTGTTTCTGCGAGCTGCAACTGATGAGAATGTTCTCACAAAGCCACCATAGTCTGTAAGGTCCATGTCGAAGTCTAGACCTTTGGACTTTGCATACCGCCAGACGATAGCGGCGGAGTTAAGACCATCTACATCCTTATCATGTGAAATTGAGAGAAGTGAACCGATCTTCTTCTTGGTCACGCTCTTTTCAGTCAT
>JABCTJ010000169.1 GCA_018238375.1 Candidatus Thorarchaeota archaeon
GGACTCTACTAGACATTCGGCTTGTGTGGGGGATATTCCTTGTGGGAATGTCTTTGAATACGCTCCTATTTGCGATTGGAGACTTCTACTTCAATACTGAACCTGCACACACATTCTGGACAAAAGCAGGATACATGGCAATGATGTTGGCGCTGGTTGCATTCTTCTTTGTCATGGAACGGGTGTTGCCCTATCGCACTGGCCATATTTTCTCGATATGTGGGATCCTTTCTGCCGCTCTGACTATTGTATTCCCCCGTCGCTTCATAGTGTATCTGACCTTCGCAATGTCTCTAGTCACCGTCATCGGTTTCGTGTTGTTCATCATCTATACAAGAAGCGGCACAACTGGCGATGCGAGAAGAGATACGACTCGCATGACTACTGGTTTTCTTTTGGCCATTGTAGGCTTTTTGGGGCGAAGCGACTTTGTTTACAACAGCCTCGGTGAGTCCGTTTACCTATCTGGAATTGCATTGTATGTTATTGGATTGGCAATCTTTGGGTACGTGATGATTAGTTCTCCAGCTATGGAGGAGTTCGACTGGAGGACGCATCTGATTCGTCTCTATGTCATAAACAAGGGCGGCGTGCTTGTCTACTATCACCACTTCGTGGATATCCAAGTTAGAGCTCAAGAGCTCACGGCCGCAGGGATTTCAGGAATCCAATCGCTCATGCAAGAAGCAATGCAAAGCGATGCGGAACTGAATCATCTATCAATCGGAGATTACGAAATCCTATTTGCTCATAGCGATGATTCCACTTGCGTTCTTCTCTGTACAAAACCTTACCGAGTGCTCCTCCATAAAGTGATTGAGTTTTCCAATCTCTTCCAGGATTCATATGGCCCGGAACTTCGCAGTTTTGGAAGCGACATCACGCCCTTCAAATCCGCATCAGACATAGTCGACGCTCTATTTTAGAATGATCTGAAATCCAACGTGCCGTCAGAACTTCGGAAGTTCTTCGTACCTATGACAGAAAATCCAATGGCCTGGCTCTACTTGCCTGTATTTGGGAATCTGCTCTCTGCAGATGTCCTGAGCGTAATCGCAACGCGGACTAAACGGGCAACCTGGCGGCAGGTTAGTCATGTCCGGGGGTTTGCCCGGTATGCCTCGGATGCGAAGCCCCTTCTCCTTTATCTTCCTGATGAGCTCCATCGAAGGATTACTCATTATCAATGCCCTAGTGAATGGGTGTCCGGGATTTATGAGCACAGTCTTAACGTCACCAAACTCCATTATTCTTCCTGCCGACATCACCGCTACACTATCGCAGGTTTGTGCAATCACGCCTTGGTCGTTGCTTATGATCAAGAACGCAATCTTCAGTTCATCGCGAACGAGCATGATTGCATCCAAGACTCTGCGCTGCACTCCGACATCTACGGCAGTGGTTGGTTCGTCTGCAATCATCAGCACTGGGTTTGTAATGATTGCCATCGCTATGAGGATTCTTTGATCCTCTCCCATGCTGAACTGGCTTGGTTTCATGTTCTTTCTGATGTCGGGGTCTGCCAATTCAACTAGGTCCAGCGTTTCCAAGACTAGTCTTGCTACTTCACGTTCCCAAAAGACAGAGTCTTCATCATGAGTCCAGAGCGCTTCAGCAATCTGAGGCCCAATCTTGCTGTATGGATTAAGCGACTTTGCTGTTCCTTGAGGCACATATGTAATCTCGTTTCCCCGAATCTTGCGATACTCCTTCTCATCAAGCGCAACTAGGTCATTGCCTCTGAACCATATGTGCCCCTCAACTCCGGGCAACTCAATGTCCATCTCCGCCGATGCAAAGCCCTTCTTCTTGGCCTTATCTCGCAATGCCCAAAGTTGTTGGTTCTCCTTATCCCCTGAGGTACTAGCATAATATCGTGACATTCTGTCAAAGATGCCAAGAATTGAGAGTGCGACAGATGTTTTTCCAGCGCCTGACTCGCCAAAAAGCCCGACAGCCTCTCCCTCCTTGATCTCAAACGTGACATCGTTGACAGCTCTCACAAGACCGTGCTTTGATGTGTAGAACGCGCGAAGGTTCTCAATTCTTAGGATGGATGTATTCTTACCGTCGGACATAGGTGAAGAACTGGCAATCTTCCCACAAATAGTCTACGGCTAAGGCATCGGGTCATAACAAGAAGATGATTATAGTGGCTCATACCTTGCGTCCTTAACGATGGGACGGATACAAGTACGGTACACAACAGTCGACGGACGTAAGGAGATTGAGGAGTTTGGCACAAGTGACCATGTCCTTAGATTAAGCTTCAGAAATATCGCTGCAATTAATCTCTCTCCGGTAGGTCGTTGCAGCGATTTGAAACTGCTTGATTTATCGAACAACGAGCTTGAGAGTCTTGATGTATCTCCATTGAAGCATTGCTTTAACCTGCAATATATCAGGTGTCAACAGAACCGCTTGGAAGAGATAGACCTGTCACCCCTTGGTCAGTGTGTCCGTCTTGAACTGCTGAATTTCTCAGGGAATTCATTACAATGCATTGCATTTCCAGATTTTGGGGATGACTGTAATCTCAAAGAGATTTTTCTCTCGAATAACCTACTCGAAGGTATTGACCTCTCACAGTTGAGTCGATGCTCGCGACTGAAGTGGCTCAAGATCGCTCATAACCGTCTACAGAATATTGATCTCTCTGCTCTCGGTAGCTGTTCCTCTCTGGAGGAACTTGACCTGAGCTCGAATAAACTTGAAGAATTGAATGTTGAACCTCTTGGCCTGTGCTCGAGTTTCCGCGAATTCTGGCTTCATGACAACGGGATGCAGAGTCTTGATGTATCAGCACTGTTCGAATGTCCTCAGCTAACAACACTTCAAACCGAAGCCCCCACATCCCAATTTGCACTAACTCTGAGAGCAGATGAGCAGCTTAGTAGTAGGACACGCATCCCACCTGCTTTGGAAGACCTTCGAAGCCGAATTCATTGGGTCTAAGATTGCGTTGCCTACTGTATCCGTTTCAACAGCTCTTTGAGGTAAATCGCGTACTCTCTGAAAGATGCCGCCCCTTCTTCAGTGATCTCTATCATGGTGAGCGGTCGCCAAGATAGTATCTTGCGATTTCTGACTAGGCCTGCAGCTTCAAGCTTTCTCAAGTGATGGTCAAGATTCCCAGGCGTCAACCCTAGAAGGTCTTTGAGTTCTGTAAATCCTACTCTTCTCTTCAGGAACAGGAGATACATAATAGAGAAACGGGGCTGAGTGTGGAACACTTTACTCTGTTCCTTCAATCTCCTTAGCTCAGCCAATTCCATTACCTCTGTCAGCATCTTTCATTCTGTCTTACTGAGTTTCCTTGATGATGTAGCGATTGCATAAAGCCCGCCAAAGACAAAGGCGGCAGAGAATACTGTCAGCGCAAGATACTGAGCTATGTCTTGCTCACTTACAGCTAGTAGAGGAAGAGAGGCTACCAGCAATACGATGCCCAGAAAGAGAATCTCGTTGTGGCCTTCGTGGCCTGGGGTTAGTTTCAAGACCATATAGGTGCAGATGCAGGCCACCCCGCCAACCCAGAGCAAGGAAACCTGGGCAAAGGCTTCAGGTATAAAGCCGACCGATAGAAAGGCAACGAACCAGAACAATCCTATTACCACACCATGGAGTACGCCCCTAGGGGCAGAATCAGTGGACTTCTTGCTCCTAGCTGCTTGGGCTGAACCGAACGAAAGAATGACTAGTCCGAATACAACGATCACTGTCATGGTTGACGACAGAAGCATGACAGTATCCGCCGGCAGACCAAGAATCTGGGCCAAGAGCTGAGCATTCATGGCAAGGATGAAGCCCAGCGGAACCACAATACCAATGGTAAGGAGTACTCTCCCCCAAGCCCTACGGAACAGGTAATCCTCGTATCTCTCCACTACTTCAAGTGCTTCAACAACCTTATCGAGTTCTTCCATTGTTCATCACCACAGATAGATTCCTTCTGGCATGAGTTCTTCAGAGGTTTAAAGCATAGCTCGATTTCTGTAATGCAGAACTTGTTCTGCTTATTAATAACTCAGCCAAATCGACTTCTGCGGTACAGAACTCTTCCTCCCTTTAAGTAGACTCACGATTATCATCTACACATGCAGAAGCAGATAGAAGAACAACAAATGGCTGCAATTGTAGTTGACAATGTGTGCAAGAGCTATAATGGCGAGGAAGTCCTCTGTGGAGTGAGCCTCCGGATACCAGCGGGTGTGTTCTACGCTCTGATGGGTCCAAACGGTTCAGGCAAGAGCACGCTTACCTCTATTATCGCGGGAACTAACTCCCCCAATAGTGGGGCCGTTGAGATATTCGGGATTAGGTCCCCAGATGGCGGCATAGAAACGAAGCGTTTCGTGGGATATATTCCGCAGGAGAATTTCTCCTCACCCCATCTCACAGGTAGAGAGAACCTTGTCTATTTTGCTGGGCTTCTTGGCCTATCAAGGTCCGAGGCCGAGGCTGAAACCAAACGCTTGCTTGAGATGATGGGACTTTCTGGTCATGCTGAGAAGAGGGTCTCAAAATACAGCGGGGGGATGAGAAAAAGACTGGAGGTTGCAACTGCTCTTTTTCCTGGAGTAAGAATCCTCATTCTCGATGAACCCACAACAGGGCTTGACCCATCAGCCAGAAAGGATTTCCTCGGTCTGCTGAAGCGGATCAACGAGAATGGAATTACAGTATTCCTTGTCACTCACATCGGCGAGGATGCAGAGGCGGCATCTCTGATAGGTTTCATGAATGATGGGCAGATCGTCATGGAAGACGAGCCTGGAAAACTGAAAAGGGAGAGTGGATTACAGATCGCCATATTGATTGACGTCTATCTCAAGAGTAACCGAGTTGCCCTTGCGCTTGCAGCCTTGGATGATGAATGCGCGGTTGTGGAAACTCCGGATGGTTTCAAGCTGCTCTGTAATCATGCGGAAGATGTTGTACATCAAGTTGTCTTGGCACTGAAGAAGATTGGACGCACAGCCACAAGGATTGAAACTGTAACGCCTTCTCTTGAGGATGTGTTTTTTGCTGCCACAAGATGCGCTGCTGAAGGCGAAACCGCTCTGCCTGAAATCGCTCTCGGTGCGCGAAGGAGGGTTTCCCTGTGAATGCGATCATGGCTTCCCTGAAAAAGTCTCTGAAGGTTTTCTTCCGAGATAGAGCAATAGTAGGCTCGTCAATCATGATTCCCGCGGTGTTCTTGATACTGCTACCACTCATGTTGTACCAGGATGTTCCAGCAGAGGTCATCAGCGGGTTGAAGGGTGCACTGACGGTATCGATGATAACGCTGTTGATTATGTCAGCATGCATTGGCAACCTCGCCGGGTCGATTGCCGCTGACGCGGAGCGTGGTCTATATGCAAAGCTGTTATCAATGCCGGTGAAAGCATGGCACGAGGGTTTTGGCAGGGTGCTCTCAGTATGGTTTTTCTGTCTTGTAGCCAGTGGCATCATGGTTTGTCTTGGCCTTGGCACCGGTGCTACATTCACAGGCGGCCTTTATGAGTTACTGGGATGTTTGTTTCTCGGATTAGCGATTGCAATGTCCTCAATTGGAATGGGCCTAATTATCTCTGCCTTCGTCAAAGGCGAATCGGCTGCAACGCACATAGGAGTTGGTGTTTCGATGTTGATCTTCTTTGCCAGTATTGCGATGCCCTACTGGACAGTTCCATCGTTCCTTCAAGTGTTCTCAAGAATCAATCCTATCTCTGCGGCAAACAATATGATTGTCTTCCTTTTGGAGGGAGAGGCTTACATTGGGTACAATCCGTTCAACTTGGTCGAGGTGTCTGTCGTAATCTTGCTGTCGCTAGGCATCTTTGTTGCTGGACTGCTTGCGTACTCCAAATTCTGCTGGAAGAATAGATGAGAAGAATGCGCTTCTTGCATGGTGAAGAGATGTCCATCACTAGCATCAACCAGAATGGTTATTATCCGCCAAGCTTCGGTGCACTGCTAACCGAGCGATTTCTACATGAAACCTCTGAACAAC
>JABCTJ010000218.1 GCA_018238375.1 Candidatus Thorarchaeota archaeon
TGTGCTTCGGGTGCACCCAAAATCTTAGCATTGCAGTCTTCAGTCATTTCCAATGAACTCCAAGCAATACTCTTCACGCCAATGAATATTAAGATTGAGTTGAATCGCTGCGGAAATTCACCGTCCAAGTCGACCAATTCACCATCTTGGGCCCAAAACGAGGATTGCAGGCTCAGGCGAAACGCATTTTGCTTGGTTAGGCAATTGTATTCCGTTGCGTTTCAGTGGTGTCGCATCTTGAAATTTCGTACCGAAGGAATCAGATTGCCTCCAATAGTGAAATTGAGGGAGGCCGCTAGAAAGTTCGTTGGATCTCCTGATTTTCTTGATCTTGGACAGGGTCTACCGGGCCATATTCCGCCGCACCGACCGTTGATTGCGTTCAGCGAGAGAATTCTGCATCCGGCCGTTCACAGGTATACCCCGGATCAAGGACACATAGAACTCAGAGAAGAGTTGGCCCTCTACCTGCGGAGAACCTCCGGTGTTCACGCAGACCCACACGGCGAAGTGACCATAACTGCAGGCGCAAACCAAGCATTCGCCGGGACTGTGTTGACAATCGTAGGCAAAGGCGACAATCTGATTATACCGTCACCATACTACTTCAACTCAGTCATGGCGGTCCAGCTTGTAGGGGGCAAGGTTGTCAACATACCTGTTGGGAGCGAGTTTCAACCAGTCTTCGAGGACATAGAGGCAGCGGTGAACAAACGTACTCGTGGAATACTTCTCGTTTCGCCGAACAACCCCACCGGCGCCGTGTACCATCGTCAATTGATTGACCAAGTTGTCGACTTGTGTATAGAACGTGATATCATGCTAATCTCAGATGAAACTTACTCGCAACTTGTTTACGATGGGTCAACACACTATAGTCCTCGATCGAGAAAAGTTGCACGCGACCATGTTGTTACGCTGGGAAGCTTCTCTAAGGATTTCGGAATGTCCGGCTGGCGAACCGGCTACCTTGTAGGACCCTCATTATTCATTGAGGAATTCATGAAGGTTCAGGATACAGTAACAATCTGTGCACCAACACCCGGACAGTTCCTTGCCCTTGAGATACTGAAGACTGGGCTTGATGCTGTGGAATCTGAAGTCAAGCGTTTGGGGACTCTCCGCGATTTAGCCTATCTACGGATTGATGAGATTGATGCGCTTGAAACCGTACGAACCGGCGGCACATTCTACCTTTTTCCGCAAGTCAAGGGCTGTACAGATTCCCGCAAGCTAGTCTTGGATATCCTCCAGTCCACAAAGACACTGGTCTTGCCGGGTATCATTTTCGGTGATGCGGGAGAAGGACACATCCGCCTTTCAATTGGACCGTTAACTCCTGAAGCGGTAGATGAAGCCTTTGATAGGCTGGCCAAGTACTTCAACAGCGCCTAGATGTTGTGGTATTTCTCCCATTCGAATTCAGTCACAATGAAGCTCTGATACTCCATCCATTCTTCTCGCTTCACCTTCAAATAGGTCTCTACAAGCTCGTGGCCAAGTGCCTCTTCCATCAGGCTGCTTTCTTCAAGCTGATTCAAGGCGTCATCTAGAGTTGCTGGAAGCGTACCTATCCCCAAAGCGTCTCTTTCTTCATCTGTGATGTGGAATACATCTTCGCTTCTCGGTTCTGGTGGCTTGAGTTCTCTCTTGACACCGTCCATTCCTGCGGCTATCACAGCTGAGAAGAGGAGGTACGGATTAGCGGTCGCGTCCGGAGACCGGAGTTCAATCGCTGCTTTGTCACCTGTGTCGAATTGGGGCACTCTAATGAGAACTGTGCGATTTCTCAAACCCCACGAAATATAGACAGGAGCCTCATAATGGGGAACTAGTCTTTTGTATGAGTTTACGCTCGGGTTGGCTAATGCTGTAATTGCAGGAGCGTGATGAAGCAATCCGGCAACAAACATCTTGCCAGTTTCCGAGAGATCATCCCCCTTGTCTGTTCCAAACAGGTTTTTGTCTCCGTCCCAGAGCTGCATATGACAATGAAGTCCATTTCCAGCAGAACCTGTAAAGGGTTTGGGCATGAATGAAGCGTCGAGACCATAGTTCTGAGTGACCGCTCTGGCGAGATTCTTAAAGAGAAGAACAAAATCGGCCATCCTCTTGGCTTCTGCATAGTCAATCTCAATTTCCTGTTGAGATTCTCCTACTTCATGATGTATCACTCGTGGACGCATGCCATAGTCTTTCACTGCGGAGGCTATCTCGAGCAGAATGTCGGACCCCGGGTTTGTTGGAAATGTATCGGCATAACCAGCCAAATCAAAGGGGTCGCCATCGGTGGTTATGATGTGGAACTCGGGTTCAATCTTAACATCCAAGCGCAGGTCGCCGGGAAGGTACCTCTCACAGACAGAGTGGAGGACCGCTCTCGTG
Organism: Candidatus Thorarchaeota archaeon; assembly: GCA_018238375.1. GTDB lineage: Archaea > Asgardarchaeota > Thorarchaeia > Thorarchaeales > Thorarchaeaceae > WTCK01. The sequence goes on from JABCTJ010000218.1 coordinate 2,386, forward strand.
TCCTTTGGGTAATACTTCTGGTCAGTTGCAGACACCATTTTATCTTTCACAAAGCACATCGCTGCTGCAACACGCTGTGAGGCATAGGGAATCTCAACCAGCGTAGACATGTCAGGTTCAAGACGAAGGTCTGATGATTCAACTCTTGAGAGCCCGATGATTGAGCTACCATCCACGCTTGTGCCTTTCTTGAGATTCGGGTCCTTCTTGAGTTCCTCTATCGTTTCTGCAGGTTTACAGGGCACAGTCATTCCCTTGAGACGGCCCAGCAAGTCAGCAAATCGCAGCTCCACATATTCAATTCTTTCAGACATCGTTCAGTGCCCCTATCCCCAGAGTTCTTTGTACCACGCTTCAGAGTCATTTCCTACCTCAAGCCTGATGGATCCGCTAGCAACACTCACATCTCCATCATCATTGACCTCGAAGTTGAGAGCAGCAATACGAATCGCCTTCTTCTCCAGATGGACGTTGTTTATGTTGCGTGCATGAAGTCGAACAACTCTCTTTCCCCCGTCCATGATTAGAAGTAGATCCTCGTATGTAACATCACACTTCATCTTAAACTTGCTATCCCTCAGAGGGCCCATGTGCGTTTGCAGGTTGGTAAATTCAGCCTTGACTTTCTCTGCCTTCATTTCCAGTCACGAGCGAATGCGAAGCTCTGCCACTTATGAATGTCTTTCTATCGTCAATAGTCTGTCATAATCCCAAGTCGGAAGACAAAAGACAGTGCTTGATACTTGATTATGGGGTCAGCATGCGTAAGGGATTGCATATCGGAACCAGCGGCTGGTCATATGATGATGACAAAGGCTGGCGAGGAGTCT
>JABCTJ010000240.1 GCA_018238375.1 Candidatus Thorarchaeota archaeon
ACGACATCTGTTCCGAGCCTCTGATAGGTTTCTCTCCTCCGAGGCTCACCAGCCGGTGGTGACCTCCACCACCGGCATTCATTCTCGTTGTGCCAAAGTGTTAAGTTCCACGCAGATATCCAAATTCCGTTCTACTCTGACTAAGAAGTGATGTTGGTCGTATCATGGTCTGGCGGGTGATAGAAGACGGAGAACTGGATATCTATCGCAACCTATCGATAGAGGAGTCGCTTGCCAGAGTAAATTCGGATTCGGTAGAGAAGACCAACACGCTCCGCCTATGGCAATCAAACAGATCTGTGGTTATCGGCAGATTTCAGTGCGTGCACAAGGAGGTGGACATAAGCTATTGCCAGAAGAAGGGTATTCAGATTGCAAGGCGCTTCACCGGCGGTGGAGCCGTATACCATGACTTGGGGAATCTGAATTTCACAATCTGCGCCGACCAACGTAAGCCGTATGTTCCTAGGAGCCTGAAGAAGCTGTACCAAGGCTTCGTTGGCAGTATCGCAAACAAACTCCGGGAGATAGGAATACCCGTTGCATACGATGAGAAGAGGTGGTGCCTTAGAATCGGAGAGAAGAAGGTCACGGGAACTGCAGGATGGATCAAACAGGGAGTATCTTTTCTTCATGGCACACTCTTGATTGACGCCAACCTCAACACCCTTGAGAGATCTTTGGATGCGCCAGCTGGCCAAACCCAATACTTGAGAGACCGCACGAGAATCCGATGCAAACGGAGCAAGAGGGATGTGGTGACAAACATCTCTGCGGAGGTTAGTTCAAGACCCTCGGATGCTGAAATTAGAGCGGCCATTATGAAAAGCGTAGCCACATTCACAGGCGAGAGCGTGGAATCCGGAAACCTGACCCAGACGGAGGCAAATACTGCACAGGTTTTATATCAGAGCCGCTATAGCCTCGATGAGTGGAACTTGGGGATACCCGCCCCAAGACAGATAATTGATCGGTGAGGAGACCCCAAGCAATGCCAGAAGATGTCGAGAAAATACTCAAGGAATTCATGATGCATTTTGGAGCTTTAAACAGGGATATCCCTGACACTAGGAACGCGTTTTCTGACCTTCTAAAAACAGTTCATGTTGACGGTGCTCTGTCTGCCAAATTCAAGGAAATAATCTGTGTTGTTGCATCAGTGCTAGCGCCCTGCAAATCCTGCATGGTGTATCATACTAAGCAGGCAATTGCCGCTGGAGCCACAAGAGAAGAGATAATGGAGGCATGCGCTGTCGCCATTGTCATGGGTGGAGGTCCTGCGGCATCACACGTTGCCGTTGTTCAAGATGCTCTTGACAGGTGGAAGCCTAGGCGTTAGGAAAAACACCCACGCAGAATCGACAGCTGCATCGGACTAGGAGTCTACTTCAAATTAGTGAAGAGAACCTTGATTGCTTGCTGCGTTTCCATGAGCTCAAATCCGCGTTCCCATTCATCCAGAGACAGCCTGTGGGTGATAAGAGGAAGAACATCGATTTTGCCTGTTTCCATGAGTCTGAGCGTCGTCACCCATGAGGATGGAATAGTCCCCCAAGTGCCTGTCATTGTCAGCTCTTTCTCAACTATGTGATCTAGATTAACCTCGGCGGGTCTGCCGCGTGTTCCAACCAGAGAAATATGGCCTGCAACCTTCACGAAGTCTAGTGCCTGTTCGCAAGCAATGCATGCGCCTGAAGCTTCAATTACAACGTCTGCGCCGCGACCGTTTGAGTGCTCTTGGATTGCCTTCACCGGGTCGGACTCCGATTGGACATCGATTGTTACATCGGCCCCGGTCTGCTCTGCGATATCTAGTCTCCACCGGTCCGAAGACACACCTGTCACAATGACCGTTCCTGCGCCCATCGCCTTTGCGACTTGAACCGAAAGAAGACCCATGGTTCCAGGTCCTTGCACCACAACGATGTCACCAGCACAGATGGGTGTCTTTTCGACTAGGGCATGGACTACGCATGCGGTTGGCTCTGCGAGTGCCGCCGCCTCCATCGATACGCCCTTCGGAATGTGATGAATGATGTACTCAGGCACGGTCAAGTACTGAGCGAAGGCCCCGTCGGCTTTCGAAACACCAAGAATCCGCTTGTCTTTGAAGGTGCATCTGTTCATGTGTCCCGTCTTGCACTGGTAGCATTGCCCACAATACGCGGTGGCTGGGGATACAACTAGGTCGCCCTCCCTTACCAAATTAACATCAGCGCCCACTTCAACGACCTTGCCTGAGTACTCGTGTCCCAAAATCACAGGGGGCGTGAAAAACGATTGATTATGCTTGATGTGAATGTCAGTTCCACAGATACCGGCAGCAACCACCTCAACGAGAACCTCGTCGTCAGCAGGTTTAGGAATAGGAACATCACGGAGTTCGATGTTGCCAATGCCTCGTGCCGTTTTCATGAGTCCTCTCAATCGTCAAGACCTCGCGTGAGTCATACTCGACTGGTTATAGAATCTTATGGAGAGAGATTGCACTGTAAGGGAATGGATACTGGTTATCTTCAACACTACATAGTTTCAAGCTTCGCCCTAACAGTAGCCCCACAGTAATTGCATTTCGCCTCCAATGGACCAACCCAGTCGATCTTCTCTTGGGAGATGGCTGCACTGCAGTTGGGGCATGTGGTCGGTAATCGCACGGTCTTTATCTGGGCTCCATCAGTTCTTGTTTTCCCTCTCTGAGACTTGGGAATCGCAAAGTGTGGTGCCTCAACAACGAAGCTATCAACTGCCTTTGATATGATTGAGCCGGGCCTACAAACCTTCACCATGATAATCACAACTACCACGAAAAAGATCAATGGTACGATGAACATCAAAATCATGAACGTACCGAAGAAATCGAATATATCAAATGGGAAATCTGGAAACTGCAAGTGAAACTCTCCTTGGATGTCTAGTGGTTGTGCGTTCGGCTCCTTTTTTACTTATTATCTTTGCTAGAAACATGGATTCCGTGCAGCTCTATTCGGGCATCTCCTCGCCAGCTTTGAGAGACATTGCTGTCCTGAAGAACCTCAAGCTAAAAGCAAGCATTCCAAGACCAAACACTATACCAAAGGTTGTTGGAAAAATCATGTCGAAGTAAGCAATCCCAATATACACAAGAAGCAGACCGATTCCACCACCAACTACAAGATGAAGTAGACCACCAAAGAGCGTCATCGCTCGAAAAGCCAGTTTACGAGGATACTCGAGGTAAATCACTCGCCCGGAGGCACCATCAATAAGTGCATTGTAAGTACGAACGGAGTAGCTGTACGTGATATGCCAAACGGGAACATGAATCAGGAATACTGCAGGGACCTGTAGCTCACTGTCCATCTTAATGATCTTGTCAACTTCCTCCTTGGCCTGCTTCTCTAGCTGGTCTTCCATCTCTTTTCTTGCCCTGATGATGGCTTTTGAACGGTCGATAACGATAGGTTGCATTTCGCCA
>JABCTJ010000243.1 GCA_018238375.1 Candidatus Thorarchaeota archaeon
GCACTCTCGCAGCTGTAGCCTCAGAGAGGTCGCACTTTACACCGTTTCTCTTCTCAAAGTCCGACACAAACGTCTTCCAGACACCTTTCAAGTCCTTCATCTCACTGACCAATACGCCAAAACCAAGGCTGATCTCCTCCTTCTTGGCAAACGCCCAGCCATATCCATGGGGGAGCCCTCCGAAATGGATCTCAATCAATATCCGATTATTCGGCCCTCCAAAGATTCTCTCCACATCCGAGGAGTCCATTGGCACGGAGGCTTCCATACATAGCACAACCTCATCATCCTGCCAGCGCGACTTTATCCCTGTCTTCCTTGCTATTGTGCTGTTGACGCCGTCTGCGCCGGCCAAGAATTTCCCTTTGTACGATCCATCATCAGTGGTCACAACCACTCCATCTGACTCCTCACTGACATCAACCACCTTAACACCCTGCAGAACCTCTGCACCAGCTTCCTCCGCTTTCTTGAGTAGAAGATGATCGAAGTCCTCGCGACGAACTGTAAATCCTGTGATTTCCTCTCTGGTATTCTCCACTGCCAATCCCGAGGGAGAAAAGAGGCGAAGGCCGCATTGCTCTCTCTCGACGGCTGATGAGAAGTCAAAGTCAAGCTGGTCTTTCACTCTTAACGTAACTCCGCCTCCACAGGCTTTCCTGCGAGGATGGTGTGCCTTCTCAAGCAATAGGACATCCAAACCCAGCTGGACAGCTTTCCGGGCACAAGTGGCACCGGCTGGTCCACCACCAACAATGATCAGGTCATGGGTCATTCTACTAATCTCTCCCAGGTTAGAATTGGCCATGCACACGGACTTTTGTTTCTGTTGCATCTGAGTAAGAACGCGTATGCCTAGATGGGCAAGTTTCAAGACTTTAAAGGTTCCATAAAGCCTCAAATTACGCAGAACGCCCTCATAATACCCCAAAACACCGATTTAACGCATTCTGTAGAATATTCATTATATATACAATCAGCGCGGTCGATATTAGGTGAACACAATTTGATGAACAAAAGAAACCTGTTACTGGGTGCATTTCTTGCATTGTTTTTGATTGCGCCCACAGTGCTTCAAGTAAGTGCGCAGAATCCTACGGGTCCTGGCTCACCGCCAGATCATGGGCGGATTCCAGACTGTCATAGAGATGAAGGGAACATCTGGATCAGCACGGATATAATCACGATTAAGGCCAACGAAGAGATTCCCCTATTCCACTTCTGGTACACGGCAGATGAGAACGGTACCAATGCGATGTTCATGATGTCCTACACAATGATTGTGGAGTTTGAGGACGAGAATGGTGATGACGCATTCCAGTCAAATGAGATCCTCTACTCAGCACCTCTTGCCGCATACGAATGGTCAGTACAGACGGGTACTGTGACAAATGACGATGACTTAGTCACTGAGGCCTGGATGAAGTACACCAAGGGCGGAGTGCGAGAAGGTGGCATGCATCCCGAAGCGATGCTGGCTGAAATGCCAGATATGGTCGATGTCCAGAGATTCGCAGATGTGACCTTGCAAATCTGGGCTCACATATACCTCTCCGACTATGAGGGTAATGTCACCGATGATCATGGTGTAAAGGCAAACTTCACCGTGGCAGGAGGCTCCGAACTGAAGATGGACATCTTCATTGGTAACTTCCCCTTCAGCAGCGAGAACTCAAGTATGGCTATTAAGACGCTGATGCGTGAGAATATGGCCTCAGGCCCGCAGTACACTCACCACCACAGGATGGAAACCCGCGAGAGAGTCCGGAACACGACCCTCCATTCCGACATGAACTGGAACACTGAGGGTGGCAATGAGTCAAGGTTTGAAAATATGATGGGTGGCCATACTCAACAGATCGACTTTGTCGACGCCGAAACCGGTCTGACGCAGGGCTTCTTCAGCTGGCTCGACACGGCCCTAATAACTTGGCCCGGCGGTGAGACTGAAGCGGTGAACGTAACAGCCTCATACCTGCCAACTGGAACTGGAGTTGCGGTCTACTTGGCTTATCCCAACTTTGACAATGGATCGCTGCTACATGACCCATCTATCGGTCTAATCGAGGGAGCAGCACCATCCGTCGGACTGATTCCTACAGAGACGCTTATTCTATCGGGCGTTGGAGCAATCGTTTTGATTGCAGTCGTAGTGGTCCTTATCCGACGAAGGTAGTGGATACATTCCACTACCATCCACTTTTTTACTGATTAAAGCCTGTGAAAACAAGCTGCACAAGACCACGAGCACAGACTATGAATGAAACAACACAACCGTACGGCAGCTGGTGACCACTAATGAAGCGGACATTGTTCCTATTAATGACCTGCATCCTATTCCTGCTTCCTAGTGGACCGGCTGCAGCTCAGACTCAACTAGCACAAACAAATGACATAGTTCTCAGTCCTATCGACATTGTTGCTGAAATTCACGCTAATGGTTCCACAACACTCACAGTCGACGCAGTAGTGAACAATGAGGGGGACACGGCTGTTTCATCACTTGAGTGCCGCGTCGACTCCATGAGCGTTGAACTCATCAAAATGGAGATTGATGGTGAACTGACAGATGGCTTGGTGATACCTCAGGACCGATTCTCTTTGGTTTCATCCGTTTTTCCAAGTCCTCTTGCCGCAAATAAATCACTGCTATTTCACATGGAGCTTAGAGCCGCTGACCTGCAAGAAGAACTCTCGGTGGGAATTGATGGCATTAGCCTTCAAGGTGATTTCGCTTTCTACGTGCGTCCTCTAACCGTTCTCAACAACCTCACTTTCACAGCCATCCTACCCCCCTTCGCTATGTTGTCGCAGGAGTCCCTTGGCCCGCTCTTTCCAAGCACTAACTTGAATTTCACGAATGGACAATCGTTAGCTTTCATCTGGGAAATACAATCGCTTCAACCGGGTCAGGAAAAGGTCTTCATTGTCTTGTATCAGATTCCAAACGCCCCGACAGACTCATCCACGTTCTCAGCATTGAATGCCATCCTTCTTGCACTGCTGGGTGTGGCCGCTGGGGTTGTTCTTGCGATCGGAGGTCCCAAATTATTCGCAAGAGCCAAGCGTATGGGTGAGGTTCGGTTCGTGGGAGTGACCAGCGAAGAAGAGGAGGTTATAGAGATAATCCGGAGAAAGGGCGGTTCGTGTTCTCAGAAGGACCTCTACACCGATCTCAACCTGTCTCAGGCAAAGGTCAGCATTATGCTCAACAATCTGGAGGAAAGAGGAGTAGTGCGGCGATTTCGTGAGGGCCGGGAGAACATGGTCCATCTGATTGAATAGCACCAACTACCCATCTAGGTACTCGTTACCCATCTAAGCGTCTTCCTTCAGGCAGTTCATCCAGCAGGAAACCCGCAACTTCAGCCTTTTTGACTGCCTTCAGAGCCTTGCTACCACCGATGTTCACCAGCGCCCTAGCAAAAGCCTGCCGAACAAAGAGCGATTCGTCGTTGAGGGCATCTATGAGAGGTTGCACTGCTTTCTTGTCCCGACGTTCGCCCAGCTGCGCAGCGGCATGTATTCGCACAATGTATCTTGAGTCTGTTAGACAACCAATCAAATGAGATATAGCTGAAGAATCGTCAATTCTACCAAGACGGCCAATAGCGCCCAGGCGCACCTGCTCGTCATCACTCTGGAGCTCAAGCACCAGTTCATCAATCATAGTCGAGCGGTCCTTTGCAGTTCTCTTCTTCTTTGCA
>JABCTJ010000250.1 GCA_018238375.1 Candidatus Thorarchaeota archaeon
GCTCCGACCACGCCCACACTGAGCCAAGCTATCCATTCCAGATATCGCAGCGGAGCCAAGTACTGGTCTTCGGGCAAATCCACAACAACTGTCCAAGATTGCTGCTCTATGCGTGCATACCCCACCACATGAGAGCGATTATCAAGGGTAGAGCAGTGACGGCAGGTTCCAGAACCTTGAGCCAATGCCAGCTCACTTGCCAAATCCTCCATGCCTAGGCTTTCGGGAATTAAGGGTACGTCGGTTCCCTCAACAGTGCCAAAGCGGATGGTTTCATTTATGGTCGTGATGGCCTCTGGCGAGAGGTTCCCTAGACTGTGGTATAGTAGATCACGCTGGGGATGAGCAATGACGACACCATCGGGGTCTACCAAGTAGGCAAATCCTTCAAGGCCTACCTCAACTTCGTCAATGATGCTCCAGATAGCATCAGCCTTGAGCCATACGATGTTAATTCCCACGATTTCGTCATCAGCCGTGACCACGGGGTTGGTAAGAAAAACACCCGGTCGCCCGGTGCCACGTCCAACAAGCATATCCGAAATATACGATTCACCTTCGATGGATGCCTGAAAATAGTCACGGAAAGAGCGATTCTTGCCTACGAGCTCCTCGGCCAACGAAGCCACCACAATACCATCCACGTCGAGAATCCCAGGTGCGTCATAGTCAGGGTGTGTATCAGCAAAATTCTGGAGCGTTTGGTAGAGTTGAGGCGTTAGATTTTGGCGTTCCTCCTCGGAGGCAGCTAAGAACTCGATCACCACCGGATCACCTGCCATGGTTACAGAAGTGCGTTGATTTTCTGTAAGCAGTAGTCCAATATGGTGGGAGGTGCTGCGGGATAACTCCGTCAAATTCTCATCCGCGATGCTTTCCACCGCGGTTTGAGCGTAGGTAAGGTTGTAATAGGCAACGAAAGACATGGGAATAAGGACCAACGTCAGAAACACCACGGTCAACTTGACACCTATGGACCATCGGAATTTTGTGCCTCTTCTGATGCTTGTTCTAGCCAAGGATTCATCGCTCACAATGGGTATCCTCCTTCAGTCCATCAGTCATCTTTGCCACATCTCCAACTTGGACATAATCCCCGTATGGCCCTGTCGGAATTCCAGTTGCCGCGGCATGCGTTCTGTTTCGCGCCTGAACCTATCAGAATCGTACGCATTCATTAGCAGCACTATCCAATAAGACGATACTTGCTATATCGAGTCTGGCCTTTCCAAACCAGCGGCACATGGGCGCAATCCCTTTGAATGTTGTATTTATTACAATTCTGTTAGATTTAAATGGTTTTGTCATAACGAACAACAGATCGGGACGGTAGTCTACAGGATAATGCGGATAGTCCACGGTTTGTTGAACATTGGCACATTATACTTGCCTAGATTGTTTTGATAACGACTGCAATATTGTTCAAGAACGCGCTAGTCTGAAACTGCCTTTGAAATCTTCATCTCCACTGGTATCATCGGGAAATCAATATGGAGTTGTCCAAGACGCCGGGAAGTGTCTATTGGAGAAGCAAGGATGGAAATAGCGTCCAGAATATTGATTAGCGAGCCCTTATGTTGATTGTATCGGAGGCTCAGCAATGGGGATTCGAGTTTTAGTAGTCGATGATGATAAGGACCTTCTGACCCTGATTGATAAATTCCTGGTCAAGGAGCACCAAGGCTTTGAGGTGACTTCCACAATCTCTGCTCAGGATGCTGTTCGGAAACTGGAAGAGGAGCACTTCGATGCAATAGTGTGTGACTACTACCTTGGCGTCGGAGAGATGAATGGCCTCGAGCTGCTAGAATGGCTTAGGGCTTCGCAAAGCAGCATTCCATTTATCATGTTCACTGGAAGAAGCAGAGAAGAGGTCGCCATACGTGCACTGAACTTGGGTGCCGACCTCTACCTGAAAAAAGACCAAGAGGACCTCAGAAACCTATTCGTTGAGCTGGTACATCATATCAAGAGCTCAGTGGGGTCCGTGCAAATGGAGAAGACCCTTCGGGAAGAGAGGAGCCAATTCCAGAAGTACTTGGCTGTTGCGGGAGTCATGATTGTGGCACTTGACTCGGATGGTATAGTCACGCTTGTAAATCGGAAAAGCTGTGAAGTACTGGGATATGATAGCAAGGAAATCATTGGCAAGGATTGGTTCAAGACCTTCATCCCGAAGAGTCTTCGAGAGGAAGTCCATCGCACATTCACGAGTCTGATGAAAGGCGACATTGAACCTGTGGAATGCTTTGAGAATCCAGTCTTGACCAAGAATGGCGAAGAGCGAATCACAGCATGGCACAACACTGTGCTGACCGATGGTACTGGCAAGATTGTTGGTACACTCGGCTCGGGAGAGGACATCACAGAGCGCAAGAGAGCAGAAGAAGCCCTGAGGCAGAGTGAGCTGCGATACCACGACCTTCTCATGGCTTTGCCTGAGGGCATCGGAATTACAGACTTGGATGAAAACCTCACTTACGTAAACCAATCTTTTTCAAATATGCTTGGTTACTCAGTGGAAGAGCTCGTGCAAAAGAATGTACTCGACTTGACTCCAGTAGATGGCCAACGTAAAATAAAAGCAGAAACAGAACGCAGAAAGCGTTATGTCACATCGACCTATGAGCTCCAGATGATTCGCAAAGATGGGGAGTTAAGGCAATTCAACATATCAACACTCCCACAGAAAGACAATGAAGGGAATGTCATCGGAACCATAGGCGTCGTATCGGACATCACCGAGCGCAAAAGAGCGGAAAAAGCGCTCAGGGCTTCCGAGCAACTGCTGAAAAGTACCTTTGACAGCCTGAGTGAAGCTATCCTAGTTATCGAAACTGACACTGAGAAGATAGTGAACTGCAATCCCGCAGCTGAATCAGTATTCGGTTACAGTCGTCATGAGATGCTGGGCCAAAAGACAAGCTTGCTGCACGTTGACCAAACGACACAGGGGGAGTTCGAAGGGAATCTATATCCCGCCATCGAAGAGATCGGTATTTTAGACCGATTCGAGTTCAGGATGAAGCGCAGCGATGGAACAGTGTTTCCTACCGAACACAGTGTCACGCCGCTGAAGAACGAACAGGGCACACGAGTCGGATGGGTCACCGTGATACATGACATCACGGAGAATAAGTTGGCGGAGAAAGCACTACGAGAGAGCGAGGTTCGATATCGTTCCCTATTCGACAATACACCTGTTGGATTAGCAGTTCAAGAGATTGTGGTTGATGAGAGTGGTAGAGCCATCGACTTCGTTTTCATCGACGCAAATGAGGGTTTTGAAGCATTAACGGGCTTGAGGAAAGATGATATCATTGGCAAGTGTGCGAGTCACGTATTAACCAGTGGTGGAGAACTTGGATTGGACCGGATTGACGTGTATGGCAAAGTTGCCTTAACCGGGGCAAGAGCACGGTTTGACCAATATTCGGAAGCCCTTGGGAGATGGTTCTCTGTTACAGCATATAGTTCGGAAAAGAACTTCTTCATCGCAGCTTACACAGACGTCACAGAACAGAAAAAAGCCTATGAAGATCTCAAGCAACAGAAGAAGGAACTTAGTGATTTCGCTCACACGATGAGCCATGATCTAAACAACTACTTCTTCAAGATTCGTGGTTTGGTCCACTTGCTTGAATCTAAGGGCGAGAATCCTGAAATCCATGGAATCCAGCTGTTGATGGCAGAGATGAGCAATCTTATTCAACATAGTATAGCTCTTGCAGACGCTGGACTTGTAATCGACAAGAAGCAGAAGATAGACCTTGCTCATCTTGTGCATGATGTTGCGGCACGCCACTTGCCAGAGGGGATTGCTCTTGTGCAGGGGTCGCTACTATCTGTGATGGCCGATGAAATTAAGCTCCTCCAGATTTTCCAGAACCTGTTTAGAAACGCAGCCGAACACGGAAGCCCGACAACGGTGGAAGTACAAAGATACAACTCAGAGGAGGGAATCAGAATAGTGATATCCAATGATGGCAAGCCGATACCTAACGATTTGCGACCCAATGTCTTTCAAAGAGGATTCACTACAAAGGAGAAGGGCAAAGGATACGGGCTTTCAATTGTCAAGAAGCTCGTTGAGGCACACGGTTGGCAGATCAAACTTATCGATACACCCGAAACTGCATTTGAGATTCTCATTCCGAATGCTGCTAGGTGAAAGACCAACATAATTTGCGCTTGACGAATCTGTTGCCATCTACCAAATGAGGTACATCCCTTGGAGGCATTCATATTTCTAAGACCTTCCGCCTGCCTCTCAACATCTCGAGAACAGAAGATGCAAGAAACAGCTTTATTAGAACATTATGAATAAAATCAAATATCCGTGGAATATATGCGTAATATTCAGATTGGAATGCGGAGAGGCATATGATGGAATTCTCACTAAGAGCATACAGCCGGTTAGTTCGTTTCTTTGAAAAGCAAGTTGAATGGCTCGGGCTAGCCAAAAACGCGGGACCAGTACTAGCTGTGCTGTATCTTGCCAAGTACAATACGGACACAAGAATGAGCGCTGAAGAGATTTCTGAGTCCACAAGCTACTCTCGTAGTAGTGTTGGTCTGATACTGTCACAACTGGAAGCACTGGGTCTGGTATTCGGTGAAGCTGACTACACTCAGACAGGACGCGGTCGGAGAAGGACTCTCTACGCCATAGAGGAGAGTGGTTCATCATTGGTGTCCTTGATAGTCAAGAAGACGGTTGACAGGCTGCAGGAATCTATACATGAAATCGAATCACTTGAGAAATTGTACGGAGCGGATGCTCCCTTTATCACGCAGATGCTGGATGACTTCAAAGAAGAAGCTCTTGAGAGCTTTGCTGCATACAGTCGTTCAGTGACAGAATCCAAATGAAGACGGAAACAACAATTTCCAGTGTACCATTCTTGAATCGCAATCGCAGGATCACAAAGGTTGTTAGCTTGCGACGCGAAGAGCGATTATCACATAGTTCGTTCAAAAGGCATTGCCTGCAGGTCATTAGTGCAATCTCGTACTTCCAAGTGGGTTTCTGTTCATTGTGGTGATGCACTTACACACCTGCAAACTTAATACCATTAACCATGGTTAACTTTACGTATTGTCGCGCACAGAGGGCACTGAGGTTAAAGGATGACAAAGCTGAAAGCTAATAGCAAGCCAAACAAACTCATCAATGAGAAGAGCCCATATCTTCTTCAACATGCTTACAATCCAGTGGACTGGTATCCTTGGGGCGAAAAGGCATTTCAGAAAGCAAAGAAAGAGGATAAGCCGATATTCCTCTCAATTGGATACTCGACGTGTCACTGGTGTCATGTAATGGAGCACGAGTCATTCGAGGACTCGGAAGTTGCTCGAGTGATGAATGACGCGTTTGTAAGTATAAAGGTCGATAGAGAAGAAAGACCTGACATCGACAAGATCTACATGCAGGTCGCACAGATGATGACAGGAAGGGGAGGATGGCCGCTCACAATAATCATGACTCCAAACAAGGAACCCTTCTTCGCGGGGACTTACATCCCGAAAGGCGATCGATTTGGACAGGCGGGAATGCTTAGCATGATTCCTCAAATTACCGGTGCTTGGAAATCTGACCGTTCACGAGTGGATAAGATAACCGACCAAATCAAACGCTCTCTGTTGACCCCTGAATCACGGGAGCAGACAGAACTCGGACGTGAAAGTATTGAGCAGATGGTGAGTGTGCAGGCTAACAGATTCGATGAGATGAATGGAGGGTTTGGACGCGCTCCCAAGTTTCCCACACCACATAATTTGATGCTTCTCTTGCGACACTGGAAGCGGACCGGCGATGAGTTCTCGTTACTAATGGTCGAGAAGACTCTACAGAAGATGCGTGACGGAGGCATCTTCGACCATGTTGGATACGGATTCCATCGCTATGTAACGGATGCGCATTGGTTGTTGCCACACTTCGAGAAGATGTTGTATGACCAAGCTATGCTTGCCATGGTGTATACTGAAACATACCAAGCAACAAGAGATGACCAGTACGCAGACGTAGTCAAGGAGATTCTCACGTACGTCATGCGGGACATGAGAAGTCCTGAGGGGGCATTCTACTCTGCGGAGGACGCTGACAGTGAGGGAGAAGAGGGAAAGTTCTATGTCTGGTCAGAAGAGGAGATTAGGAGTCTCCTGACAAACAAGGAAGCCGAGGCATTCGTGAAGGTTCTCAATATACAGAAAGATGGAAACTTTTACGATGAAACAACTCGAGAAAAGGTCGGCACAAACATACCGCACGTGACTTCGTCCCTGAATGACGCGGCTCGTGCCCTTAAGACTGATGAAGAATCTCTCTCAGAACTCATGGAGAGCGCACGGGAGAAGCTGTTCAGCGCACGAGAAAAACGCGTTAGACCTCTCAGAGATGACAAGGTGCTTTCTGACTGGAACGGTTTAATGATTGCAGCACTTGCAAAGGCGGCGCGGGTCCTCGATGACCCGGAATACGCCCGGAATGCAGAGATTGCCGTTCAGTTCATACTTAAGACCATGCGCAGAGATGATGGCATTTTGATGCACCGATTCAGAGAGGGCGAGGTTTCAGTTCCTGCATTCCTTGACGACTACGCATTCTTCATCTGGGGACTATTGGAGCTGTATGAAACAACGTTCGACGTTCAATACCTCAAGGCTGCGAGAGACCTCAATCAAGATATGCTGGACCATTTCTGGGATGACAAGGATGGCGCTTTGTTCTTTGCGGGCGACTATTCTGAAAAGCTACTCGTTCGTCAGAAGGAAGCGTACGACGGGGCGATTCCCTCTGGCAACTCGATAGCCATGTTGAACCTAATTCGTCTAGCGAGACTCCTTGGAGATGCTGAGTACGAGCAGAAGGCTTCAGACATTGCAAAGGCATTCTCAATGCAAGTAGAACGGAGCCCCACGGGCTTTGGGATGATGCTTCTTGCATTGGATTTCGCCCTAGGACCGTCCTATGAGGTTATCATTGCGGGAAACCCAGAAGCAGACGATACTCAGAAGATGTTGAAGACGCTGAGGGAGAGATTCATTCCGAACAAGATTGTTCTTCTCAGAGGCAGCAATGAGCAGTCACAGCAGATCACGCAGCTAGCTCCCTATACCAAGTACTACGACTCTCTCAAGGGCAAAGCAACCGTGCATGTTTGCATCAATCAGAACTGCAAGCTTCCTATAACAGAAACATCACAGATGTTGAAGCTTCTAGATGAAGCCGAGTAGCGATGTGTCCCCCTCAGAACTAAAGCATGATTAATCGCTGATTTCTGCTCAATGCACTACCCTTATTTCTGGGTTGGAAAGCGTTTCGATGCAGATTGAACTGGCTTTGACGCTAGAAAGACTGGAGACCCCATCGATGCCAAGCTCGAAATACATTACAAGAATCGCGCTAGCCGCCTTAGCCATGGCGTTGTTATGCATTCCAGCAACTGCCCCAAATCTGGTTCATCAGACCAATGTTCACCTCTCTTCAGTTCATACGCTATCACAAGAAGATCCACTTCAGATTTATCACAGCGGCGAGGTGGAAACAGTTCGCGTCGTTGAATACGATAATTTAGCTCTTGCTCTAGACGCGCTTGACAGCGGCGAAGCAGACATCTTTGGTCACGTGATTGACCCAGAGGACTACGCAGCAGTCGACAGTTACAGCAATATACAGAAACAATGGGCACACGACACTAACACATACATGCTCGTGTTGAATGCTGAAGTGTACCCATTGGACAACTCGCACCTTAGAAGAGCCATAGCATTCGCGATTGACAAGAATGAAATCGTCACGTCGGCAATGGGGGGTATCGTTGACGCCATAGATTTCGCCCTTCCCCTGAACAATGAATTCTCAATTGAACTGACAGAAGGCGGTACATTCTACGCATCGGACAATGTGAGCGCTGCGGCTGAGCTAGCGCTAGCAGGAATGCTCGATGTTGATGAGGATGGAATGGTTGAAGCCCCAAACGGCAATGAGATGCAGCTTACTGTCTGGTATCCTCTTGACGTTCCAGGGCTTAACGAAACAGCACTAATCATTATTGACAACTTGTTAGCTAGTGGAATCAATAGCACTCTTGTCGGGATGAATTACACAGACCTGCAAAATGAGATAGTGAATCACAACCAAACGTTCTCCTTAGCATTGTACCATCAAGACTTGCCGCTTTATGGCTTGGATTGGGCAGCGATGACCTTTCACAGTGACAATCTGGCAATAATAGGGGAGAATCCAGCCAACATACAGGATACCATCCTAGACCAAGTTGCAGCCTATTTTGAGGATAACATCTACATCGATGAGGCCCCTGTGATAGGTCTAGATGCGCTGAGAATAGTTAGAGACCTTTGTCCGGTCATCCCGCTCTTCGCAGAGAGGTGGCTCTCAATCTACACTGACAGCAATTACCAAGGCTGGATCGATGAGAGGAATGGTGGAGCTTACAGCGTTTGGAATCCGGTAACCCTCACTCCCAACAGCGCAGAGGTAGACGAGCTAGTTGTAGCTGTTCTTCCGGAGTTCTTTGGCGATTATTTCACCTCGCTTAACCCGTTCCTGTCAGGTCGGCCCATAGATAGCGATTGGCTCTTCAAAAGCCAGTTTAATCCGTACATGCTTATCTACGACTCACCAATCGCCACAACTCCCGACGGAAATGCTGTGCCGAGAGCTTCTACTTCTTGGACAATGTACTACAGAGGCATAGTAACAGACCTTCGCAGTAACCAAACTCGTGCAAGGTTCTATTGTGACCCCAATGCAAATTGGAGCGACGGTACACAACTGGATGCTCAAGACTACAGGTTCACTTTCGAGTATTACTCCAATAACTCCCTCACCAACTTTACAGGCATAGTGGAGGAATTCAGAGTCACAGGCGATTTCATTGTTGGAATCACGATGAATAGTCGATTCATGTTTAGCTACAGAGAGCTTGGAGCGTTACCTATTCTACCACAGCATATCTGGAACGACAAGGATCCTCGTGCATGGGACCCCACCATTGAGGAATTCCTTGGCTCTGGACCATTTGTGGTTTCATCATTCGTGCAAGGTGCGAATCCGGAACTTGTTCTAACCAAGAACCCTGGCTACTATCCTGTTGTAGATGTCGAACCTCCGACGCTCCTGAGCCTTGTGATGATTCCTGAGAACCCGATACCTGCGGAAAGTGTTGTTATTCGCACCCACGTTGATGATAGAAGCAAGATCGACAATGTCAACCTCACATACATCTACGAAGTTGGAACGATTAACATCACCGATTCAGTGATGATGACAGAATCTGCATCCGGATATGAAGGCACGATTCCTGCACGCGTCACAGCTAGTCGTATTATCTACGAGATTGTTGCGACCGATGTATGGGGCAACTCAGCTGTGATAGCAACGGGTTCATACATCCGAGAAACCACGAGCGGTGGCGAAACTTGGCTAGGAGATGCAATGATGGTGATGGGTATCATCGGTGCAGGAGCGCTTGTAGTCGTTGCCATCGTGTTTCTGAGGAAGCGGAAACAGAGCTAGCTCACTGAGAGGGTGTCTTTCGAATCCACCATATGATAGCGATGACAAGTGCCACAACAGTCACGCCAGCGATTGCAACGGTAGGCCCATAGATGCTGAAGAAGTCGTTTGGCCATATCTCTGTCAGCGCGTTTCCAGCAGCTTGCCACGAATCTGCTATACCTAGCAAATGCCCTGAGATGGTATTCAAGTCAGAGCGAAAGTGTTCGAGAGCGTCTTCAATGTCGCCTGTCGAGTTGTACATATCAGCAAGATGCCAGAATGTGCTAAACACAAGAGAATCGCGAAATGTCAGATTTCCTGGATTGATCAGACTGGAGTTATCAGCCAATGCCTCAAAGTGCGGAAGTGCTTGCTCGCCCGCGACGGTGAAATCGGTCAAGTTAGTATCAGGCATCAGGGCAGGAAGTTGTGCTAACGCGGTCCTATAAGACAGGTATTGAAGAGTTGTCTGGGCTTCCAAACCCAGTCCAATAAAGTGAAGCAAAGACGTCTTGAACTCCCGTTCACTCTGAATGCCATCGAACACAGATAGGAATGAACTTAACCCCTCCACGGTCATGTCAGAGCTCATTGCGCGGAATCCTTTCTCACCAAACTGCCATATGTAAGCGCTTGCTGCGTCCGGACTGTAGCTTGACCCAACTCCTAAGAGCCGGTCTCTTATGTGCGGGCCCAGCACTGAGCTCAAGTCATCAATCGGATCGCCACCGGGTTTGATCAGTACGCTGATGAAGTATCGACTAGACCAAGCCCCATTCAGCTCGAAGTATGATATATTGTACTCATAGCGACCATCATCGGGGTATCCGAAATCCTCGCCAAACGAGCCAACTCCAGGATCCAGAATCGTTGCAAGCCCGCTCGTATCATTGTATCCTGTGATGAGGATACCGTGTCCGCCGCCTGTCAATCCTTGATTCCGAAGAATGTCATAATCTTGAGGAGGCAGCCAAGAAGGGTCAACACTGGCAATCAAGGGATAGCCATCATCAATCGACTGCCGCATCAAATTGAAGGCAGCAATCTGCCCATCTAGAAGCTGAGCATTGATTCCCTGAGATGCCCAAAGTTGAGTCTGGAGCTCCGCTCCCGTTAACCCGCCGTCCAAGTAAATGCTGAGATTGAGTCCGTAGAGGTCGGTTGCGAGCTTTGTGGGTTCAATCTGTTGATATATCGCTCCAGGAAACATAAGCATCGTATCGTTGAATCGGATATATGCGTACGAGAAGCCAACGGTAGAGAGAGCAAACAAATCATGTAGTTCTACCGGCGCACCGGCATGCTGCATTGCCATTGCTGTGGCCGCCCAAGCACAGAAGCCGTTAATCTCTTGCCAGACATAGGGAACTTCAGATAGAAGTCCATCACCTTCGTAAGCTAGTTGGGAGCTCTGATGCACATTGGCAAAGCCTGTTGCTGTTGGGCTTGCAGCGGCTGGGATGGCTGCAAGGAATAGGATGGCCATAAAGATGAGAGCTGAATATCTCAAGTGAGTGTCCCCAGATGTGAATCTATGCGATTGCATCATAAGGGTGTCGATGGGGGCGGTGAGGGCACAGGCTTTTGACCCCCCACTGAGAATCTATGCCCTACTCATCTGGTCGATTGACAGTTGAGGCCAAAAAGAGCTCTCCCCCGGACCCAGTGTCGACTACGAAACTGCCTAACCAAGACGGAAAAGGCGGTTCTTCGCCTGCGTCGAGCATATCCTGCCATGCCTCGTCGGTGAGACGGTCATTCATTGGCTGAGTAAACTCGTAGTATGAGAATGTTCCCCCACGAGTGAGAATCACTTGCCCTTCAATGTACACAGCCACATAGATGATCATTGGGTTTCCAACAGCTTCCTCAAGTACTGACAATGTGTTGGGATCCGTATGCACGTCTGCGATAACTGCCATCTTCTCATCCGTGTCAGACGTTATCGGATCATCTGCTGGCCGTGAGGCTATGTATTCCAGCGTATCACCGCTATTCTTTATGATGTGAATCTCGGTTTCGTTCAGTGACTGTCCACTTAGCTCTTTAATCGAAATTTCCTGCATAGACCTGAGAAAATCATGAAGCGCATCAAGTCTGGAACTCGTTGCTTCAGTTAAGAGAGAACGTTGGCCCAACCCGGACTTCATCATGACGCAGAGTGAGGAAAGGCGAGCATAGAGACTGGGTACAGGCTCCACATATCCTATGATGGGTGGTGGCGGGAGGCTTGTTCCCCACACAGTGTAAGACTGCTTCGCGTAGAGTATTGTGTCATGACGCAGTTCAGTCCATGAGCCAAGTGCCGTCATAAGCTGCTTATCGACCCAAGCCTCACTCTGCATGAAAGCTGGATATCCCTTTCCAGGGTCGGTCAGGAGAGGAAGCAGAGAATACAGCCAAAGGTAGTACAGATTTTTCGTCCACTCCTGCACTGATATCTCATCGGTGACATTCCAGAGCATTTCCATCTGCTCAACGTAGTTGGCATAGTGCTTCTGATCATCAAGAAGATCCCACGCTCTTTCTGAACCAAGGGCTGCCATTACATCAAGCCCCTTGGGCATTAGACGAGGCTGGAACTGCGTTCCAACGTTTGTGTACACGAGTTGACCAAGGATGTAGCTATCGGGGATAAACCTCTGACCCATGAACCTAAGGCCCTTGGTCTGGTTGAAGTCCTCCGTATCGTTTAGGAGCGATGAGAGTATCAACGGATCTCTGAACGTAAGGGCTTCTTGAATATATTCATGAAGAAGTGCATCATTATCGAGTTCCTGCAACCCGACATCTTCGCCGTAGATTTCATGAACCAATGACAGGTACTCTGATGGCAAGAGATCATCAGCAGCTCCCACGAAGAACACGGTAGGCTGGTAGATTGCATCCCAAATCTCGTATCCGACAGCTCCTCCCGGAAGACTAGATACTTCATCTTCAAGGGCAAGGGACAGCAAGATAGCCTGAGCGGTTTCGTTCAATCCGCGGTTGTTTGGTATAGTGTCACCATCAGGAATCAGGTGAAATGAAACTCGTCCTAACCACATCATGGCTTTGAAGTAGCATCCCAAGAGGTCGGTACGAGTGTAGTGTCCACGTGGAACGTATTGGCTGAAGTCTTCATCATACCCCATGAACCATTGGTCTGAGAACCCTTCGTGTGCGTCTATCAAAGCCAAGACCTGATCAACTGCATTCTGCACCTCTACATGGATGGACGTTTCGTTGTCGAGAAGGTTAAGCGCTACAGAAAAGAACATCACGTTTCTCAGAGCCGCATCCTGCCATCTCCCCGCTGGTGCATCGACGTACTGTGTATATGACGAATCCGCAAGAGATTCCGTCAGATTGCCTAGCAGGTTCCAGAATGAGTATGTTTC
>JABCTJ010000039.1 GCA_018238375.1 Candidatus Thorarchaeota archaeon
TTGACGGAGAAGCTGTCGTCACCCTGATGAGATTGGACCACATGTGAAACACTTGATGATTTGACTCCCCGATAGTGCTCATTGATTCGATGTGCAGTGGATTTGGGCTGCCAACTTCAATCATGGCACAAGATATCGCTACCAAGAGCGCGAAAAGGAGTTCGAGTAGTCATTCTTTCCAAGGTCGACGATAGGCGAAAATCAGTATGGACATCGTTGCGTCCTTGACTTTTATTCCGATGCGAAATCATTAATATGGTGGAGCCAATAGATTATTGTTGCATTCCGTGATTGGATGAGGTAGAGGACCTTGGGCGAGCAATCCAAAGAAGATGTACTTCCTGTCATTCGTTTGACTGTGCGCCTCAACGAATCTGTTGAAGAGGTATGGGAGATACTCACAAACCCGCTTCTGATGATTCAGTGGTTGGGCAATGAAATAACATCTGACATCAAGATTGGAGGCACCATACGCTTCATGGGCAAGAATGCTCCAACGATTCCTGAGATGGCCGATTTCTGGGAGATAAAGCGGCTGAAGGATAAGAGGGCCATTCTGTGTAGCTGGAGAATTATGGGGGTTGACACTCTTTTCGTTCTGCGACTCACGAAGTCCGATGGCGGTTCGGTATTGGAAGTAAAGCATGGTGCTGTTCCGAGGGAGGCGAGAAATCTCTATCTTCCTGAGCATTGGAATGTGATGTTCGCAAACCTGAAGTCCGCGTTGGAGCTTGGTGAGCCTGCTCTCCGATTTGATTATTCTAATTACAGACCATTGAGTACTACTCGATACGATCCTGCTGATTTGCGCCTTAGTGTACGGATTAACACTCCTCCACAGTTGCCTTTTGATGCATTCTCAAACCCCGAGAAACTCAGTCATTTCATTAGGGCTGACAAACCAAAGGTTGACCTTCGCTATGCTGGCATTTTCACGTGGTGGGCCGAAGGGAAGGGACCAGTTGTATTCACCAAGGTGGAGCAAGACCGTGAGCTGGAGTTTTCCTGGGTCTACCTAGATGAGAAAGAAACGCGTGTCAACATTCGATTTGACCCAGTTGGTGATAGTACCGTTGTGACTCTTCATCATTATGGGTTTGAAACGCCCGAGGATGTCATTGGCTATCGCATTGGGTGGTCAAGCATGCTCGCTGAGCTCAAGCTAGTCTGCGAGCTTGGAGAATCAGGCGTAACAAGGCTGGCAGATTGGACCTAAAGCAGCGGCATGCTTACATCCCGAAGATGGTCAGCCCTGGGAATAATAGAACCCACATTAACAGAGCAGTAGCAAATGGGATCGCAAAATTATCAATCCAGCCAATGCTCAATATCTCAACAATCGCTATGACTGCGCCAATCAATAGTATCTGTGGCATTATGCAAAGCGGGCATCCAACGCTCGAAAATAAAGCAAGAGCGGTGAGGATAGCAATACTGGTGAACACTAAGACTGCAACACTTCCCTCCACTGATTTCTGCCCTAATTTCCTCCTGACGTACTTGCCGCCCAGCGGCCTTCCCACAGCCTCACCTGCGGCATCCCCCCACGATACTGCCAGTATGGATGCGACGAATATCGATGGTTCCGGCATGAACAAGATGAATACTGAAATAAACGCGATCATTCCCATGAAGGCGGATGCGAATGTGTTGAATCCGCTCTCGCCTTCTCTACTACCTGAAATGAGCAATTCAGAGATCAGGTCGCTCTTGTGAGCCCACGCGTAGATGAGAACAGTAAGAAAAATACCCCCTGCAAGCGTTGGTCCACTCAAATTCGAGTATGCAGGTACGGTGAGTGCGATGAACGTGCCTAGAGACACATGGACTATTTTTCTTGTTTGCCACTTGGGTGTGCCTTTCAATGCCATTTTGAAGGCTATTGCAAGAACTGCGGATGACAAGACACCGGTGAGTCCAGCCATGATAAGGTCCATAGTGGTCATATCACCAAAGATAAGATCAACCATGTTGCTTCATCCAATCTGCATACTGAGCTACATATCTGTCTATTCATGCGCAACATCACGTGCCTGAAGTATTGGTGTTTTTACTTGCTAGAAGCCCTTCGTTTTGCGATAATAACTGCAATGACTATGAGGGCTACAGAAACTGGCAGGATTATGGCTAATGAAACATACGGATTGTCAG
>JABCTJ010000050.1 GCA_018238375.1 Candidatus Thorarchaeota archaeon
GCAGAACTCAAAAATAAGCTCTTCAAAGGCTTAACCCCACATGACATTCTAACGTGGGAAGAGGAGAAAATGCGATACCAGAGAAAACAGGGCCGGAAAGTCACTGACCTCGAGTTTCTAAGACATCTGATGATGTTTGCATCTCGACCTGTGATTTCTAGGAAAGAAGGTGTATCTGGTTACTTGACAGGGCAAGGTCCAATCTATGATAAAACCGGAAGTCTGCTAAGCCAGTATAGATCCCAGAGCAGCAAACCTCCACAGAAGGCATAAATTCAAAGGTTGAATGGACCACGCAATACGTTGAATGGAGCTCTCAAGTTGGCGGATCATAACATCCAAGCAATAATGTTGATGGACAAGGGTGGTATCCCGCTCTTCTTCATGAAGCTGGACCCAAAAGTCCTTGACATTGATCCAATGCTCGTGTCAGGGTTCTTCACAGCGATTCAGAGTTTCTCCAAGGAGGTAATCGAAAAGAGTGCAAAACAGTTCCAAGTTGACTATGGTGCACGATTATTCAATATCACCTCCGGGAAGAAAGCAGACCTTCTAATCATCAGTCTTGGAAAACTGCAGGATCGATTCGGACCTGTTATGACATCCATGCTCAAGGAATTTGAAAGCAAATGGCTCAAGGGCAAGAGCGTTGAAAAGATAGATTCCATGGATATTCACACTTGTTTTCCTAAGTTCCGTGAGAGTATCATTCACCGACTAACTTCTGGACGGATATCCATCTCATGGATTCCATTCCTCGTCAGCTCTGATGATGAACAGTCACCCGACCTGACAAGCCCTATCTTGTCCCATATCGATGGGGTGCGCACTTTGGAACTCATTCAGGAGCAGAGCGGGTTTCCAAGAGAAGAGGTCATAGAGGAGATTTCCCGCCTTTGGGTGATAGGAGCAGTTGCGTTTCGCAGAATCCTAGATACAAGGGACATTATAGCTTCAACGTCCAGACTTGACCCACTGCTGCAGTCCTCGTCTGCAGAAAGAGAAGAGCTGAAACGAAATCATCCGGATATCGCAGTACTGCTTCCTCGGCTATCTGGTATGTTTGATGGAAGGAGAACTGTGGAGGAAATCATGAACGCACTTGAAGGCCAACTCGAAAGGGAAGCTTTGGTTGATGCTATAGAAACCCTTCTTGATATGCAAGCAATAGAGCCGTTATCACCTGAGAGGAGGCGAATTCTACTCGCAAAGGAAGCAATGGATATAGCCATTAGAGTTGCAGAGAAGGTGTATTCTTCCAGCGAAATGACCAACGCGCTGCAGTCTTCACTGACTATGGGTTCTGCACCAGAAGTTGTGGGGGAGATTAGATTGGTGGATAACAAATGGTCTGTCGAATACGATTCCAGACTTCTTGAAGGCCTCGACCCCAGACGATTGATGGACCTGTACGCTGACTGGATGAAGCTGCTTGCTCAATTCTCAGTCGCTCTTGAAAGAAAGAAGTTGAAGAAATTCGTGGAAACATTAACTCAAGCTTATGAAGCGTACCTGCTGAACCGCTATACTGCTCAAGACCTCAGAGGGTTTGAAGAGTTCTCATTCTGGCTGGAGCTGATCAACAAATGAATCAAGATGAAACCGGTCTTCGGGAGATGGTCAGTATACTTGGTAGACGAGGGCAAACCATCTACGGCAGACAAAGCATTGTGAAAACCTGTACGAAAGCAGGTGTCATTCTCATCGACGACCCCAATGACGAGCGACACGATGACAATAGTCAGGAATCTTTGGAACGCTTCCTGTTGGAATACTCAAAGCTCGGTCCAGCTGCCAGATTGACGCTTTTGATTCTCTCAAAGCAAAATGAAACTACTTTGCCTAAGGAGCTTACTCGCAAGAAGAAAAGCTTGGTTGATCTTGTGAGCCTACTCTCAGATTTCATGAATCAGTGAGTTGTCCGCAACATTGAACTAGGTATATGATGCTGGAGGATTTGATATTCGCCATGAGTCCATCATACTTGTTTAAAATTGTCACAGTGGGCGGAGCGGCCGTGGGAAAGACCTCAATGATTCTGCGTTATACAACGGGGAAGTTTCGCGAATACTATGCGCCCACACTGGGAGCAGATTTTGCCATTAAGAACGTAGAGCTCGATGGTAACAGAGTCAAGCTTCAGATTTGGGATATGGGGTCTCAAGATTTCCTAGGAAGTGTTCGAGCGGGATTCTATCCGGGATCAAAAGGCGTCCTCTTCATGTACGATGTAACTTCCCGAGAGAGCTTCAAAGAATTAGCCAAGTGGAAAAAGGAAGTTGACTCACACCTCAAAGGATATGAACGTCTTATCGTGGCTAACAAGACAGATCTCAAGGATGAGCGAGTTGTATCAAAAGCGGAAGGCAAGAAGATTGCGGAGCGCTTTGGTGGAATCTATCTTGAATCCTCGGTGAAGCTAAACGAGAACGTGGACGACAGCTTCAGCAAAATGGCTAAGATGGTCCTCGAAGTGCGATAATGCTCATACGAACTAGGGACCGCCTGGTTCACAAGTCTTATTAACAAAGCAACGGACTTTACTAGGGACCGACTATTACTCTAGTCCGATGCTTTGACGTGATGTGAACTTGACTGCAGACATAGATGTAGAGGCGAATGTGGAAGCGAAACAGGATGATATCAGACCATCCGAGTGGATGACTATCTCTAATGTGAGCTGGACACCCAGCAAGCTGATGATAGAGTGGTATACTATCCTAACTGGTATGTGGAATACTCCTCTCTTCTAAGTGTACTTGGAGGACTGTCATCGTTGACAAGAACAGATCCAGAAGACCTTGACAAGGTGTTCAAGGCACTTGGCCACATTACTCGAAGGCGGATATTGCGGCTCTTAGCACAGACTCCAAGATATCCATACGAGCTTAGCAGGCTTCTGGAGCTAAACAGACGAGTGGTGCTTAAGCACTTAGACGCACTGCAGGACGCAGCTCTTGTAGAACGGGAGGCGGGTGATAGTGATCTAGGTCCGGACAGGATATACTACCGCCTCAAAGCCAGTTTCGGTCTGTCAACTACAATATTGCCAAACGCCTTTGTGATGAGAGTGACTCATAAGCAGCCTCCTGCCGTGATATCAACGCATCCTCGCCGTGTTTCCCGCGACGCAGATTCTGATGTAAAGGCTGTACGTAGACTCCTTAAGGAGTTGGATAAGACACACAAGCAACTGGGCGCCATCGATCAAGAAAGAATGCGCCTCGCATCTGTTCGTGCGGATATAATCCGACATATTGAGGGAATAATGAACGAGTGCAAGTGGAATCAAGAGAGCTGTCAACGTGTGAGGGCGCTCATTGACCCAGTTCGCATGGGTGTTCCTGTTGAAACGATGACGGGAAAGGATCCGTGGTCAGATTCGATTCGTGAAGCGCTAAACCTTTTTGAGAAGATGTTTAGTCAGCCAAGAAAATCGAAGGATCCAGAGAAGAAGGATGACCTGACTGAGAAGGATGTACCAATAGAGTTCGAGTGAATAACTAGATAGACATGGTCTTTCTGTTGTCTAGTAAGAAGGCTATTGATTAT
>JABCTJ010000053.1 GCA_018238375.1 Candidatus Thorarchaeota archaeon
TTCGTGGATGCTCACACAGGCGAGATTCTGAGGATTAGCCCTTATTTTGATAGCGGCTTCGCCATGATCTACTCCCCGTACGCTAGGATTGGTCTTGTTTTTGGAGTTGCCATTCTGGTGTCTGCTGTTGGATTCAAAATCGTCAGTCGGAAATTGCGAGCTAAACCCCACTAGGAGGAGCGCAGAGGTTGAATGCAAAGGGCTGCAAGCCGCAGTCTTGTCGAAACGTGTCCGGAATTACGCCTTCGTGACTGCGCGTTTTGCTCGATATAGTTCAACCCTTCCACTGACCGTCCCGATAGACTCACTTCAACAACACCCTTAGAGCGAATCGGACTAGTCAGCATCCGCTGGACTGCCTTTGGAACCTCTGGACCTCAAACTGGGGAATATGGGGCGGAAGATGTAAGCAAGCCCCAACAGCAACCATAGCGCTGACCATAGCAGCCTCAATCCCACGTTCGGGATGAAATAGTCGTAGATTAAACGGTCTCCAACACGAAGCGGAGGAGTAACATATACCGGAATGTAAGCTACGAACGGAAGCCACCTCATGTTAATTGGAATTGGAAAGAGGTAAAGACCTTGGCATGGCCACAGGGCGTCATAGATGACATACTGTGCAACGACATCCAAATGAATCTGGTACACGAAAGGAAGATAGATCAAAAACACAACTAGAACAAGGATACTCAATATCGGGGTGGTTCTGTGCTTGGCTATCAATATGGCAAGTCGACCAATCGATGGATGTGTTTTTTCTGTTGACATATGCAATCCTGCGATATCAAGGAGGATTGTTGTACATAAAGAATGGGTTCCGTTTTTGTAGATCTAGGAGCCCGACGCGTCGCTCACATTAACCCAAGGAGTGGCTATCTCAAGCGGAGGTCTAACCTTCAGAAAGACCCATGCAACCAAGAGATGTAATGGCAAAGGGAAGATATGGCCAACAAATCCCATCATCATGCTATAGGTGACATAAAGAATTGCAGGCGTTTCCCCCACCATTCCTGCGAGGAACAATAGCCCCGTGCTTGTCTTTCCTTCGTAGAACCTAATTAGTTGATAGACAAACACGAGCCGGAAGGACCAAAGCGTGAACTGTCCAACTAAACCCCAAAACACAAACCCTCTAACTCTGCATTCGGAAAAGGCAATGTAATCAATTTGACAGAATAAACACTCTAAGAAGAGTCGAAGCTTGCCATAATCTTCGAAGTAATAACTGACCCAGAGTGGCGACATTATGGCCGAAATCAATGTTGCCATTCCAGTAACTACAGCATGCTTGTTCATTTCTTCTTCCTGCCCTTCTTCCTCTTTGTTTCTTGCCATAGGGAATGATGCCCCACGTGAGTATCAACTGTGTTGGTCGATACTATTCGAACGACATGATAGGGGCAGCTCATACAAGCCCTGAGGACAATGAAGCCCGCAACCAAACACATCATGATGAGGCCCACAGCTTCCTAAGCTTCATGGTCGAAACTTCATGGGCTCACAAATGTCAAGTCAGTTCAATAAGAAGAATCCGTCAGACCGAACATTGTACTATGATGCATCAACGCTAATGTGGATATGATCCAACTTAGGTGGTCTATTCTCCAAGAACTCACAAGATCCTCGAAGAGGGCATGCTTGACAGAGCCCCCTCAAGAGTTTCAGCTTTCCGTTGGCAATCCGTTACCATGCGCTTTGCACACTATGACGCACCCTTCCACTGACCATCCATGATAGCGCGTTCTGCTTCAACATGACGCAGCCTTCCACTGACCGGTTGCAATGCATTTTGATGGAAAACCTCTTTACTTCATTGTGTTAACGATGACTACACGATTTATCAGAGAAGCATCAAATAGACGAGGTTGGTCATCGTGGTGGAGAAACAGGAGGGGTTTAGAACCACTCGATTCGGCATCACTAGGATTTGGTTCATAAGATGGGTGATAGCATCAAGCGTTACAATTCTTGTGTGTTATGCAGTCCGTCCATTTGTTAGTTATGAAGATGAATTCTCAGTTCTTGTTAACGCGATGAATGTGATTTCGTATTCTCTGGGAATTGGTCTGCCAGTGTTCTTGGCTTCGAGTATAGCATTTGGTACATCCAACGCGAGAAGACATATCCTAGCATTGCTGGAATTCGGTAAGAAACCCGTAGAGGTGTTTCTTCGATGTTTGGTTGAAGTATATGCTCTCGTATCACTGTTCAGTGTGTCAATCACGATCGCATTATTCTTGGAACCTCAACTAATGGGAGTCTGGTTCTATGCACCAGCGGGCACAGGCTTTCTCATCTATCTGCTTCCTGTGCTAGTCGCCACTCTTATCGTTTCGCTTCTGCTTGCTACAATTGGAGTATTTCTCGTCATAGTTACTGATGACATCATCATCTCTACGTCTATGGGGTGCGCGCTAACTATAGGACTAGCGACAGCAATAGGGTGGAGTCCTCAAGCCCTGGGGTTCTCATTGACCCGCGGTATTGCAATACTTAGTCCTCACAATCTCGCACGAATTCTTGCAGGTTTCCTCTCCAGCTACGATCCGCTACACGAAACAACAATCGCAGAATACTTTGGATTCGACGCAACTGCCGTTTCGATTCTGGGGACACTGATTGTATTTGCTTTCTTAGCGTTCATCTGCATCATAGTCAGTATCAAGATTCTACAACACAACACATCTTACTGGCCTGTACTACAGGAAGCAAGTTCAGAGATTTGGTTGTCTGAGTCAGAGCTTCGCGGAAAACATTCGAAAATCAAACAAGAGTTGAAAATACGCAGACTGGTACTCGTTGGTCTTGTCATCTTCTTGCTAACAAGTCTGGCATTTGGAACTGCTTCCTACAAAAGCACAGTACTGGAAGGAACTACAATCTATTTCCACCAGAGCCCTGAGATGGGAGAACCAATAGAGCTTGGGGAATGGTATGTGTTTTCTTGTAATGTTCAACCTCCACGATTCAATCAGTTCAATATCTTGCATTACGAGTGCTTGCTCGTAGACTGGGGTACAGCACCAAACAATATCACCTATTATCGTAGTATGCTGAACTCATCCTCCACAGAATTCATGGCTCTCAATGACACAAGTCGAAGATCTCTCTGCAGCTCCAGAAACAGGACTCGCGGAGAGTGGGGTGGCACAGGTGGTAGCTGGAATTTAGGCTATGACTATGGAACCTACATATATGTATTGAAATTCATCGCGACCGAAAATGCTACGTTATCGGGAGTCATCTATTTGTCAATTAATCTCTTTCAGAGCGCACAATAAGCTGGGAAGCTACTTCTGCTCATCCCCTCCTTTGGGCACTTGTGAAAACAAGACAATGCACGCCCCACAGATTAGTAGACTGAATGGTATCAGTACGAGCATGCTGTAGTATGGTGCCATGACCCAGATGGGTTCGCCTGGGTCGCGACCGTACACATAGCTCACCATGTAGTTGAACACCATTTCGGCACCGATGGACCAAACTGCAAGCCCAACGATTCCTAGAATGATGAAGAGCAATCCCCATCGTGAATCTTTCAATTGCACACCCATAGCTTCATACTATGCGGATCGACTTAAGGATGTCATTCACTGGATTAGGCAGAAATACATAAAACCTTAGAAGAGGGCGTGCCTATCGGAACACCCCTCAAGCATAGCACCCTTCCACTGACCGTTAGTGAGAGCGTTTTCCCCTGCAGGTTTCCCCGGTTTCAGTGATTCGCGTTCCCAATAGCAGAACGGTTTTCAGCCGGGAAACTCCATATTCATCGAGATGACGAAACAGATTGATGAAATGAGTTATGCCACCTTTCTGACAATGAGAATTTTTAAATGAGTGCTCCAACATTGCTCTTCGAGGGATTCCGTGAGTTCAGAGGAAAAGGGACCAGATATCAAGATAGTGTCGGTTGTGAGTGTGATATGTATACTATGTATCATGTTCCTGATTATGGATCTACTATTCACAAGCTACTATTCTTCTGTGTCTGTAGTACTAGGTCGCGGACTATCGGCGGTCGCTCTTGCGATTCTACTGCTGGCAATTCAAGTTCGGTACCAGGCGGAGCAGAAGTGACAGTGTGCAAACGTGATAGTAAGAATCACTGAATTCCAAGCGTGAGAATGCGTTCCCTGCGCAAACCATCTCGTACGTGGAAAGGAATGTTCTTCTGCATTCCCTCATAACCACTATGGGGACTGACTCATGGCAAGACGGAACCGTATCGCACTTGTGACTGCTGCCACGATTGCTACAATCGTCGTGCTTGCCTTCTGTCTTCTCTCGATCTGGAATTCATCTAGTCTGAGAGACGCATCCAGTCTGACCTGGGGTGTCAGCGAGGGTGACGAACTTGTCTACTTGGTTGTTATACGCGGCCATAGGGGATCAATAGACCCCGAGGGCGGCCCACACATCTTGGAGCCACCTTTCTTGGCTCCGATGAACAACACCCTCGTAAGGTTCAACGTGACCAGTCTCCCATCTCTACCATTGCTCGTAGACGGCGACATCTTCGCAGAAGAAATCATCAATTATTCCAAGACTGAGTGCAGATTCGAGAACGGGTCGGAGGTTCCCTCTATGTTCAGGGACTACATCAACAGATTGCTATATCGATGCCTACTTCCCGTTGGTGATTGGCCACTTCTTGACTCGCTCTATCCAAACGAAACGGAAAATGCGTTCTATCCTGGAGTGTATCTCTCAAAGATTTATGCGGACTCCTTTTACATCGGATATCTGCTATATCCACTTGACGCCAAAATTAGTTGGGGTGGAAATGTATCTCTCACCACTGGATTTCCCATAGTGGCCGAGGAGGTATCTAATTATCCCTCCGTGGGCACTTATCTCGATAATAGGCTGATACTCGTGACCTAGTAGGAGCAAGATGAAACAGCTATTGACAAGATCCGAATTCGGATATCGTGTTGTTCTCCGGGAACCCCGCAAGATTCTTACAGGCCTTCCATGATTACGTTCTTTACCCACCAAGATTCACCCTTCCACTGACCATCCACGAGAGGGCTTTCCAATCCAACATGACTCGAACCTTCCACTGACCGTCCCGATAGATAGCATTACGTACGGATTTGAATACCAGCTGAGTGTGTGAAGTGAATCTCAACGACAATAGCCGCGGAGAGTGCTATTATGAAGGATGCAAGATTCGTCAACTGATCATGCAGCCGAATGTCGTGAATAGATCCTCCGCTATAGGTTAGGAATATCAGCACGACCCACAGGATTTGCCAAAACAAGAGGAATATGACCACCTTCACAGCCGAGAAGGCATAGAAACGTAATCCGCTCTTTCCCCGTCTAGAGCCAAGCAGGACCACTACAGCAACTAGAACGAAGACCCCGGCTAGTAATGAAATAACGTCTATTTGAACTCCATAGCTTGTCAATGTATTTCACTGCTCTAATAGCCATAGATGCATATCAGCTTTGCTTGAAATCCTTCTCAAGATTCCTACAGACCTTCCGTGATTACGTTCTTTGCTCACCAAGATTCACCCTTACCCTGACCGTCCTGATAGACCCACTGCAAATGATACTCATCAGGAGTCATCAACTGAAAATGAATCTCCAATGGATAGGAGCTCTCCGTCTAGTCGCTCCTTGCTTTAGAGGGCTTGTCCTTGTTCAAACATCCAAGGGATCTCGATGACCGCATGGAGAGCGAGTGTTCTATTGAGGCTCTGAGTAAGTCTTGACGCCTTTGTACACGAGAAGGATGCCAATGATTAAGGCAACAGCAATAATGGTGATTTCAATGAGTCCCAGCACTAGCCCACTGGTTACCATCCAATATCCATACCAACTAAGTGGACAGACTGGAATCATGATACCTATGACTACTACACCTAGGCCCAATAAATGATGACGCATTGTGAGGTCAGAATCCTCTCTATACCCGAGCGCCAGCAATATGGCACCAAACAGAAACCCAA
>JABCTJ010000065.1 GCA_018238375.1 Candidatus Thorarchaeota archaeon
AACAGTAGTTGCTCGAATCGACGGTATTGAGAGCGCAGCTAGGATTGAAGCCAAGCTCGACAGACTAGGTCGTTTCATCAAGGCGATATCTGTTATGAATTTCGAACCGGCTGAAGGTAGATGGACGATAGAAACCGACACCCCCGGCGGCGTGACTTTAGAGAGTCTGCAAGGTCTTGTAAAACGAACCCTGCAGGCTTACGTAGCTGCAAAGGGGGCTAATCCACTCCTCGAAGAGATACTGGATGAGCTTGGAGTAAGTGTAACCTCGCGCCTCAATGAAGATAACCCGGAAAGCATCAGAAGCGATGAGCTTATGACTGAAGATGGTTAACCGGATTACACAGGAACGGGTGATTCTGATTGACTCAGGGTGATTTCATAGATTACAGTCGGCAAAAAACAGTCAACAAGATCTTTGCATTATTGGTGGTTGTAGCAATATTGATCGCTATCTCGTTGAAGCTTTCAGAACCACCAGGTGAAACCACCGCCGTTGTTGTGTTCCTTGGGATACCCTTAGGCCTTGTCTTATTGTCGAGTCTTTTTGGCGCTGGATCGAAAAGGGCAATAGATTACAATGCCGGCAAATGGAATTCGCGCAAGGTCTGGATGAGCTTCTCTGAGTACGAACAAATGACTGAGGATTATGAAGATGCGTACGGAGTTCTTTTCTCCCATTCAGTAGGATGCGGGTGCTTCCTTCCGCTTTTTATAGTCGCCTTTTTGGGGGCTGCAAGCTACGCATATGACTTGGTACTGACAAGGGGCTTGCTAAATCCCCTCTTCAGTATTCTCTTGGATTCAATCCTTCTGATCATAATTGTCTATGTCATTGCGTCTGTCGGCAGTTTCATCGCTGGTTTTCGGATTCCCACCATTGACGCAAGCGAGTTCTTCAAACCACTCTTGAGAGGGGACGTATACGAGTTCGCAAGCGAGCTTGAAGATGTTCCAAGTATACGGGCCGGCATGAATGTTGAGATTGGAGAAAGAGAGGGGGTGCTTACCATTCTTGAGGCAGAAAGCAATGCCCATGTTGAGGGTCTTCCGGACACAGTCACGATAAAGGTCCAAGTTTCACACTCTGGATTTGCATATCCTTACTTGGTCGGCACAGTGTACAAGGGCGCTGAGGTCCTGCCAGTGGAGAAGTATCCGGTGGTTAAAACAAAGTATCCGGCAATGCTGGAGTTTTCGATGGACGACGATGTGACAGTAATAGTCGCGCGGTTTGACATCCCCAAGCGCACGAGTAGTGTGCCCAACATCTCGAAGAAGGATTTCCGTGCATTGGCAAGTATCCTTGCAAAGGAACTCAAGAAGAACTACAATGAAGCCCAGCAATGAAACATAGGCATCTTTAATTGCAAGTCTGAATTTCCGTGGCAATTGCACCGAAATCTCGGTTCGAGGGTCTGTGATACTAATGGTTTCAAAAAACTGGACAAACAAATGGGTCTTGATGATGATGACTGGAATTGCAATCCAGGCAGTCGTATACCCCTATGTCTGGTTCACACAGCTATTCGAACACGAATTCTTCCTTGAAGTTTTCCTCATCGGCATTGTTTCTGTTATAGTCCAAATTATCGGCTTTGGCACAATAATGTCAAAGACTCGCGATGCAGACCCGATAATCTATGGTGAGGGCAGGCCATTCCAGCACAAACTGAGAGAGGAAGACGAGGATGTAGCAACGCGAAAGCCTACTTTCGATGATGCAGAGTAGCATCACAGCGCATCGTAGTTTTGGTTCATGCTGACTTGACATACTCGCTGCCGCAATGTTGGACCTTGAGTTGCCAATGCTCTTGCTGTTTACCTAGTATGTTGTCACCATAACCGGGGTGGTACGTGGGGCGGAATAAACCCTGGATACCACAAATCTAACAGAGGAAGGTATGGCACAAGGAATAGAGTGACAACAACGAGAATCGCGAATGTCAGGGTATGAACTGCTGTTACATACGTGTAGTATGGTCTTATGTAGGAGTAAAACGCAAATGCCGGAATCGAAACTGCCGCCATCGCCATGATCTCAACTGGGTTAAAGAAGAACGGCATAGAGATGGGGAAAAGGAAGTAGAATATCGCTGTAATCTTCTCGCTTGAGGTTTCATGATGAGCGATCTTGTGGATCCCATCGATACCTTGTGATAGGAAGAACACAGGAATGAACAGCCACCACTGCAGCCCTACAAAGAACACTGGGCCTGCGTAGAATAGGAGGTCTCCAAGGCTTTCAACGCGTTCCCAGAATGGATTTC
>JABCTJ010000071.1 GCA_018238375.1 Candidatus Thorarchaeota archaeon
TCAAGCTCAGGCATCTCAAGGAGTCCCTGGCTTACATCAAGTTCTCGTGGATTGGTCTTGATGAGCAACATTGTGCTCCGCTCAGCATAGACCTGGGCTGGGTCGAAAACCGTTACGTACGCCTGCAAAACCTTGCTATGCACAAGACGTTTGATGGCACGAGTAACCCAATTGCGTCCCTTCCCTAGATTCTCTGCTAGGATTCCCAAGCTGGATCTGGAATCCTGTAGGAGGAGCCTTAGAAGTTCCCTTTCGCTCTCTGTAATAGATTGCATGATTCACACCGCGATATGGTGCATTTGATTCTGAAATATGATGTAGGATTCATATAAGGTATGCTAGGCACCGCGCCCGTGTGATGACAATGGCTAATTACAAGGTCAAAGACATTGAACTTGCCAAGGAAGGCAGGATGTTGATTGAGTATGCAGAGAAGCACATGACTGTGCTCATGCATCTCAGAGAAAAGTACGCTAAAGAAAAGCCACTCAAAGGAATGAGGATTGCAGGTTGTCTACACGTAACAAAGGAAACGGCAGTCCTTGTTGAGACCCTGCAGGCAGCGGGCGCTGAGGTCGCATGGTCTGGGTGCAATCCGCTTTCAACGAACGATAAAGTTGCTGCTGCCTTGGCTGCAAATGACGTTCCAGTCTATGCGTGGTACGGTCTGAATACTGAGGAATACTACTGGTGCATTGACCAGACGCTCAAGATGGAACCTACACTAACATTAGACGACGGAGCCGACCTGATCTTCACTATACATAACAAACACCAAGAACTGATACCAAAGCTCTACGGCGGTTCCGAGGAAACGACAACCGGAGTGATTCGAGTCCGAGCAATGGCTGATGATGGCGCATTAAAGTACCCCATCATGGCAGTCAACGATGCAGAGACCAAGCACATGTTCGACAACGTCTACGGTACTGGTCAGAGCTCCTTCGATGGAGTTCTTCGAGCCTCAGCGATACTGATTGCCGGCAAGACTGTCGTCATTGCAGGATACGGCTACTGTGGTCGAGGTCTCGCAATGAGGGCGAAGGGTTTTGGTGCAGATGTGATTGTGACCGAGGTAGACCCGGTGAAAGCACTTCAGGCACGCATGGATGGCTATCGGGTGATGCCGATGAATGATGCCGCGAAAGAGGGTGACTTGTTCCTTACTGTTACAGGTATGAAGGATGTGATCACCAGCGCTCATATGAAGGTCATGAAAGACGGTGCAATCTTGGGCAATTCGGGCCACTACAATGTCGAAATAAATGAGCCAGACCTGATTGCAGTGAGCACAGGGAAAAGGCGGGTTCGTCATGCGTTGGACGAGTACACGATGAAAGACGGCCGTGTAATCTACTTGCTCGGTGAGGGGCGTTTAGTCAATCTGACTGCGGCTGAAGGACACAGTTCATCAGTAATGGACATGAGTTTCTCAGCTCAATTGTACGCAATGATTTGGATGGCCAAACATGGCAAGGATCTCAAGCCAGCTGTCTATGAGTTCCCTGTTGAGATGGACAAGCAGATTGCTGCCTATAAACTCAAGACAATGAGCATTAGCATTGACAAATGGACCAATGAGCAAGCAGCATACGCGAAGTCCTATGCTGAGGGAACCTAGATACTCTCTGTGGGGAAATTGATGTCTTCGATTTCCCTGCATTCCCTGCTCTCGCAGTACCGTTCAGACTTATTACTAGATCATAAAACGGCAATAGACGGATATCGAACCAATCGGGCTATATGGCCTGCGGAAAGGAATCTGAGATGCGCGGACAACGGCTATGCGATGATGGTCAGTTGTCTGTAGATTCGTTCCATATATTCCATGATATGGGATGTCCTATCTAGGAGCTTGGCGTAGTCTTGATTCGAATACTGCTTCTCTCGCTTTGCGCTCACCCGTATCCTAGTGCTTTTGAAGAGATTATTGCCAAGGTCATAATAAATCCTCACTAGAAGATTGTAGGAATCACCAAGCATATCTTCAATTAGCGCGTTCTTCGTTTGCGGGTGTTTTCCATTCAATAAGAGATATCGCTCGATGAAGTAGAATGTCTTTAAAACGTTCATGATTGTAATGGCAGTGCCAGTGAAGCGGATACCCGATTCCAACCACGCAAAGCTTTGATTGATATCGTCAAGAAGCCCTTCTGCTATTCTCTTCCCGTGGGGGGGTTTCAGAACCAGTAAGTCACAGGCGTTGGTTCCTAGAAGTGTGATGCCCACCTTGAGCCGAAGCCATGTGGCGAAATAGTCGTGTTCATTCGTCCTGTCAGGGATTTCTGTTTCCGCTACTACTTTGATGTCGACACTTCTCCTTCTTTCTCTGCTGGGCCATTTAAAAAGCGCAAGCAGGTCCTCTACCTTTTCCTTTTTGGTCATATCTTGAACTATCACTAAGAGGTCTAAATCACTCAACCTAGTATTTTCTCCAATGGCCCATGATCCGGTTAAAATAACGGACCTTGAAAGAGGCCTCAATCTGTTGAATACTGGCCCAAGACACTCAATCATGTAGTCCGGAATTCCTATTGTTCCGAGTGTGCTCCTCCAATCAGATTCTACGACCAAACGAACCCGCCTTTCTTATCCAAGCCATGAACGCGGAATACCTCTTAACTTTATCCTGAGATGGTAGGGTCTTCAACACTCAACTATGCGGAGCCCTTGAAAGCTATCTTGTCATTACACCTAGGCGGTTGTTGTTTGCACAAAAACGACGGGGAAGTAATAGCGAAACCCTTTTCTAGCAGCGCGTCCAATATTTAGCACAAGTGGTTTGGAAGGGCTGGGAATAGCAGCCTCGACAACATCGTATGTTTTGATAACTTCCAATACTCAACTGCCCTTCCTGTAACCGATAGAGGGAAAGCTTATGGTCATGTATTGGTCCAAAGCTCGCACAATAAAGCGCGCTGTTGCAGGTAGAAGAGAACCTCTCTTCGCAGTAATTTGCATAGTGACACTAGGAGCGGCGATAGTGTTCATGCAGGACATATCTCCGGTTCATGTCCAGTCAAACGGGAGATTGGCGGAAGACCTCGCAGAACTGGGTATAGCACCTGAATCACCCAAATCGCTTGTCGCATCTAGAGCTTGGGAGATTGCGAAACCTGATGACGATACTCATCTCGCGTCTGTCAAGAAACAGGGCTCCATATGGTTCATTGAATTCGATAGGAGTTATCAGAAGTCTATCTGGGTTGAACTCAATGCGGATGAGCTGCAACTGGAATGCGTTCTAGATTTCTCCAAAAAGGTACAAGGACTGGTCAAATGGAGAGTCACGTCTGAGCAAGCGACCGTAATAGCTAGAGACTATATTGCTAAGCTGCATGAAAGCGAATTCGTCGAATGTCCAAATCGAGTCTTATCAGGAGTAGTTAGAGATACGAAGAGTTGGATTGTGAAGTGGAATCACGTAGTAGATCATCGCCCCGTTAAGAACGATTTCGTAGCAGTCACAATCAACCCGATGACAGGGCAGGTCATCTCGTTTGCCAAGAGATGGGGGATTCCTGACTCCACGCAATACGAATCTATCACTCGTGAAAAGGCAGTCGCTAGCTTGGTGCAGATATTTCCGGCCGTGGAGAATTATAGCTGGAGCACCGCTCTTGGTTTGATATCACCTACTGTGCAGTCCGAAGTTGGAGTGTTCTATGAGGCTTGGATTCTGTCATCCAACACCAGTCAGGTTCATGAAACTGAGTACTGGATTTGTGCCTCTGACGGAAGTTATCTTGGCTCAACCGCTCCCTTGTCCTATGGCAGTTCGTGTTCAATAGGAATAGACTGTTTCGGGGAACCGTCGCCGCGTACTTATGGGTGGGCTGAAGATATAGGCTCCAGAATGGACAGCAACAACTACGACTCGCAGGTATTGTACGACGCTGGCATAACAGAACTCAGGTTTGCCCTGCGAGATGATGATGTTGTCTTCTTCACAGGACACGGAGATTTTTCAATGATTGGTTGGGGATTCGGCAATTACCTCGTTACAGGCTTCGGCTTGTTCGGGGCAGTTAATATTCCAAATGAAGTCTACTCAAAGCTGTTTTTCGCTTCTGGCTGCGGGACTGGTCTTGGTGGGTATGGCTTGTGCCTTCCTGACTCCGCCATAGCCAAGGGGTGTGGATGCTATTGTGGGTGGACAACCGGCGTAAATGCCCTTGAAGTGGACCCGTTCGTGAATTACTTCTTCGACAAGGTCGTCAACGGTGAGGATTTCAGTGACTGTAAAATCTACGCTGAATTGAAGACCGGTACTGTAGACTCGCTCTTAGCGCTTTGGGGAGATGGAAGTCTTCACATTCAAGCTTACGACAGGGGGCCGGGATACTCGCACGCTGATCAGCAGAATGATCATGATGCAGGAAGATTTCTATGGTCAATCAACGACGAGCCACTGTGGGGAGGCGACATCGATGCTTTTAAGCATGATGTGGAGTTCGATGGCTGGACCATAGAACTGACAGTTATCCCAAGTTCAGACATGAAGGTTAAGGTTGTAGTGTACTATTGGCGCAGCCGTTTCCATAATTGGGAGTGGTACGTTCAAAGGATAAGCTCGGTTCCTGGAGCAGGGGTCCATCATACTTGGACGGACGTATCACAGGAATACCTCGTTGTAATAAGTCATGTTGATAATCACGGGGGATACTATGATTTTGAACTCCGTATAACCGCATCCTAGTACCCTATGTCGAAATCCGAATTGCTACGAATCTAGAGATGATTTGTAACTAGAACCATCGCGCATCTGTAGGTCGTAGCATCCTTTACGCGATGAGAACAAGTTCTAGGACCACTTGCCTCTGGGTTGGGCTGCGGCTTGCAGCCCTTCGCATCCAGCCGCTGCGCTCCTCCTAGTCAGACCTAGCTCGCAGTTTCCGACCGACAATCCTGAATCCAACAGCAGATACCAGAATGGCAACTCCAAACACAAGACCTATCCTGGCATACGGGGAGTAGAATTTATCGAAGCCGCCATCAAGGACAGCGCTAATCCTAAGAATCTCACCCGTGTGAGCATCCACGAAGTATGCATATGATGCAGTTGTGACAACTCTCAC
This sequence comes from Candidatus Thorarchaeota archaeon, assembly GCA_018238375.1. Classification (GTDB taxonomy): domain Archaea; phylum Asgardarchaeota; class Thorarchaeia; order Thorarchaeales; family Thorarchaeaceae; genus WTCK01. The sequence goes on from JABCTJ010000071.1 coordinate 5,079, forward strand.
ATCATAGATAAGCCTCAACTCAAATTCAGACACGTCAGGGTCAAACCCAAGCATTCCCAAGAAAAGGTCTGCACTGATTGCTACCCCCTCATTCGGGTCATCGAAATTTGCCAGCGAAGCCAACTTGGCTTCTTCTGAGGTAAGTATTGATTCGATAGGAATGTGTTCAATGTCAATCCACCGGTACGTGAATCGAGTGACAATTCCTGTACTGGCTTCAATTTCAAAGAAGATCTCTCCAAAAGGTACAGTAACTCCATCGACTGATTCATGAAGGGCCAGCCAGTAGTAGTTTTTCCCTACTGCGGGTAGGGAAATGATGCCTTCATAGATAGCATTTGGAAGCAATGTGTAGCCATGTAGTACGAGGAAATCCTTTGCCGCTTCTTCGGCCTGATCTGTGGTCAGGCTGGTCCCCTCAGCATTTGGATTAATCATAGTGAGGTCTGAGGAATCCAAGTTTAGGTAAACTCTCGTGACTTTGCCGCTCAGTGCATTCACAAACACGGACGCGCGAATTGACTCGGATATCAAAGTCATTCCCCATTTGGGCCGACAATCGGCAATGATCTGCGGCGCGCCTGGCCAGTAGTGGTTCTCTTGTGCCTCTGCCACCCGGAGTCCAGTTGTCAGATTCGTGGGCAGGTATCTTGTCAGGAACTGCATGGAAGCATTCACAGCTTCTTCCATTGACACATTGATCTCATTCTCATAGTCCCCAACAATCATGAAGTATGGATCGTCTAGAACTTGATAGGTTTGAGGATAGACCACGGAGTCCGGTGTGTCATTCACCAGAGACGCAAACACAGATTCGTTAACTGGAGTCGAAGGGTTGACGAAAAATCCGGAGATATGCTGATGGACAATCCCTCGAATCACCGGAACATAAGGTAGCGAAACCACGAGGACTATCAGCGCTGCACAAAACAGTGCTACAACTATGTTCCTATTCGGGGACATTCCTTTCACCTCGAGGCATAACGCACGTCAATGTGAATCCTGTTAGTGGTTATAAGCCTAAGTTTGAAATGGGGGTGTACAAGTTTTAGAATGGCTGATGTTTCCACATTCTAACCGATTCATACCAAGATGTGATAGCTCCGAACGCAAGCACGCCGTAACAGGCTATCGATATGGGACTAGGATGGAAAGGCAGAAGAAGGGGGAGCAGAATTAGGATTACTGTATAGAAAAGGGAGTAGAAGATGTTTCTTGGGAAGTAGTGATGCCCCGCACTTGCAAAGAACTCAAGAATACCTACACGGACCTCTCTTGAAGCCATATGCACGCCGTCTGCATCAGTCGAAACCAGTCCAATCCGTTTTAGCTTCTCAATATGGTAGATAGACAAGCTCGGACTGGACAATTGAAGGGCCCTTTGGACCTCGCGACCACTATGCGGGCCTGGATTCTTGAGTAACCACCAATAGACCCGCAGGGTCTTACCTTGAAGTACAGACTCAAGTTCTTCATGCGTCATTTCATCTATGGTCAAGCTTGTTTCCTTCTGGTAATCCATGAACTGTCAATCTACATGTAGTTTTCCAATAGAGCACCTCTAGGCATCTGCATGAACCGTAGACTCCCCTAGACTATAGGCGCGATTGTCCACACGCGGGCGGTCAGTGGAAGGCCGCGTCATGTTGAAGCAGAATGCACTATCATGGATGGTCAGTGGAAGGCTGAAATCGCTGGTAGGACTCTCTAGTAGATGGTTTCTGTTCCTACGCATGAAACTCCGATTCAAGCAATCCCAAGCATGAAAGCTGACATTTGTGTCATGAATCTGAACCGTCAGGGACAACCTTCAGAGTCATATACTGGAGCCGCTTTATGAAACCGCTTCCACGAAGGAAGGCAATCAGTTTGACTCTGGAATCAATCGATTTCGCATGCAGAACGAGGAGGAGGTATTTCAACAAGACAGGAATCGCAAAGGCAAGCCAGTATCCAGCCGTCAAAGAGAAACCAAGGTCGATCAGGAAATGACTAGTGGGTGGTCCATAGGCAATGAATTCCAGAATGCAAATCATTTGGAATGGCCATATCAGAAACCACCACCAACTAAGAAGAACAACGTGCATTCTAGCACTGAGTATAACCTCTCCCTCTTTCCTCACGACATCAAGTTTTGTTGTTACAAAGCGGGACAGAAGCAAACCAATCATCATTCCAATAATGCTTGAAGCCAAGATTACTAGTCGTGATAAGTCAGAACCTAGTAGTACCAAGACGACTTCGTCGATTGGCGAACGTAACCCCCTAAGATAGTTGTAAGAGAGTGCCATCGGCAAGTAGCCCGCCAGTACAAGGACACCTATAACACTGAAGAGTGAAGGGAAAAGCGCAAAGAAAATGCCGTGAGGAACGTTTCTCTCCATTGCGTCCTCCTTTTGCTCTGAACTATCCGTAGTCAGAATCCTGTCACCATGTTCACACTCCTGCAAGGTCTTAAAAGAACTTGGAACAAAATTCATATTCTCTGTTCTTGCACTTCTATTAGGGGTAAGACATGAAGAGAGTGCTGCTTCTCATACTGCTATGTTCATCTCTTCTCGTCGTTTCATCATCAACTGACGGATTTCCGGAAATGCAATATTCAGCCTGTATCTCCGCAACACACGCTCCAATCAATATAACAGGCAATGTTGATTTCATTGGCCAAGGGTGGTCCGGAGATGGTTCTGCTGATGACCCATTCCTGATCCAGAATCTCGACATCACCTCGAATGTCACTTGTATACGCATAGCGGACACAACAGCATGGTTCATCATTCGCGACTGCCAACTGGAGTCTTACTGGGATGAAGACTACGCGATTGGGTATAACGCGGTTGAACTCTGCAACTTATCGAATGGTGTGCTGGAGAACTGCGACATCCATGGGAGTGCCAGCTGCATCTTTCTAGTTGACTGCAACAACACCGAAGTCAGAGGTTGTCGTCTACGCTCAATCTCAGCACATGGGTTATACGGAGTACGCCTGCAGGAATGCAGAATCTTGGAGAACAACATCCCTCAGAGCGGCATGCATGGTGTGGAACTCATGGATGGAAATGACATCGACTTCGCAGATAATCAGATATCTGATTCCCTTCAGAGTGGAGTGAGCTTTCACAAGTTGTCTCGATGCATTATGGCTGACAATGCAGTGAGCTCGTGCAATGGTCATGGAATGCTTCTCAATGAAGTACTAGACTCCTCAGTGTTTGGCAATTCAATCACTCTGAATGGCGCATATGGTCTGAATGCATATGCCATCAACAGCAGCTTTGTGAACAACACTGTGACTGAGAATCATGGGTACGGAATCGATCTGGAGGGCTCAGGGAATACTCTCTACGGCAACATAATTGGCGGCAATGGAGTATTCAATGCTCGTGATCGTGGCTCAAACAACACATGGGATGACTCTGTCAGTCTAGGGAACGCTTGGGGTGACTACACCGGCTTTGGTTCATACGCCATCGAAGGCGAGGCAGGTAGTATTGACCGATACCCAGCGACAATCCCAGGAGTTATTGGACCGGCACTCATTCTTATGGTGCTTGCGGCAGGCATTCTGGCTATTCCACTCTTGTACTTCCTTCGGAAGAGAGTTGGATTGCGACATATGCAACCTTCTTCTGATGCCAAATCAAGTCCTCTTGTCTGTAGGGTCCCGGTCTGGCTGAAAGTCTTCTCCTTTCTCCCTGAATAGAGCATTCTACATCTGCTTCTGTCGTCTGTACGGGGGATTCTCTGCATCAAAGAGCTCTCTCGCCTGAACCACACGGAACAATTATGCATGATCTTCCAACATGACTTGAGTGGCGTGTAGTCACGGACGGCCAGTAAGGGTGTTGTTAGAGTGACAGGTCGTGGATGATCATGTTGTAGCTACCCACTTCCAGCTCATCAATCTGGCAGGTGATGTCACCACCAGACCAGCCTGCAGAATCTACCAAGACCCCGTTTCTGATCACATCATGGCGGTACGGGTTCAGGCCCCGTTGCCCGAAACTTGTACAATCCTGGACATCAATGTCCTTGACTGATGTTCGGTTCCTGATTCATTGAGGTCTGCTCTGCAGATTCTACTGGATCTGCAACTAGTCTTACGTCCTCTCCACGGGCATTTTACGTCCCCGGCCAACTGACGGTGACGGCAGAGTCATCCTTGGACTTGGTTCTCGTCCTGGACTGACACTACATGTACAGGTCCCTCTCTGGAGTATATTAACATCTACA
>JABCTJ010000136.1 GCA_018238375.1 Candidatus Thorarchaeota archaeon
ATTATGTAGTAACTGAGGGGAATGAACACAATGGTGTTCAGAATGAGAAGTGGAACCGTTGGGAATGTGACCAACTGATGGCCTACTAGAAATGAAATCGGACTGTAGTATATCCAAGCGAAATACAAAAACACAGTCACCATCATAATGGCACAAATCGTACCTTTGACGGGGTCACCCCGGGGACGCCTTATTTTCCTCGGCGTTTTTTTTTTACCGTCTCCAGATCCTTTGGTTGCGAAGCTGGATTGTCTGCCGAAACTGCCTCCACTAGAACGACGGCCAGTTTCTTCCTTAGATGGTGGCACCTCGGTGGGGGATTTGCGTTTATCAGATTTTTGCGCAATACTGACCGCTTTTGTGATGGCTTGATCAATATCCGTGGACGAAGGCGGATCCAACAAACCACCTCTTCGAGTTCTGTGGCTCAACGTGAGCTGGGATGCTATTTTCATATCGTTCAGGGCAACTTCCTTACGCCCTTCAAGTGCGGCGCGAGTGATTGCTGTCTTGCTAATTATGATGTCAGGCCTGACTCCATCAACTTCAAGGGCATCGCAGGCCATAGCAATAGCCCTGAGACTGTGTTCCGGCAAGACTACTTCGTTCAGAATCCCCTTTGCTTGGACAATTCGTTCGCGAAGATTTGCCTGCGCCTCGGACCATTCATGTAGGAATCGTTCTGGATTGGTTTCAAAGGAGAGGTTCCTGCGCACCAAGTCCATCCGTTGCTCAATTGTGAAATTACTGTCTACTGCAACGTGCAGAGGAAATCTGTCAAGCAGCTGTGGACGCAATTCTCCCTCTTCTGGATTCATAGTGCCTATGAGTACAAAGTCTGCTGGGTGTGAGATGGATATACCCTCGCGCTCGATTACGTTGACTTCAGTTGCGGCAGCATCAAGAAGATCATCAACCAGATGATCGGGCAGTAAGTTAATTTCGTCAACATAGAGAACATTCTGATGGGCCTCAGCGAGAATCCCGAGCCTGAGTGCTTGAATACCCTCCTGCAGAACCTTTTCGATGTCAAGAGCACCAATCAGTCGATCTTCCGTCGTGGAGAGCGGCAGGTTCACAACTCGCATCTTCCGTTTGTGGGACTTCAATTCATTGCTGGACTTCAAGCGTGTTCGGCACTCAGCACATAGAAACTCCTTTCGTGATGGATTGCATCCAAAACGACAATCATCAACCACGTCGACTTCAGGCAGTAGGTCTGCCAGGGCTCTCACAACAGTGGTCTTCCCAGTACCTTTCGGTCCTGAGATGAGGACACCACCTATTCGTGGGTTGATTCCATTCAGAACTAGAGCTAGTTTGAGACGCTCAAGGCCGACGATGGATGTGAATGGTAGAACAGATCTCTTTAGCTCGGTCACGCGTATTCCAGTCCAATTCGGGGTTGCTCGGTGAAAAGTTAAAGACACAAATAAGGCTGCGCGTTAACGTAAAGCTGGGTCTATTGAGTGATATCACACATCTCACACCTTGAGTGCCCCCGGTGCAGCAGGAAGTACAACGCTGAAAGGAAGGCATCCTATTGCATCTGTGGCTCACCTCTCTTTGCAATCTATGACACGATAGGTGTGAGCGAAGCTGTAGGACGGGGCGAATTCCCGTCAAGAGTGAACTCCATGTGGAGATACTCTCAACTCCTTCCTGTGAAATCGCCATCCTTTATTGTAAGTCTGGGGGAAGGCTGGACCCCACTGAGTCTATCACGACGACTTGGTCGTCATCTGGGTCTTAAGATATTGAGAATCAAGGATGAAGCCCATAACCCTACTCTGAGCTTCAAAGACCGAGGTCTCTGCGCGGCGATATCAAAGCATCTCGAACTCGGTAGCAACGCATTCGCTCTGCCCTCTGCTGGTAACGCGGGAATATCCACAAGTGCTTATTGTGCGGCTGCAGGAGTACCGGCCCATATCTTTATGCCAACAGAAACCCCAGAAGCGTTCTTCAGTGCTTGCGAAACGTTCGGTGCAGAAGTCATCAAGGTTGACGGCACAATCTCAGACAGCGCAGCTGAAATGAGAAAAAGAAACGGTGACTGGACGGATCTTTCCACAACAAAAGAACCCTATCGGGTTGAAGGAAAGAAAACATTGGGGTTCGAAATCGCAGAACAACTGGGATGGAAAGTGCCTGACGCGATTATTTGTCCGACAGGAGGAGGAACCGCCCTGATCGGCATATGGAAAGCGCTTGATGAATTAGAAGCCATTGGATTGGTGGGAAACGAAAGACCACGGATGTATGCGGCACAGAGCGGGGCATGTGCACCGGTAGTGCGGGCTGTTGAAAGAAACGCAGAAGAGATTGAGCCGTGGCCCAATGGGAACACAATCGCCTACGGACTTAGGGTTCCAAGTCCTTTTGCTGGGCATCTAATACTCAATGCAATTAGACGATCTGGAGGCAGTGCAGTCGCTGTTGCTGAACAGGAGATTGAACCAAGCCGCAGAATGGCAGCATTGATGGAAGGCCTGGAGATATGCCCGGAGGCAGCTGTTGGATTAGCTGGTCTTCGAAACCTGATTGAATCGGGGGAAATCGATTACTCCGAGGATGTCGTGCTTCTGAATACTGGATCTGGTGCTCGATATCCCTTCACGAAAACAAATCTACACCATTAAACAATATACTCAAGTATATGTCTCAAATCATTGCTCTCAATTGTGACCATTGCAGCATCAGATACTTCCGTGCTCTCAGGTCGGAAGGCTATGGATAATCCAACATGGGAGAAGATTGTCATATCGTTCTTCCCGTCGCCAACGTATGCGGTTTCGCTCAGTGGAACTCCGAAATGGTCGAGTATCTCTCTAATCTCGTGAATCTTCTCACCCCATCCCACTCTGACCTCGACACCCCCAGTCAATATCCCTTCTGAACTAAGCAGCCTATTTGTTAGAACATACTCTATACCTACTCGTCGACCAATATCTTCAGCTAAAATATCAAGCCCACCGGAGAGGATTGCAACATGAATTCCTTGCTCTTTCAGCTCTGCGATGGTTTCTTGGGCACCAGGGACTGTTCTTGTTTCTGCGACTACTCTCATCACTTCTTCAAGAGGCTGCCCCGTCCATAGACCTGCATCAAGATCAGCCCACTGATTGTAAGTAATCTCGCCTGCAAAGAACTGATCAAAATATGTCTTCCCCAACTTCTCTGTCTGGAAATGCTCATGGAGTCGCCACCAGATGCTGGAGTGACATGTTAGAGTACCATCAGCGTCGAAAACAACTAATCGAATGGGCAAAACAATAACACCTTCCGAACCCATGGGAGGGGTTCTGTTTTCTTAGCTCTCTGCCTCACGCTCTCGTTCCTCGCGGGCTTCCCTTTCCAAGTTGGCCAGAAGATCATCGATCCGCTTCTCTTCAGACTTGCCTTTCTCAGTGGAGATTGCTTCTCCCTTCGTCCGAAGTGGTGGCAGAACACCTTCTTTCTCCAGCAAGATTTCCGCTTCCATAGAATCAAGCTGGCGGTCAATTCGCTCTTCTGCTTCCACTGTTGCCCCTGTTGTGGAAAGATCCTCCGACAACAGCTCCCCGGCAATAGTTATGTGTTCGAAAGATTCTGATAGCTTATCAAGCTGCGTTTGAATCTCGATTGGAGTCAGAAGAGTCCGTGCCTCCATCAATGCTTCGTTTGCAATGCCGAATGCTCGCAGAACCTCTGCCTGGTCTCTGGCCTCCTCAATATTCAGGAGAGCAGTTTCGAGGGTGAGAAACTGCTGCTGATAGCGCCCCTTGCGATTCTCAAGGTCGACAACTATGCTCAGGTGTGATCTTGCAGATGTACGATCGCCCTTTGCCATGGCTTCCTTCGCAGACTTTTGTTCCTCAGTCATTCTTGTTTCGAGACGCCGAACTCTAAGTGTCAGAGCATTCATTGTGCCCTTCATCTCAAGCATTCCGCGCTCAGCATCAACTTTCTTCTTGCCGCTCAGAAAACCCATAATACACACCGATGTTGGCCTTTCAGTGTGAC
>JABCTJ010000178.1 GCA_018238375.1 Candidatus Thorarchaeota archaeon
GGTAGACTGCAATGTCATGATTGTGGAAACGAAGGTGAAGCTCAAAGTGATCCAGATCTACCGCCGCAGATTGCGATGTTTGCTCCGATGAAATGTCCTAAGTGTGGAAGTAGCGCTACAGAAATCACCGGGGGAAAAGACTTCATCATAACGAACCTAGAGGCCGAGATTGCAGATGCTGCATCTGGTTAGCATACTTTTTGCAAAGTTACAATTGCGAGAAGTGGAAACAATACTCTAGATTAGTATTGCATTCAATATGCCCTCTTGACCAGGCCGACTCGTTACTTTCGCTCGACCCTTTGAGGTTTTTATGATTGTGCCGCGCGTTATGACTTTGCGGCGCTGGTAGTCCATGCTGGCCTTGTTCTCTTCGACGTCCTCGATTACAGCACGGTAGGTGATGTTCTTTCCGGGGTCAGTGACATTGACCTCCTGAATGCGTAAGGCTGGTTTCTTCTTGTGGCGCCCATGACTATCTACGATTCTTTGTTTTGGCTCTCCCATTACAGTTTCAGTTGGAGTGCGGCCTAGCTCATACTTTCTTTTGCTCTTGAAGCGCTTCTTTCGCGCTCCTGTTGATGTACGGCCTGAACCGCGATGCCAAACACCCATCTTGAACTACCTCTTGGTCGGGTTACTGACGCACTCTGCCGAGTCGTTTTAAATGTTGCTTAGTAGCCAAGTCGAGCAGAGGCCAAGTACGAAGCATCTTCTTCATATACGCGACCCTTTGTCATCAGTGTGCTCCTAGCTGGAGGCATAACGATGGCAAGAATTGAGTCTGCACACGGTGGCGGTGGGAAGATAATGCAGCGTCTTCTGGAAGAAGTCATAATTCCCTCCTTTACACGAAGAAAGCTTGGGACAATCGGTCTTGACGAGATGGACGATGGGGCAACATTGCAGACAAATGGGGGTGGACTCATTGTATGCACAGACGCTCATACTGTGCAGCCATTCTTCTTCCCGGGTGGCAATCTAGGAACACTCACCGCCTGCGGCACCATCAATGATCTGTCAGTAATGGGGGCGAAACCTCTTGCCATGACAAACACTGTGATAGTCGAAGAGGGCTTTGAGATTGACATGCTGCAGACGATTCTCCACTCAGTCAATAGCATCATTGAGCCTCTAGACGTAGCGATGATTGCCGGTGATACGAAGGTCATGCCCCGCGGGACACTCGATGGCATTGTGATGTCTACAACAGGCATTGGTACCGTCTACCTTAACGATCCCATTTCAGACAGTGGAGCGCGACCTGGCGATGATATAATCGCCACTGGGCCTGTTGGAAACCATGGAACGGTAATTCTGGCCCATAGAGAGGGTCTCAAGTTCGATACAGACCTTGTGAGTGATGTAGCTCCTCTATGGATGCCCATACGTGATTGCCTTGACGTAGGTGGAGTTCATGCAATGAAGGACCCCACACGGGGAGGAACAGCTGTTGCGTTGAATGAAATCGCTTCGAAGTCAGGAGCAGGAATCTCGATTGAGGAAAATCAGATTCCAATAAGACAAGCAGTCAGGTCGCTGTGTGACATTTTAGGGCTTGATCCCCTCCACATGAGCTGTGAGGGGGTAGCAATCATGGCTGTAGATTCCACAAAGACAGACGGTATCCTCAAGGCGCTTAGAAAACACAATGCTACAAAGGATGCCCGAGTCATCGGACACGTTCGGGACGGAAAGCCAAGAGTCACCATGACAACCAGCATTGGCGGGACAAAGGTTGTGCAGGTCCCCTATGGAGAGCCGGTACCGCGCGTGTGCTAAACCTATCTTGGGCTGGGCTGACTCTCTGCCGCTTGCTGCGCATCCAGTATTCTTCGCATCTGGTGTTTCAGTTGTGCCTTGAGTCTGATTTTGTCGGTGTCTAGTCCGAAGTAGTCAGAGAAGAGAGGAGTTGTGCTGAGTAACTTGCTCCTTCCCTGAGGAGCCGCGTCAATGAACTTCTTCTCCACCAGTTCATGTACATGATCATAGCAGTGTGTTCCTCTCTGCGCTATGAGCTCGGATTGAAGAATTGGTTGTTTTAGAGCGATGAATACCAGCGTCTGCAATGTGCTGAATGCGAGTAATCCGCCTGGGATGAGTTTTCCCACTCGGGGAGTCAGTTCTGGTCTTAGCTGTAGCACATATCTCCCTCTTGGAAGAAGGACCACCTCAAGAGCACCTTTGCGCTTATCGTATTCATACATGAGGGTTTCCAACAGTTTTGTGGCTGTGGATTCAGCTTTTCCAATGATTCCTGTGAGCTCTTCCAAGGTCAGTGGACGACCGGCAACGTACAGCGCTGCCTCAAGTGTTGCGAGGTCTTCATCCACTCAAATCACCTACTTCCTGACCTCAGCATGGAGCTCCACCTCAGTGCCATCCGTTTCTGCCTTCTCTGGCAATGGTAGTAATTTGACAAGAATCACCGCATCATCATCCATCCAGATATCAATGTACGTACGAGCATAGAGGTGAAGCAAAGCGAAGAAAATTCGCACAATCTCCCTTCGTGTGTGATTTACGAGTACGTCTGTGAATTTGACGGTCTCACCAATCTCCATTATCATGCAGAAGTCTCCATACACCTCTGCCAAGCTCTCCTCAACGTAGGCACGTGATGCTTCCAGCTCGAATTGAAGCGGACTTGTGTCAGCCCGATATCTTCGCCTAGCAGGTCGTGCACGTTGTCTCACGCCCTTGCTGAGCACACGATCCATAGCGATAAGCAGCTCTTGTAGAGTGACTCGTCGGTTTGTTAGTCTAAATGGTGGGCGAATCAGGGGGATAGCAAGCTGCTCTTCCTCCTCATCGACCTCTGGAGGTAGAATCCCATATTCAACGAGTTCTCTGGTCTTTTTCATGAATATGACTGATGCAGAGTAGAGTGCGTTGCCCGATATGCGAAAGTCAATGTCCCCGATGCGTTTCATCTCGTTGAGAAAACCACCAACAAGTTTTCCCACATTAACCTGCCAAGGGTCCACTTTGTCAAGCTGCAGTACATCGGTCAGTAGAATGTACGGCGGTGAAGCCCAGAATGGGGACTCTTCATTGCCACTCATGCCATTGCCTCCACTTCCTCAAGGTCAACCGAAACAACCCTTGAGATACCATCTTGGTTTGTCACGCCAATCAAGAGATCAGCCTTTCTGACAGTCGTATCTCTGAGTGACACAACGATGAATTGTGATGACTTCGACATCTCCGCTATCATAGAAGCAACGTTGTGTGCATTCACGTTGTCAAGAGCGGCATCAATCTCGTCGAATACGTAGAAGCTTGAAGGACTGTACATCTGAATGGCAAAGATCAGTGCCAAACCAGTGAGCGTCTTTTCACCTCCGCTCATAGCATCTAGTGTAACGAGGTCTTTTCCTCTCGGCTTGGTCCTTACAGTGATTCCACCCATTAATGGATGTTCGGGGTTTTCAAGCATCAAATGGCCTTCACCCTCTGGAGATAACCTTGCAAACACCGTGGAGAAGTTATCAGCTATGTCATTGTATACTTGGAGGAACTTGCGAGTCTTTTCAGCTTCGATCTCTTCCATGAATGTGAGTATCTCCTTGTGTTCCTCCTCCAGACGGGTCTTTTTGTCGACTATCTCGTCGTACTTCTCCCTCTCTGCATCGTAGTCTGTCAGGGCTTTCAGGTTGACAGGTCCCATTGCTTCGAGTTCTCTCTCAAGCTCTCTGATCTTCTCATCCATCTCGTCAATCTCTCTGCGAGTGAGCTCTCGCATCTTCTCCCGCTTCTTCGTTTCCTCCTCTGCATCGGCCAAGTTCTCGAGCTCAGCCTTGAGGGCCACGAGGTCGATATCAAGGCGTGATTGCTCTGTTTGCAGTCGGTAGACAGCCTTCTCATTAGAGGTCTGTCCCTCCCTTGTTTCTTCATGTCGAAGACGGAAGTTTCTCAAGGTTTCCTTCAGCTCTAGTTGATGAACTCTCTTGTCTTTGACGGCTTCGTTAATTTTATCCCTCTCAGACTTGAGCTCCTTGAACTCGTTCTCTCTCTCTGTCAGCTCCAACTCGACGCGTTTCACGCCATCATTCAGTCCTGGTAGTGCGTCTTTCAATAACTGAAGGGCCTTTTCCAGTTCAATAGCCTTAGGCCCTAGTCGTTCATCAATCGAAACACGTAGCTTCGTCGCCTCGGTGTTGATTGCTTCTCGCTTTCGTTTATTGTGTTCAAGGACTTCCTTCAGGTCCTTGATTTCCTGATTGAGCTTCGCAGCATCAGATTTCACGAGGGCCTCATTGCACTCATCTCTCTGTGTTCGTACATGCTCACGCTGCGCCGTGAGTTCATCATCCCTCTCTCGCAGCTCCTTGATCTGAGCCTCGAGCTCACCAATCGTGAGGTTGATTGCCGTTATTTTGCTTTTCAGTGACTCTACTCGTTCTTCTTTCCCCTCAAGGCTCTCTCTCTGGCCTTTGACCTCAATTCCCGCTCGATAGCTACTTCTGGAGAGGTTCTCAATATTCTTCTCCAGTCCTATCTTCATCTCGTACAGTTCATCTTGTTGCTCTCTGAGATCGTTATGAATCGCTTCGAGCCCCTTTAGTCGTTCTGCTACTTCAGGGCTAGTGTCTACTATCTGAAGTGAAAGTCCTGTCGCTCTTCTCTGGTAATGGCCTCCCGTGACAAGCCCGGATCTCTCTACCAAGTCACCCTCAAGCGAAACAGCCCTCTGCTGGTTGAAACCCATGCGTTTGGCGGTTTCGAAATCTTCGGTGACCAGAGTGTCCGAGAAAACAAACTCAAATGCGGGTTTCATTTCGGGCTCGAAAGTAACCAAGTTAAGTGCAAACCCAATAACTCCCTTTTCCTTCGAGGCTTTTCCTGGTGCTCGCGTCCGTATTTTTGTAAGCGGAATGAATGACGCACGGCCTATCCGATCTCTCTTCAAAACGTCTATGCATTGTGTCGCGACATCTTCATTCGTGACGACTATGTGGGCGAGTCTGTTTCCTGCGGCGACCTCCAATGCCACAGAGTAATCGGGATTAATCGTGCCGAGCTCGGCCACTGTACCATGAATACCATCTATAGTCCCTGAATCGCGGAGCTCTAGGATTTTGGCAACAGCTCGCCTTCGCTTCAGGAATGTATCCTCTGCTTCTTTCAAAGCATCGTGACGGGCTTGTATTCTAACTAACTCCTCTCGTGTTGCCGCCAGTATCTTGCCAGACTCAGCAACCTCCGCATCTAGAGCTACGAGGTGATTTGTCACTTGCTCGAGTTCTGCTCTCTTTAGCTCCTCAGTTTTCTTTGCCTCTTGAAGATCGGCTTCTTTTGCTGGTACGACTTGGTTTAGCTCGTGAAGTTCCTTTTCTGTTCTTGTTAGACCATCCTCAGCGTCTCTGAGTTCCTCATATGCAATACCGAGCTCTCTAGAGTCGCTCTTAATGGTTGATCGAATCTCAGAAACTCCTTCGTCAAGCGACCGCATCTGATTGTTGAAATCTTGAAGTCGGAGTGTGTTCTCGTAGTAGGAATCCTGTTCACTCTCAAGGCGTTTTTCCAGCTTTGAAACGGTTCCTGAAATCTGCTTGATTTCCTTATCGAGTTCGGTTAATTCGCTATCTCTTTCCTTCATTTGGCTCTCTGAGCCTTGCATCTCGTCCTGGACTGAGCAGAGTTCTTCCTCTAGGGATTTACAGTCCTCACTAGCCTTCTCAAACTCTTCTCCTTTTCTATCCAGCTCAGCTTTCGCATGGTTGACCGCAGCCGAAACGATACCGTACTGTTCTGAAACTCTGGATGAATCCCCACCGGTTATTTCATCAATCAGAGTATCGATTTCCTCTATCTCGGCGTCAGTTTGCTCAAGACCCTGCTCTACTTCGATTAGATCTCTAGCGAGTTTTTCCGCCTCTTCTACTCGTTCTGCAAGGGTCTCGTTTATTGTCTGAGTTCTGCTTTTGCCCTTAATCATATTCCATGCGAGGCTATCAACATGGATTTCCTGAATTCGCTTTCGTACTTCGCTATAACGCAGTGCGCCCGCTCTTTCTTCTTGCAGCTTCTCAAGTTGACGACGACGTTCCTGAAGCTGCGTTTCCACCTTTCCAAGATTGGTTTCACTCTCGGTCAGTTTCTTCAGAGCTCTCTCTTTCTGTTCATCGTAGGCCGAGATTCCTGCAATCTCCTCTATTAGCTTGCGACGGTCATTGGGATTGACCTTGACCATCTGTGCGATCTCACCTTGCAGGACCAGATTGTATCCATTCGGGTCCACTCCGATGCCACCCAAGACGTCCAACACAGAGGCTCTTGTGACGGTCTTGTCGTTAATTTTGCACACCGACTTGCCAGAGTCATCAAACCGTCTTGCGACAACCACTTTGTCCGCATCAACCTGAAGGCCCCTGTCTCGGTTGTTGAAGTGAATCTCCACTACTGCAGACTTGGCCTTTGCAGGCATGCCTGGCTTCGGAGGCGAGTAAAGAAGATCCGAGAACACAGTCGCTCGGAGTGTCTTTGCACTCAGCTGTCCAAGAACAAAGAGAAGGGCATCAACAACGTTGGATTTCCCAGATCCGTTAGGACCAACGATACATGTGAACCCTCTGCTAAATTTGATGGTGACGTTGTCTCGACCGAATGACTTGAAGCCCTTGCATACGAGCTTTTCAATCCAGACCAAGACAGATTCCCATCCAACAAATGCTGTATAGCTTAACCAACTACTATGGCGTGCCCATCATTGACAATCCGAGTGCCTTCTTTTGCGTAAGTAATACCCAGATGATACCCAGATATGCTCTGTTGGGTGTCGTGTGTATTATGTCTACTCTACAAAAAGGTAACTCTGGGGAAGACATCACCCATTCTCTTACTCAAGTATCGCTAGCAATGCGCGCCTAAGCGCCATCCGGATGAGTCCCATCGACTCTCTGGCAGATTCGCCTGCCAATCCAGCGAGGACAATCTTGACGTCCCCAAGGATAAGAACGAATCCCTTCTCGGATGCAATGCTGACCTCCTTGAGGCCGCCCTTGTCCAGACCGTTGGCCAACTGAGATGAGTTGGAAGCTATCTGAACAACCAGTTTCGCAACATCTGCAAACTTGATATCTCCAGTTATAGCGTGACCAAACAGAACCTTCCCCTTTGCGTCACAGACTATCATGCCTTGGATGTCAGCGTTTGATGCCATCGTTTCCGAAACAATTCTCTCAAGTTTGGCTTTGTCCATGGTTGGCCATTCTCCATCAAGGCAATCAGGTGTTTGCCGATTTGTGCTGTCTTGAATCGTTTATATCTTCTGTGCTATCAGACTCTATCGTATTATTATTGCAGACAGTTCTCTCACCAGAGTTGTGTTACGGCCTGCACCAATGAGGGCAGTTAATTTAATAGAACAAGTTCCGATGCGACTCCACGCCTTTTGGAGGCACCAAATACATGCCCATGTTGAAGACTAGTTCTGAATCCTTTCCCGCATCAAAGAAGATGATGAGCGATATTCCCTATATATTGCGTGTTGGGTTTAGCGACCTTGCACGCGACGTGAAAAAAATTATAGGTAAGCCAATAGCATGCTACAAGTGTGATGGTTTTCTCCTTAGTGTGGACCAAATAGAGGACGATCCCAAGGTTGGCAAGCATTTTGTGTGCGCTTTCTGTGGCACGCTAAATGTGATTGAAGGCGAAGTGATTGTTGCTGGCTATGATACGGATTTCGTTGTGACCCCACCACCTGATAAAACGGAAACTACAACCGACATGCTGGCAGCTGGTGGTCGATCATTTTTGGCACTAATCGACGTTTCAGGCTCGATGTCAGGTGCCAATCTTGCGGCAGTCAAACGAAGCCTAAACACATCAATTGACAGTCTGGCGGCCAACTCTCCAAACACTTTGTTTGGATTGATTGAGTTCGAGAGCTCAGTATTGTCTCGAA
>JABCTJ010000277.1 GCA_018238375.1 Candidatus Thorarchaeota archaeon
GGCAGGCGAAGGCAGCTCCTTCAATGCTCGTACTACATCATTCTTCACACGCTTATCATTCTTGATGGATGAACCAGACCTCTCGTACTTTATCACATGAAAGCTTCTCGTATCAAATGGCAAGCTCTCTGTGCTCTGTGTTAGTAAAACAAATGGCTTTCCTAGTCCCCACGTCAGACCTAGTTCAAGGAATACGTTGGGGTTTAATCCTGATAAATCTGCAATTACGGCTCTAGACTCTTGGATGTTTGCACATATCTTGCACCAGATTTCGGGTTTGCTCAAATCACTATCAGCTCTGACAACATTCCAATGCTGGAGTTCTTGAAGCAAATCGAACAGACTCTGTGGTGCGACCTTTTCGCTGAAAGGCATGAGTATGAAAAGCTTGTTTGGGTCATACTGAATGGCCACACCACAACGACCGTAGTTCTTTGGACATACGATTGGACCGCTCATAACGTAGAATCTCCTTTAGACAACCACCAACGATTGATGTTGACTTGTTTCTAATATGCGCCTTCTACTCTATGCATATTAACATACCACTCAAGTTTAGTGAGTTGCACTTCTCAAAAGACGCTCAATCTTGGAGATGAGGTTATCATAGTCGACGATTCTTTCTTTTGGTTTATCATCGCTTCCGAAGTATGACTCCATAATCTCTTGAATCCTACCGATCTTGTCACGGCAAGAACCGTGGAAATACCCTCGACCGCCATCAACGTTCGAAAAGCATCCCAGAATCCACAATTACGGGTTTTCAAAGAAGGTCTATGAGCTGAATATGCGTAGACAGCTTGTACACTAAGAGTTCCATCTCTGTCTGGCTTCAATAGGCCGCCTATTCCGTGTCATATTGAGCCTACTCATTCAGCTCCGATAGCAGGTCGTGCGCATCTGCAGCAGTTTCCTTGACCATTGAAGCCCAATACCCTGTTATTGATTCACTGAGTTCTATTGCTCTCTGCAGGTCGTGTTTTGCGCCTTCGATGATTGCCGTTTCTGGTTCCTCGGAGAGCGATATCTTTGCTCTGATGATCAGCGCCTTGGAGAGAGCTATTCTAGTCGAAATACCTTCCCACTCTTTCAGGTGCTTCTCATGAATACTGATACACTCATCAATCGCATCATAGGCATCATCCGGTCTATCATTCTCAAAGCGCAGCAAGGCTAACTCGCTCAGAGTGCCTGCGACTTCCTCCTCTGAAACAGGGTTGACATCTACCATCTCCCTGTGAAATTCGAGCAACTCCCCAAGTCCCTCTTCGTCCATGTCTCCCTCTGTGTCAGCAGTTCCCCCTTTGCCAGCAAGATATACATCCTGAAGAATCGCTCTAATCTTCTCGACCAGCCAATCATAGTCTATAATCCGATCTTCAGCCTCTTGATCATCACCGAAGTAGTTTTGCACTATACTCTCAAGTGTGTTCTTGGCGCCTTGTAGCGCCTCTTCTATCTCAATATCCGAATCAAGGGTCGCCAGTTCGCCCCAGTAGATTCGGTCACCGGTAGTGTCCGATATTGCAGTCATTGCGACGAGGGATGGCTCTCTGTGCAATGTACACACAAGTTTCTCGGACTCCATCTCGAGGTATGTCCCAGGGCTCACTCTCTTCAGGTTGAATCTACGTGAGAAAAGCCTACTCTCCCTGAAGACTGTACCTTCTTGCTCATTCGGATCTGGACTGAATTTATAGTCAAACTCGTATCTTGCACTCTCCAGAAACACTGCACCAGACGACAGCAGGTTCTCAATCTCAGTATCAGTGAGACCTCTCTCGGTAAGTTCCAGCAAGTATGGGTCTTCAATCTGTTCTGAGAATCCAACGCGCCAACATGCGTCATGACTTCTCGTTCCCCGTACTGCTATGGGACACAGTGCATCATCATGTGTCACAATCAGAGTTTCATGTTTCAATTCGCAATTCAAGAGCGCTTTAGCGGTCGCAGGCAAGGCCATGACTACATGTATGTACGGAGTCTTCCGTTCGACATACGGCCTTAGCAGCTGTAGCTTATCATAGTCAATGTCTTCATAGGGGTTCCAAGTCAGATACGTCGCAGGACGTTTCGAGCTCTGCAGTGGGAGTCCGTTGACTATTGGCCGCCGCAACAGAGCAATGAGTTCTGATGTCTGTTGAATAGTTCGCTCTTCAAGCAGTTCTTCTCCATCTTCATCGTGGAATCTAACCACATAGCGATTCTCTTCCACATCCAGTGTACATTTCGTCGAAACACAGAAGCTGAGTGACTTTGATATCTCATCAAGTGCTTCTTGTATTCTCTTGCCAAGCGCACGCGGAAATCGCAACCATCCAGGCAGTAGGGGGAAATCCTGTTCAGGTATTGCTGTAATTTGAAGTCCGCGGATGCTAG
>JABCTJ010000199.1 GCA_018238375.1 Candidatus Thorarchaeota archaeon
TTGATGGTTCTCGATGTCCTTAAGGTACATCTTCTCCAACAGGTTTCTGTCAGTTTGAACGGCCTTGCGTATCTCTGGCATGTCTGTTTCTCCTTCCTAGTTCACTCAGGGTTCGCACTGCTTTGCGTTCTCTCTTGCTCTAGCTCTTGATGCATAGCCCGGCATCTATCATGCCAAAGATTCTCATAGTCCTCAGCACTGACGATTCGGTCGCGAAGGTCGGGAATCCCGCGAATATCCGCTTCCTTGCACCACTGGACGCATATTCTGTACTCCTCCCAGTCCATCTCCACGTCTTCCCACTCACATAGAATATCGGAGTGTCCTTTCAGGCACCATACAAGGGCTCTCGTGTGTCCATCAGTGGATATCATCTCTCCATCTAGCTTCTTGATTGGTACTGGCGGGATCTTGTGCGCTTCATCCTTGTCGAAGGCTTTCAGGATTCTATCGAGTTTCTTGCGACTAATGTATAATTGACTGGGCTGAATGTCCTCAAGGTTCATCCGAAACGTGGTCATCGATTTTCTTGGCTCTGTCACACTGGATAATTAATTCTCGGGCTTTATGTTTCCTCTTGTGGGTACGCACATCACGGACAATCTACTATACCTCCCCAGTTTGGATGAATGCTGTTGTTCTTGCACCAAGTGCGTGCTGAAAACGATCAGAAACGTGACGACAATAAAAAGCAGGAGCCAAGCGCATGGATCACCAACTTGAGATTCAGAAGAGCCAGCAGGCATGTGAGATACTCGACGAACTCGACATCGCATCTTGGCTAGTCTGGGTCCGTGAAACCTCTCAGACTCCAGACCCAGTTCTGGAACTAATCCTGGGTGGTGATGTGGTCTGGCAATCTGCTTTCCTCTTCACCAGAGATGGTAAGAAGGTCGGCATTGTTGGAAACTTTGATGCTGATGCCATCAATGCAAAGGGCATCTATGATCGAGTTGTTCCGTACACCAAAAATATCAGAGACCACTTGGTTTCAGAACTCGATGAACTCCGCCCTCGTCAGGTTGCAATCAACTTCAGCAAAGACAATGTGGCTGCTGATGGTCTGACTGTAGGAATGTTGATGAATCTCAAAGAGTATCTGAAGGACACTCCCTATCTGAATCGTTTGGTGAGCGCGGAGGAAATCGTCACGCGACTCCGGGGTCGTAAAATCGAGAATGAAACTGCTCGCATTATAGAGGCAATCAATATCACCGAAGCGATCTACAAGAAGGTGGAGAGCTTTGTTAGGGTCGGGATGACTGAGATCGAGGTATACCGGTATTTTCACGAGCTCATGAAGGAATATGATGTTACAAGCGCTTGGAATGAAGACCACAATCCCGCAGTCGATGCAGGTCCAGACAAGCAATTCGGGCACTCGGGACCAACCGAGAACAGAATCAAAGAGGGACACCTATTGCACTTTGACTTCGGAGTGCGCTGGCAGGGCTATTGTTCAGACATTCAACGTATGTTCTTCTTCGGGTCTAGGTCGACGATACCTGAAGAAGTACAGACGGCATTCGAAACTGTTCGTGATGCGATTCAGGAAGCCTCTCGTTATATCTCCCCTGGAGTTCTGGGTTACGAGGTGGATGCACTAGCCCGCAGGTTCGTAATAGATAGGGGCTACGAAGAGTATCAACATGCTCTCGGCCATCAGGTTGGTCTACGAGCACATGATGGTGGGACACTCCTTGGTCCATTATGGGAAAGATATGGAAACAGCCCGAGGGGCGTTGTTGAGGCTGGAAACGTCTTCACGCTTGAGCTCTACGTGACAACAAGCAACTATGGAATGCGTGAAATCTTACATTTTCTTAAGTACTTCACAGCTGAGAATGTAAGAGACTTGTAAGATTTCCAGCTTGCAGGACTGTCCCTGACCACAGTGTCTCTTCTCCTCCTCTGTCTAGATAGGTTGGAATCTTACATTCCCCAAATAATGTTGTACTTGAAATGTTAGACGATCATAATTGTGTGGTCCTTATTAGTCCTGGAGAGCCACTACATACTATGGTAGGACTAGGCAAGTGGGTAAACGCTGTTTCACGCAGTCCACGCTCACTCCCGAAAGCCCGAGGGAAGACGAGCTCTTCTCGAGGGAGGTCCTTACTCTCCTCTGAGGGCCCTGTATCAGGCCTTGGGGAGTCCGCGGCCGTTCACCATGCTCAGACGAGCCTTCTCAGTCTTGGTGACGAGGTTGAGATGGTTGATAAGGACCCCGCCGTGGCAAGAACTGTGGAAAGCCTCTCTGTGGCTGGGAGTGATACCCCAGTAGTGAAACAGGAGAAGGAAGCCAGGACTGTGGGAGGGATCCCATCCCGATGATGACAGACAAAGCCCCTGCTAATCTCAGGCTCTATAGGAGTCTTGGAGGTGGCGACACTGGCAGGGGACGGGTGGAACACAGGAATTTCTTGCAGTTGTGTGTCACTCATATGAAATGTAAGAAATAGGTTCTATGGACAGGTCAGTCTTGAAGAGGACATTCTGGTCACTCGAAGTGGCTGTCAATTCCTGTCTAACCCGCAGAGCGAACTGATTTGCATAGAATAAGATTCAGGAGTTTGCCAGTTCATCCATTGCTCCGGTTCGATAGCCTCTAGCATCGATAGCAACATAGGTGAATCCCACGGAGCTTGCCAGCTCTTTGAGTTCGTCGAGCTTGTTGGTGTCGAAGAGTTTGTCCCGCTCGTCAGAACCTACTTCTATTCGCACAAGGTCAC
>JABCTJ010000211.1 GCA_018238375.1 Candidatus Thorarchaeota archaeon
GTTATGGCTTCAACTATCTGTTCGTCTGTGGCTTCTGTGACCTCTCTCAGTTGGTCAAAAGTCATCCTCCGTTGAGCGAAGAGCAAGTGCAGGATGCTCTCCTTCAGTTCAACCGCTCGAGGACTGACTATCTCGTTAGAATGGCGGTCTAGGTACATTAGCGGCATTCGGCGGGTTGCCATCTTCTCCGCAGCGTCCGCTACAGCCTTCTGAGAAACCCCCAGTTCTTTGGCGGCGGCTGTCACGCTAATGCGACCTTCTCTCTGCACCAGCGGCAACAGTCTGTCACCGACACCTCCGATTCGGGCCTCTCGAGTTCCCTTTAACATCAACCACAATCCAATGATAAATTCTGGAAGACCCAATAGCCCCCACGAGATAACTGTGTACAGCAGGACATCACTGGGGGTTGTGACAACATCGAGTGTAGCATTGTACACAATCAGAGCCATCACGGCGGAGATGATAACGAGAATTAGCCCGATGAGCTGTGCCAGACGCGGATTCATATCAGTCAGACCTCATTCGATTGTCTATCATGCATCGTAATTATAGCTTCTGCCTCAAGTCCAGCGAAAAAAGGCATTGGATGCCTTCGAACGTGATACAGACATTCAATACAGAATCATTTAAGAATGGAGAAGGTCACTTTCGCAATACAGACCCGTATAGGACGTGAATGAATCTTTGGTTATTGATAGAGAGGGTGCGACCTCGGCAATCATTTTGCATTTTACAGAGGGGAAGCCTGTAGAATTTCCGGCTGAGTTTGTTACTGACATCGGGGAAAAGGCAGCGCTTACTGTCCTTCATCACAAGGATAAGGTAGTTAAACTGTTCCCGGTGGCCAGTGAGGACATCAACCTGCTTCGAATCGAAATAAGCGACCTCTCTCGAAACTTCCTGAAGCAGCTCAACTTCGCATTCAACGATGCTAAGTTATCGGACATTATCTTCACGACAGGCGTGTGTCTCAGAGGTGAGCGCTGTTATTACGAGTGCTACTTCACTCCGGAACAGTTGGTTACAACCATGAAGGAGCTTGAGGACAGTCTGAAGAAGATCCCCGGAGTCACAAGGGTAACGCTTAGGAAGGTCGAGTAGACTCCTCGCCTTTGCAGGCCGCACAACTCACTCATGGGTTAGGGGAAAGCTATTCACCCAAATGATATATTCAACATGAAACGACTTCGCATGACGCGGAGTCACGCTTCTCTTTTTATTGCGTCGCAAGCGATAAGCGCTCTTACGGGGAATCCTTAATTGCCGCAAAATAAAGCTAATCACGATATGTTTTCAAGACGAGTTAAGGCATCCATAATCGCGGTTGCATTATCATCCGTAATTATTGTATCAGTATTCATCCTAACGCTCCCACTCAACCCACTTGACCCTGATAACCCAGACACTCCGGATAATCCAGAGCCATCAGTTCCAGATCTTGATATTTCCGAGAAAACGAATCTAATTCCAAATGCCGGATTTGAGCTTGGGGAATACAGCTCGTCTGGAATCCCTGAAAGCTGGGACTATTACGAGGGAAATGCCGAATACGAGTGGGTTAACGATTCTGCTCAAGCACACACCGGAAGCAAGTGCATTCGGCTTGGAAACGCTTGGAATGAAGATAGACCAGAAGACAGGCCTTCTTTGTACTCTTACGTCACACCTCCAGCAGGAATAGGAATTGAGAACAGGCGATTCTTGATGCATATGTGGACAAGGATAGATAATGTATCTGCGGGATCGGAATGGCTTGTAGTTAGGTACCGAATAGGTAGTTCTACTATTGACTACGATATTTTCAGATGTCAGAATTCGACTGAATGGAGCTCCAATGATTTCGTTCTTGAAACTATACCCGCTGACACGACAGCGTTTCGAATTGACCTGATGCTCGACAACGCACCGGGCGCTGTATGGTTTGATGATGTTTTCTTAGTCGAATTGAACTCAACAGAGTATGAGGCCGTTTCCCAAGTGGGTCGCTTCAGTCCACTCAACTGGTCGGGTTCGACACCTGCAGGAACTCCAAGTGACTGTGCATGATGGAACGTAATGCAGTATCACCATTCGCTTCTCGGAAGGACCGAAACTCTCTCTCGAAAGTACTTTTGATTATCGGGCATATATGATGACAAGAAGACCTCAACAATCTGATCCAGGTCTCGATGCACATCGTATTTCTTGAAGTAAGATAGGACATTCTTGATGTCGCGCCTAATGAGAAATGAAATCTGCCGCATATCTGACCACTTTGTAACCTTGTTGGCCTGAGGCACATCTATGATCCATGGACGCTCTTTCCACCAGAGGATGTTGTACCGACTCAGGTCTCCATGAACGTAATGCGCATCCCGATACATGACCAAATAGTCATCAAGAATCTGGTCCAAAACGACTTCAGGATTCTTAAGATCTGCGTCCCTCAGCTGGGGAGCGGCCTCGTGCCCATCGCCAATGAATCGCATTGTAATGTAATTACCAACTCTACCTATTGGCGTGGGGCAAGGTACTCCCGCTTTGAAGCAAGCAAGGAGAACATCATACTCCTTAGCAGCTAACGCTTCCATCTGACCCGGAGCAAAGAACCCTTTCTTCTTGCTCGTATGGGTAGAATGCCAGAAGCGATAAGCCTTCAGGATGATTGGGTGGCTTTTCCAGGATGCAAGGAATATCGACGCTTCTTTTCCAGCTTTCAACTGATAATGCAATTCAGTTGCCAGTCCAAATTGTACTGCATCTTCGCGCACTTCATGAAGTGTGAGCTCCTTGATCGCTACCGAACGTCCTCTCTTAGCGCCTCGCTGAAGGTCCCGCTTGCGAGAAAGAGCACTAGCCTTATTCGGGTTGTACTTCTCCACAACTGACGGCACCTAGATTACCTCCATCGCGAAACCGTAGCGCCTCAACGAAACCTTCTTGTTGCGCTCTTTCTTCAGACAGCGAGTCCTCTCTTTGTTGGTTCCAGATTCATTTTCATTATCGCAAAGGGCGCTGGCGCTCTTCGAACTTGACTCTAATTCAGTGGTGTCTTGATTCTGTGTTTGCAACTTTTCTTGCACTCTCGTTGACTAAGTTGGCGCGCCTTACATTCAGGGCACAATAGATTCAGAAAAGCAGACAACCCAACACACGAGCGCTGGACCTCAATGTAAGTCCAATCACGACGCGCGCAATGACTGAAGTTGCACACAGAAGTAGAAGAGTTCTAGAGCGACGGAATTCCTACAGATCTCTAGTGATTTGAAACACAGAGATGCAAGAAACATGTAAGATTCTCACAATACATAGGAGCCATCCATCTT
>JABCTJ010000252.1 GCA_018238375.1 Candidatus Thorarchaeota archaeon
GGTTGGGGCAATTGAGATTGGCGATGGCATGTGTGAAATCGAGCGCGGCTTAGGTTCAATCACCCGGACAAACCATCATCTCCTCCTCTCAACAAGAGACGTCCTGCTCAGAGCATCGCCTGAGGAGCGCGAAGCTGGAGGACCTTTAGGTGCAAGTCAAACCAGAAGGCAGATTGCGGCAAGGATGCTTGAGTCCGCAAGGTCCACCCAGGACATAATCGAGATACTCAGCACACACGCCAAGGGAAAGGGCTATGACTCGATATGTCGGCACAGAACCGGCGTGCGTGGTGAAGACCCGTGGTTGGGGGAAACCTCCTACAGCTACATCATTGAGGTCGAAACAAAGCCCCTTGACTTCCGCATTCATGTCGCACCGGGAAACCCTTGTTGTACAACCTACCACGAGGTGCAACTTAACTTTCAAGGCTCCAGTGAAGCAAAAAGACAACTAGTTCGCGACTTTCCATGAACACCTAAATACCGCTGGTGATTGAAAAGCAGGCGGCGGTTGATGCGGGGTTGGGATGGAGTCTCTAGGTCGAGCACCTACTCCAGGGGTACTTTCTTGCCGTTGATGAAGACCTGCGTGACTTCACTGTAGAAGTCGAATGGGTCACCAGACCAAATCACTAAATCTGCATCCTTGCCCGGTTCAAGAGAACCTACTCGGTCTTCAATCGCTAAGATCTCAGCAGGATTCATAGTGACACACCTCAAAGCATCCTCCCGGCTCATGCCATGCTTAATCGCGTACATTGGCAGGAGCGGGAAGTAGTTCATTGGCGTGAGCGAGTCTGTCTGAAGCGCCACCTTCACACCAGCCTTGTTGAGAATGACTGCTGTCTTGAAGCCTCGCTCTTTTGTTTCCGGCTTGGTGACCCAGAGCATGGTTGGGCCAATAACTGCTGGGACCCCTTTCTTGGCTATATGCTTGGCAATCTTGTGGCCTTCTGTGCAGTGGATGATAACGAGCCTTAGGTTGAATTCTTCTGCGATTCTAATGATGGTAGCGATGTCATCAGCCCGATGAGAATGTGCATGAAGTGGTATCTGTCTCTTTAGGACCTTAGCGATGGTTTCTTGACCCAAGTCTCTCTTGGGCGGCTTAGGTATCGCTTCACCTTTCTCCTTTGCTTCTCTGGCTTTCGCACCGAAGGCTTTCCACTCGTCCAAATAATTCTGACCATTTGTGAGTGTCTTTCTTAGAAGTGCGGCAACACCCATTCGAGTTGAAGGCATTCTCTTGTTATCTGCTCCATGCACTCTTTTCGGGTTCTCTCCAAGTGCGATTTTGAGCGCCGATGGGGACATCACAATCATCTCGTCAACGACAGTGCCGCCCATTGGCTTGATGACAAAGGCTTCACCAGATATTACGTTCCCCGATCCGGGACCTGTATTGATGCAGGTCACGCCTCCACTTGTTATCTCCCTGAGTGACGCTTCGAACGGGTTGAAGCCGTCCATACCGCGCATCTCGGGAGTGATTGGGGTTGTCATCTCATTTCCGTCCATGCCGGCCCAACCAATCGAACCGTCGAACAATCCATGGTGACAATGCGCGTCAATGAAACCCGGCAGTACATACTGTCCCTTGGCGTTAATTTTTTTGGCCTTGGTGGGTATAGTTATCGACTTGCCGACCTTGACGATTTTACCCTTGTCAAACAGAACAATACCGTTCTTTATCACGCCCTGTACGGGGCACATTATCGTTGCATTTGTAATCGCAATCATGCTCGCTCATCCACTTGCAGGTACGTCATGGTGTTGAGAAAAGTCTTCTCGTTTGTGAGGGGCATCTGCTACTTGCTTGGTGTGACCTTCCTTCCCCTTCATTACGAAATGCTTCAGGGTGAACAGTTAAGTTGTGAAGTGAAGCAAGAAGCATCGATGCTTGAAGTGGAGGGATGAATACCTGTGGCACGACCCGGTCCAGGCTGCGCTGTTTGGGAGATCACATTGAAGTGCAATCTGAATTGCATGCATTGCGGCTCCGCAGCTGGAAAATCACGAAGCGATGAGCTTACCACAGATGAGGCACTGCAACTATGTGATGACCTGAAGGGCATCGGTTGTCAGGGCGTCGCGATGATGGGTGGCGAGCCACTACTTAGAAAGGATTGGCCATCTATCGCAAAGCGAGTACGCGAAGTAGGCATGGACCTGTCGATTATCACTAATGGGTATAAAATCACTGAGAGCAAATTTCAGCGAATCCTTGATGTCAACCCCGAATTGGTCACAGTAAGCATTGATGGCGGGCACGCCGCTGTTCATGATAAGATACGCGGAGTTCCGGGCTCCTTCAAGGAGGTAGTAGCAACTCTTCGTCGATTCGTGAAATCTGGCTTGCCAACTGGTGTCATCACCACTGTCCACAAGATGAACCTCGGCGAGCTTCCTACTATCCGAAAACTCTTGCTGGGCACGGGCGTAGCGTGGCAGATACAGATGGCCACGCCCTACGGGCGGCTTACATATGATCATGTTCTCTCAAAGGAAGAGTACTACTCGTTGGCTCTATTCATTGCTGCCACCCGGAAAAGATACTCTAAGAAGGAGCTCATGATTGCAGGCGCGCACGACATGGGTTACTTCTCACGCGTTCTGCCTCCCTTGCAGGTGTATCCATGGCAGGGCTGTCAAGCTGGCATCTCAACACTTGGGATTGAGAGCAATGGAAACATCCTCGGGTGTCTTGCGTTACCCCCAAAGTTCGTGGAGGGCAACATTCGTGAACGGCCTTTGAAAGAGATCTGGAACGATGACACTTTTTCCTCGTACACTCGCAGAGTCCGGCGGACCGACCTGGGCAGCGAGTGCGCAAGCTGCACGTACAGTAAGATATGCAAGGGTGGCTGTTCTGCGGTTTCTCATTCGTTGACAGGTGGACTTCATCGAGATCCATATTGCCTTCGTCTTATTGAGGAGGAACTCAAGAAAAGCAACAGCTGACATCTTGGCAAAGTTATTTCTACTAAGGACTACTCTATTGCATCATGTCATTGGTGGATATGATTCCAGTTGGGGTTGAGCTACTCCGGCTTAGTGGTCGAGAGAGCGTGTACACTATTCTATCACGGGTGTTCAAAGCTCAACCGATATCTCCTGCATATAGAAGAAGAATCAAGCCACTCGGCGCTAGCGTGGGATTGTCAGAAGCTGAGGTTGATGAGGTTATCAGCGGGAGTCCCAATGTCACGGGCCTTCCATCTTGGTTGAAATGGGTTCTTGTTGCTTTCATAGTCGTTGTGTTGATTCTTAGTGCCATCGGGGTGACCGGGTCGTACGTGCCATGGTATACGAATCCGCTCTACGTTCCCGGTACTGACTATGCAAGTATCAGGCCTAAGGATTTCTTGTAGAAATGGCCTATTGAGTTCGTGCATGTACCTGAAGATCAAGTGGCATTGCGCTATTCAATGAATTATCTCATCCCTTTGCGTTACGCAAGTTACTTATTGGAGTTAGCCTGATGTTCGTATATGCTTCTAAACAAACCCCCCTCCGTCGGACTAGACATTCTCCGCACAAGGGGCGGAGAGCGTCTGTACCGATTGGTTCTTCGAATTGCGGGGGTTCCAACAATCAGGGCAATGCCCTCGAAGGATCTAGTGCGTCTTGGAGCTAAGGTTGGGCTTGAAGCGTCGGAGCTTGAACAGGTCGCAGAGAGCAGACCTGATGTAAATGTGCTTCCTGATTGGTTGAAGCCAATTCTAGCCCTCATTGTGATTGTTGGCTCGTACTATCTATGGCAAAGAATGACCTATCTCCCTGGGACGCTGTATGGAACCATAGGTCCACGGGACTTCTTGTAGGACTGCTCCGGGTAGTTCATCTGTATAGCTTGGAAATTGGCTTGCATTACGCTAATCAATAGCTTTTATGCTTCGGAGTTCCATAGTCTTCTCATGACTTGGAGGGAATCCATTCTCTACGAACTGAACGCGGTTCGCTTTCAACGGCTTGGTGGGCTCAAAGACTGGGTGCGCGGTTTCTTGACAACATCAGTTCTTGACATAGAGAAAGCCGAGCTGCTAGGCGCTCAAGCTGGTCTGACACCCAACGAGGTTGGAGCTGCTATGGACGCTCGAATGAGCAGAAGAGGCAGTATCCTGTTCAAGCTAACGGTGATAGTATTCACTCTCATAATCATGGGAGCAGTTGTTCTGGCAGACCCATTGGGTGTTATTGGCCAATACCCCGCCACCAACACAACGTACGTGCCTGGTACGCGCTATGGCAGCATCAGCCCGAAGGACTTCCGGTAGGGATTTGCGCATTAATACTCGTTGATTATTCAGGATCAGTTGTGCTACGCTAACCGATAATCTTAACGGCTTTGACCCCTTACTATACATCTATGAATTGGATGGAACTCTGTCTGTATCAACTGGATGTGGTTTCTATCCGAGGGAGCCGCCGCTTCCTTGGGCCTATGCAATGGCTTCGCAGTTTCTTGACAAAACCAGTCCTTGGGTCAGAGAAAATCGAGCTGCTCGGTGCTCAAGCAGGTCTCGCACCCAATGAGGCTCAAGACGCAGTAAGTACGCCCGTAAGCAAGGGTGAGAGCATAGTGTTCAAACTGGCTGTAGTGATTGTGTTTCTTCTCATCTTGATTTCAGCTATTATAACGAGCCCAATAGGCGCCTACATCAACCAGGAGCTCTTCAACACAACTTACCTGCCAGGGACACTCTATGGAAGCATCAGTCCGAAAGACTTCAGGTAAGCACGATGCGAATCCACGTGGGTTGCGGCCCAGTCTACAAGAAGGGCTACGTCAACATTGATGTCTTTGATTCCACTGTTGCAGACCGCATCATGTCTGCATATCATCTAGAATTTCCCGATGACTCAGCAAGTCTTGTGGAGTGCATGCACACAATCGAACACCTCGGCGCTGCGAAGAGCATCTATGCATTGGCTGAGTTCTTCCGCGTATTGAAACCTGGGGGTGTTCTACTTCTGGAGACCCCCGACATAGAAGCAACCTTCACGAATTTTCTCAAGCACGGGGAAAAACAAAGGAAGCTTCTAATGAACTGGATATACGGCTTGGATTCGCCAGGGATGGGACATCGTTACTGCTTCCCTCAGGAACTGCTCAGTCGCATGTTGAAGGAAACTGGCTTCAAAGATATCCAGTTGAAGAGGTTTGCAACTAAATCCATCCAGCCAACGTTACAGGTCAAATGCAGGAAGCCTGAATCATATGTCGCCCATCAAATTGTTTCACGTGTACGACGTTCTCTGGTAGACAATGGCATAATTGATCTTAATGACCAAGTCAGTGCACTTGACCGTGAAACTCTCATTCAATCTCTTTCCTCACTGACACATCAACTGTGTGCCAAATGGGATGAATTGGCGCTGAGGGAAATGACCATAGAATCAGCGGTGCAGAATCCGCGAATGGGGTTGATTTTCAATGAGCAACTTGAGAGCCAAGTTTCTGAGTCACCTTCTCGGGTGAAGAGGTATGGACGGATTCTCGAAACGCTGGGGTCTCTTGACTTTCCTGCAGTTCTATTGCATCTATTCATGCAGGTTCCATTACAAGTCGGAACTCAGAACCAGACGTACCTTACTATCCGGAATATGGGGGTTGCCACCGTCAAGAAGCTTCTTACAGGAACAGAAGAACAGGCAGTCTTGAAGGAGCTACGACGAACACGTGCGGGGTTGTCTGACGACAAAATCCTGAGCCACTTCTCTGAAGAAGAAGTGAAGCGTCTTGCAGAGCAGAGTTTTGCTCATGGTGCAAAATATTTTGCTACTCATGAACTGACTGAGGCTGTTCGCTTGTTCGAAGAGGCGTTCAGTCTTAATCGCGATAATCTTCTCATTACATGGAACCTAGCGCGTTTAAAGGCGGTCGAAGGAAACGGAGATACGTCAAGGAAGTACTATGAAATGGCTTCGTCACTTGCCCAACGTTACAAGCAACCCTTCCGTCGAAGGATGCTCGAGCGGCTTCGCTCTGAAATCCGCCTTGTATCCGAGGGCCAGATGGATGGCCTGGCAGCACCAGTCTACCAGGCCCTCTAGCAACACATGTGTCGATTGACTGTCTACAGTTTCTTGGCAATTAGTGCTGCCAAATCAGCTAGGCGATGTGCGTAGCCAGCCTCATTGTCATACCAACCAAGAACCTTGACCATGTTCCCCTGAGTCATCGTCGCAAGGGAGTCGAAGGAACAAGAATCTGTATCGTTAATGAAGTCAGATGAAACAAGTGGCTCGTCAACGTACCCTAGGTACGGAGCCATATCTCCCTTCTCGGAGGCTTTCTTGAATGCCTCATTAACAACGTCTACAGTTACTTCCTTTTCAACCACAGCAACTAGGTCAACCAACGATACGTCCACCAATGGAACTCTGATTGCCATGCCATTCAAGCGGCCGACCATTTTCGGATAGACCAGACCGATAGCTTTGGCGGCTCCGGTGGTCGTGGGGATTAGGTTCCATGCTCCAGCCCTGGCCCTTCTGAGGTCCTTATGCCACATATCCAACATTCTCTGATCGTTTGTCACGGCGTGAATTGTGGTCATCAAGCCTGTTTCAAGTCCAAAGTTCTGATCCAGAACCTTGACCAGTGGAGCAAGGCAGTTTGTTGTACAGGAGGCGTTTGAGATAATGTGATGCTTTGCGGAGTCATAATCTCCATCATTGACGCCAAGCACAACGGTGAACATCTCGCCACTGCCGGGAGCGCTTATCACGACCTTCTTAGCTCCTGCAGTGAGATGTTTCTCTGCATCTTCCCGTTTTCTGAAGAAGCCGGTACACTCCATCACGATGTCAATGCCCATTTCCTTCCATGGAAGCTTAGCAGGATCCCTCTCTGCGAGAATCTTGATTTCTTTACCGTTGACAGTTATGCTTCCTTTCTCATACTCAACAGTACCATCGAATCTGCCCATGACGGTATCGTACTTGAGGAGGTGAGCATTAGTGCGTTCGTCAGTGAGGTCATTTGCTGCTACGACTTCAAACTCTTTACTCTTCAACGCAGCTTTGAGAAAGCCACGCCCAATTCTTCCAAAACCATTGATAGCTACTTTCGCAGTCATAATGTAGCACCCTTCTGCGCTTGCTCATCGCGCTCGCCTATATTACTTACGCAATGAACGTTTGGACTAGGCATTTCACTCATTTTCGAGTTCGGTTGCTTGCTGGAATAGAGCTTGCTGATATCGTTTCATGCCAACGTAATACACGGGAACCAGAAGCAGTTCCATAATTCCTACCATGACGAATGGAGCAGCGGGGTTGAGTGAGACCCACATCATTCCTCCCATAATGGGCGCAACGAATCTCGCGAAGGCCAGCACACCGCGGAAGTGTCCAAATCCTTCATCAGCCTTCCCCTCATAGGCTGTGCCAAAAACGGAAGACATCACAGTGTGACCTGCTGTGCCAACGACGGTCTGAACGATGAAGATTGCGGCAATCCACCACAGGTCGGGGGCGACGACGAGCATGATGTTTGTGGCAAACCCAATCAGGGATGCGAATGCAACCACGTGGATTTTGTTGGCCTTATCTGCATATCTTCCTATCGGGCCGCTCACGAAAGAAATAATGATACCCGGTGGAAGGTAGATCAGCGCTATCAGCACAATATCTGTAGTAAATCTCTCGAGAATGAATAGCTCGACAAATGGCGATAGAAGTGACATCCCAAAGGCATCGATTGCTGCAGCTATAACCAACGCCACTATGCCAACAGCGATTGCAGCCTGCCTGTCTTGTGAGCGAACCGGCGCTTCGTGCTCGATTGGCGGCACTCGACTTGCTAGCACTATCACTCCGCCGATTAAGCTGGTCGCAGCAAAGAACAAGAACGGAACAATTCCGTTGAAGATGGTTAAAAGGCTGAAACCAATAAACGCCCCTATTATGGACCCACGCCCGTTTGCAGCTTCCCGCCGCCCGAAAGCTTCTGCTCGATTCTCATGAATTGCTCGCTCGGAAATCTCTGCATCACTGCCTACATAGTAGAAGGCCGCTCCGCATCCCCATACAAGACTATTGAGAATGAGCAATTCTATCAAGCCGAGATGGATTGCCATAGCCATTCCGACGTATGAGAGTGACCGAAGCAGAGCTCCTGCAAAGATTGCTTGACGCCTTCGTTTTCTCTTCACGATTCTTCCAGCTAATGGTGAGAATATCGCGATTCCAAGAGTGAATGAAGCGAAGATCATCCCTACCTGTATTGCATCTGCTTCCATTGTGACCGCCATGATTGGAAGAATGAATGACACATAGAAAAAGCCCAGACTACAGAAGAGCGATGAGTTGTAGATTGACTTGAGACTTGCCCAGTCAGTTTCTCTCCGCATGTTCTCCATCTCCTCTACTTGTTCTGCCTTCTCTGCTATATATTTGGAAACACCATACTCCACTGTTATGGGAGTCTACCTGGTAGCTTCAGCGAGGCCCTCTTTCATTTCCTCTCTTGAAGTTGCCAGTGATTTTTGCCATTATCAGTTGAGCTTCTTTCTCACTGGCTATTGATATTTTCTCAAGGAACTCTTGAGCTCTGTCTTTCCTCAACACAGTCGCAATTTTACCTTTCCAAGAGATTCTAACCTCTCCTTTGCGCTCTTGCCATGTGTAGGGATTGGAATCGAGCGCACCTCTAAGATCTTCTGGATTCATGGTAATTCCTTCATTTGGAATTGTTGAGGGGATTCTGGCAATTGGTTCTAAAGTGCTTGCACAATAATCGTTTCGACCTGAGTATCTGAAGATAAGCAGTTCGTCTTAGTGTTCCCCACTTATTGGTTCTCCTGGATGGGAGGATATTTGACCCGGCAAGGTCCTCCTGGACGTTGGTCGATGCATGTGTACGATGCTGTGATTGAATTCATTGATGATACCATAGAGCGTTCGATAGATTCTCTCAAGGAGCTCTGTCGTATCCCTACTGTGGCCGCAAAAGGACAGGGTCTTGAAGAAACCGCGGAACTGGTGAGCAAGATGCTTCAGGAGGCAGGTCTCAAAACCCAGATTCATGAAACATCCGGAGCACCGGTTGTTACAGCGATTCTTGACGTTGGGGCAAAGAGGACACTCATGTTTTATGATCATTACGACGTGCAACCGGCGGAGCCACTCGACCTCTGGGATTCAGAGCCCTTTGAGCCCGAAATCCGGGACGGTCGACTGTACGGCCGCGGGGTCGCAGATAACAAAGGCGACACAGTTTCAAGAATCTGGCTAATCAAAGCGTTTACTGAAACCAAGACAGATTTGCTGGTCAATATCAAATTCGTTGTAGAAGGTGAAGAGGAGATTGGAAGCCCGCACCTTCCTGAGTTCACCAAGAAGAACGCTGAGTTCCTGAAGGCCGATGGAGGGATTTGGGAGTTCGGTGGCGCTGGAATTGATGGTGTGCAAGAAGCTTGGCTCGGCCTGAAAGGAGTCTTTTTCGTAGAGCTTGAGGTCGAACGCTTGAACAAGGATGTGCACTCAAGCACGGCTTGCATCCTCCCGTCGGCGGCATATCGTCTAGTCTGGGCATTGGCCTCACTGAAGGACGAGAACAATAAGATACTCATCGACGGCTTCTATGATGACGCCAAGACGTTGTCTGTCGTTGAGCTGGAGGCTATTGAGAAGATAGACATGCACGAAACGATGTGGCGGACGGAGCTCGGAATAGACGAGTATCTAATGGGCTTGTCCGGTGATGCGCTGAAGGAGGCCTACTATAATGCTCCAACGTGCAACATCTGTGGCTTGACGAGTGGCTACCAGGGCAAAGGCTCTATGACAGTGCTTCCTGCAAAAGCATCGGTCAAGATTGATTTCAGGCTCGTGGAGGACATGAATCCGAATGACATTCATCGAAAGCTCAGGTTGCATCTTGACAGACACGGTTTCACAGACGTGAAGATTACCTATTCCGAGGGATATCCAGCGGCTAAAACACCTGTCGACCATCCTTTTGTTAAGATTGTCGCAAAGGCCAATCAAAGGGTATTCGGAAACCTGAGGATACAAGTAACAAGCCCTGGCTCTGGGCCTCTCTATCTTTTCAAGGAACATGTTCCAATGGTGTCTATTGGATGTGGGGATTCCAAGAGTAGCGTGCACTCTCCAAACGAGAGCATCATCTTGGAGAACTATAGGAAATCCATACATCGTCTTGTTTACGTCATTGACGAGATGGGTCACTGGTGATTGCTTATCGGTCTAGAAAAGGTGACACGCAACAGAATGGCCAGAGTCCACCTCTCGGAACTCAGGGTCCTCCGTCCTACATTTCTCCATGCACTTCGGACAACGTGGATGAAATCGACAGCCTGAGGGTGGATTTATGGGGCTGGGTATCTCTCCCGGTGGAATTGCTTCTGACCTCCCAGCCTTCGGATCAGGCACTGGTATCGCACTAATCAATCCCACAGTATAAGGATGAAGAGGGTTCTCGTAGACTTGGTTCTTGTCTCCTAGCTCAATGACTCGGCCAAGATACATTATCGCTATGCGATCACAGACATGTCTTGCAGTAGCTAGATCATGCGATATGAAGAGGTACGTCAGGTTAAGGTCCTTCTTTAGATCAAGCATAAGTTCGAGCAACTGAGCCTTGATGGACACATCTACCATTGCGACTGGCTCGTCTGTGACCACGAACTCGGGTTCCATTATGATAGCTCTTCCGAAGACAACTCTCTGCTTCTGTCCACCGCTGAGCTGATGTGGGAGTCTATCATAGAATGAACTAGCAGGAGACAGTCCCACCTTCTCAAGCACCTCTTCGGTTTTCTCCTTCCTCTCCTCCGGTGTGCCAAGCCTTTGGAATTTCAGTGCGTCAGCAATCGCATTACCAACTGACAGGCGCGGACTCAACGAAGATGTAGGATCTTGAAATGTGAACTGAAGTCTACGCCTGAGAAGCCTAAGTTCCTTCCCTTTGATATTTGCGATATCTTCTCCATCATAGATAATCTGACCTTCAGTGGGTTTGAGTAGACGCACGCATAATCTTCCCATCGTAGTTTTTCCCGAACCGCTCTCGCCAGCAAGACCAAGGGTTTCGCCCTTCTCTATTTGGAGTGAAACATCGTCAATTGCCCTGACAAAAGTAGTTTCTCCTTTGAACAGCGAATCGATAAAACCCCGCTGAACCGGGAAGTACATCTTGACGTTCTTTGCTTCTATGAATGCCATCCTTATTGCCCTCCGTAAAGGTGGCATGCAACTAGTCCACCTGATTCGCTCTCGCCAAGGGGCGGAACCTGCGTCTTGCAGATATCCATTGCCATGGGACATCTAGGAGCGAACATACAACCGGGGATTGGATCAACCAGATCAGGAGGCGCTCCTGGAATCCACACAAGCTTTTTGTCTGGTTTTGTGACATCCGGAACTGAGAGGAGTAGTGCCTGTGCATAGGGGTGCTGAGGTGACTCAAATAGGCTCTCTACAGATGCAAGCTCAACTATTCGCCCACAATACATGATGGCAATATCATCTGCAGTTTGCGCCAATACGCCAAGATTATGAGTGATGAGAATCATTGTCAGATTGAACTCCTTTTTCAGTTCCGCCATCTGTTCAAGAATTTGCGCTTCCACAATTACGTCAAGCGATGTTGTTGGCTCGTCCGATATCAATAGTCGGGGCCGCAAGACCATGCCAAGACCAATCATGACTCTCTGACGCATTCCTCCGCTAAACTGGTGAGGGTAGTCTGTCACACGCTCGGGCAGAATGCCCAGACCTTCGAGAACCGCCTTTCCTCGCTCAAGAGCTTCTTTTTTGTCTATCTCTGGGTTGTGGGCTCGAATCATCTGAACGAAATGACTACCAATGGTCAGCATGGGATTCAACGATGTCATGGGATCCTGAAAGATGTAGGCTATCACTTTGCCGCGAAGAACCCTCATTTGCTCCTCATTCAGCTCCGTGATATCGACCTCTCCTTTCGGGATATCTCCCTTCTTACAAGGAATATCCTCATCGATGTTGATGTAGATATTTCCATCCGCGATTTGCCCGGGATGAGGGACTAGTCGCATTATGGCTCTACCAAGAGTAGATTTACCGCAGCCTGATTCCCCAGCCAGACCGAGCGTTCTGTTTTCCTCGAGATTCAATCGAATCCGATCCACCGCACGAGCTACGCCCCTGCGTGTCTTGTACTCCACTGTCAAATCCTGAATCCTTAGTGCATCAGTCATACAGCATCACTCTCTCAGTTTCGGTGTGAGTATTTCGCTCAGGCCTTCTCCAGCCAGGGTGAATCCAAGCGCGAGGAGCACAATCATTATTCCTGGAAATGTCATCAGCCACCATTTGCCAATTATCAACACGCCCCAGCCTGACGTCAAGTCATATCCCCAATCAGCTACATCAATGGGGAATCCAAGTCCTACGAAGGTGAGCCCAGCAGCTGTTAGGATTGCGTCTGCAAAGTTAATGGAGAGGACAACTACAGCTGATGGAAGTGCATTCGGGAGAATATACTTGAACAGAATTTCCCAATTCCTAGCGCCCATAACTATAGCTGCTTCGACATATGGAAGCTCCTTGATTGAAAGCACTTGACTGCGAATGACTCGATAGTACGAGGGAACATACACCACAGCGATTGATATTGCCATGTTGATAATCCCGGGGCCAAGCATGGCCGCGATTGCGATTGCAAGCACGAGGCCTGGAAATGCGAAGATGCTGTCCATAACAAGTGAAACCACTCGGTCGACCATTCCTCCTCGATACGCAGCTGCCAAGCCCGTAGGAACACCAATGAAGAAGCACACAATCACAGATACAACTGCGACCTGCAACATAATCGCTCCTCCTGCAATTGTTCTACTAAGGAGGTCCTGTCCAAGTCCAGTGGTGCCGAGTGGTGTCCTTGGGCTCGGTGGGGCGAGTGGCAAGCCAATGTCAAGAGTGAAGGGGTCATGAGGAACAATCCAGTAGGAAAGGAATGTCATGTAGACGATTGAGAGTACAAGCAGGATGCCTGCTGTAACTGCCAGACCTGGGTTGCCTCTTTCCTTCAGCATTGGGTAGAAATCATACAGCAAGATACACGAAACACCGAGTGTGAATCCGCCAGACACAAGCACGAACCAGAGATCAAAAGCGGCAGCAGGTAGGAAAGCGAAGCTTGCAACAGACACTGCTATCGCAATGATGATGCAGAAGCCAATGAACCAAATGAATGCCCCCTTCTCAGTCAGAAACTCCTGTTCAACCACCTGTCTACGCAAGGCACTACCGAACAGCACTAGGAGTCCAACGATGAAGGTTCCCGCAACAACTTGGAGTCCCATCCCACTATTGGACCCTACCGCAATCAGAATTAAAACTGAAATATAAGTTAAGGCCAACCCAACAAAAGCCAGAAGTGCAAACCACCACTTTCTAGAACGTCCTTCGAATGTTTTCTTTGCGGGGGTTAGTTGAAAGAATATGCCACTGATCAATTTTGCTTTATCCATCGATATTTCCCCTCACAATCTGATTCTCGGATCAAGGTACGCGTAGAGAATATCTACAAATAGTGTTAGCATGCTCACGAGAACACCAAAGAAGACCACTGTTCCTTGGATAGCTGTATAGTCCCGACGACTGATACGGGCTACAAGATAGGATCCCAAGCCTGGCCAACTGAACGTGGTTTCTGTAAGTATAGCTCCTGCTAGGAGAGCTGCAAATTGAATTCCAATCATAGTTAGAATCGGCAGGAATGCGTTTCTGAGAGCGTATCCATAGGTGACTGTGCCATCGGAGAGTCCTCTAGCTTTCGCTGCTGTGACGAAATCCATCCTGAGGGTTTCGAGCATGTTGGTCCTTGTGAGGCGGATGAAGATGCCACACAGTATAGTGCCCAATGTTATGGTTGGTAAGATGAGGTACGTGACAGAAGTCACCAATGAGAACAAGTCGCCTGCTAAGATACTATCAATTGTGTACAATCCAGTAATCGTTGGTGGAGGGGGAAAGCGTCCGGGGAATCTTCTTCCTGTGGGTAACCATCCAAGCCATATTGAGAAAACGAATTGGAGAACCATCCCTAGGAAAAAGACTGGAATCGCGTACGTCACAATGGAAAAGAGCCTTATCGAGTGATCTGTGATCGTATCGTAATTCTTTGAAGCCTTAACACCAAGTGCAAGCCCTAGAAGAACAGCAAAGAGTATGGAGTAGATTGACAGCTCAAGGGTTGCGGGGAATCTCCCGAATAGGTGAGTGCTAATTGGCTGATAATCTTGCATCGATATGCCAAAATCAAGATGTAATAGTCCCCACAGGTAGTCGATATACTGATCAAGAAGTGGTTTGTCAAGCCCGAGTCTTTCCCGGAACTCAGCAAGGACTACTGGGTCTACACCCTTCTCAAAATGAAGCAAAGCGGGATCACCAGGGATAATCCGCAATATAATGAACACAAGAGTGAGAAGTAACATGATCATAGGGATCATGAGCAACACACGAGATGTAACATAAGATCTTAGAGTCATCCTAAACCACAACAGCACGCCTTTTTCTCTACGGAATGCTGGCACAAACTGAGTCTTAAGGCATACGGATGAAGCGAGATTCCAATTCGGAGCGACTGGACTTATTCCTCTGAATCAAAAAAAGAGAGTTCGGTACCGCTGAACCGATTAGGATTCAGCAGCACCTACTTTTATTGATGTATTCTACGGGCCGGTTTGCGCCGGAACTCCCCAGTACACGAGCCAGTGGCGCCAGCTCACTGTGATGTCAAGAACAACGCCGTGAATGCTGGGACTGGTCACTGCCACAGTGCGGCCTTGCCAGAGTGGAATCATTGAGCATTGCTCGGCTTGAAGGTCCTACAACTCGTAGTAGGCTGCCTGCCTGAGAGCGTCAGTCGTTGCGCTGCGACCATCAACCCAGAGATTGTACTCCTCCATGCCAGCCGCGGGGTATGTCTCATTGAAGCCCATGTTGAGCCAAGAAGCAAATGGCAAGAACGCGTAGTTGTCCGCATCGATATAGTCTGGATACCAGCCGTATACGTATACGGGCATAGTGCCAGCGTTTCTCTGCGTTCTGTATGCAGACCACTCTAGCGATTTTAGATTGACTGTTATAACACCGCTTGCCTCAAGATCACTCTTGTATACAGCAGCTTGTTCAGCGCTCTGAGGATAGTGTCCTGAGCTCTCGTAGTACAAGTCAAATTCCAGCTTGTTGCCTGTATTGTAACCATGCAGAGCAAGCATCGCTACGGTATGGGTGTAGTTTGCACCAGTTCCATAGATCTCAAATGACGGGCGGTGATATGCCATTCCGTCAGGCACTATGGTTTCCAATGGGTCCGCATTGCCAAGGAATACAGTTTCGCAGACGTGGCTCTTGTTTAGAGCTGCTGCTATACCCTGCCTAATATCGGTTTCATTGAATGGATAGGTGTTTTGCTGGAAGCACATGTACTGTATCGCAGCACCAATTCCATCCCAGACACGAACATCGGCGTTCTCTCTAAAGGCATCTATTTGTGCGGCTGACATGTGCCTGTATGCAATGTCAATATCGCCTGCTGCCATTGCCGACGTCAAGGCTGTATCGCTCGAGTAGAACTGGATGATAATTACATCTGCCTTGGGGTATGTTGGACCATTCCAGTAGTTGGGGTTCTTCTCTAGCCGCATCTGCTGTTCTTCACCGCCGACCCGTGTCCAGTTCGCCAAGATGAATGGTCCTAGACCATTTGGATGGCTGCCCCGTACATCACCTTCAGTATACTCCACGAAATGATCGAGTGGTGCATAGTCTGGGTGAACCATGTATGATGCCGCGCAGGACATCAGTTGTAGAAATGGTGCGAATGCGATATGCAGATTGAATCTTACGACATAGTCGCTGATTATTTCAACATTGTCGATGATGTCAGCATAACCCATGTTCCATTGCGGGCCATCAGGTTCTTGTAGACCGGTGCCAGTGAGATTGCAGTTCCTGTCAAAGGTGTACTTCACGACCGAGGCATTGAATGCTGTCCCATCCTCGAAAGTTATACCTTCTCGCAGATTGAAATCCCATTGTGTTCCCCCTTCGGTTGCTAACCAACTTTCGGCAAGCGCAGGCATGATATCATCTGCTCCACCGGCCGACCCGGGTTCGATTTCAACTAGCCCCGAACTGAGAGCTGTAATAATTTCCCAGCCGAAGTAGTCATATGATTGGGCCATGTCAATGCTCGCTTCCACAGAATCAGTGGTTCCCATAAGGATAGTACCACCTGGCGGTATTGCTGGAAACATAATCATGTAACCAGCCACCGCTCCAGCGATGACAACGATAATGACCACAATAGCAATAGTTTGTTTTTGTTCCAAGAGGAATCCTCCTTTCACGCAGCACAAATAATTGTGTGTGTGCAATAACCCCCGTTTACGCTGTATATAAGTAGTCCCACAAAAGCCATATTTACAGCGATGGTGGTTCGGCAAGTGACGATGCTATTATCGCACCAATTGTTCTACTACCAACCCTTTTGGAACCATACATGGTGTGCGGCCTACTATATGTTCATAGCTGATTCTGAGGGGTTACAGGAAGCAAAGATATTCAAGGAAGTGGTGGTCTTATCGAAATTTCTTTTTCCCATTCAACCTCAAAGCTGTATTCTATGGCTAATTCCTTCTGCGATTCAATACTCGTTTCCCACTCAATTACGCCAAGCTCGGTCTTCTTGGGAATCAATGAGGGTGTTTTCAAATCAATCACAATTTTCTCGGATGAGCTATATGGGATTCTGTCCACAACTCGAATCTCTATGGTGTCCTTTGAGAAGTTCTTCAGCTCGATCTTATACTTGTAGCCGCGCCTTCTCTTGCTTCTGGTGAATCCAGCCTTTTCCATATCCTTTTCGACTAGCTTCTTTTCAGCCTTAACATCATATGCCGTCCTAGTACCAAGTCGAAACTTCTCGCGAGGTGCTATGAGTGATAGACTGGTCTCACCAATGAAATCACCAGTCGCATAGACTTTAACATTTCCAGGTAGCAGAACAGAATCGCCATTTGTAATCTCATCCTGTGCAACAACTTCGGGCATTGCATATGCATTCCAGAAGTGCCGACGTCTGGATTCAAATTTCTCTTCGGTGAGAGCGACTGGGTGAGGATCATCATCTGATGGAATGTCAAGTCTGCCGGGCACATCGTAGATGACCATGCCTCCCAAGGTTTCTATCGCCTCAGCATAGGTTTCAGTCATGTCAACCAATGGTTCCTCTTCATAGGCCTTATCTACTTCATCGGCGAAGGAGTCCCTGTCTTCGGCCATTATCGCCTTAGTAGCGAGCATCCCTTCGAAATTGGATGATCCAGATCCTCCCATACCATACGGCCTGTAGACATCCACATAGAACGGTGTCGCTTCTACTGCCTCAACTGGATGTGCTGACGCCGTGGATACCACGAGTTCAATATCCTCCCAATCTTCGAGGGTGCGATTGTAAATCTGTGCGATTCTCTTCACTGAAGCAGTATTTTCACCTATGTCAACATCATAGGTCGGGTTCCATCCTGCTCCCCCTATTTGATATGTCACCTCGAGTTCGATTCTGGTATTCTCTCGAACTTCCATCGCAACGTATACATCAGTGGTTGTGATTGTCCGCATTTGACCTTGGACTCTTTGAATGTTGTTGTGGAGTACTTGTATCTCGGCATCCAGTTTTTCAAGGTCTTCGCGAAATTCTCGCTGTTTCTTTTTGGCATCACTCAGCAGCTTGAGTGTAGTCTTGTCCATCGTGCTGAGATGATCCATTGTGCTTTCACCGGCCGCAAACCACTTCCCAAACTCTGCTGAGAACTGTTGCATTATGGATGACAAATGGGCAGCTCTAGCCTCTTGGTACTGAATGTTATCTGTAATCTCAGCTCGCTTCTTCTCTAGGACCTCTAGGTTCTCCTTCATCTCCTTGAGCTCGTCTGACGGTTCGAAAACTGAACTTGTCTTCTTCACGTCAATACCTCTCAGGATGGCAGCTCCCTTGCCCTTAACTCGGAAGCTATCATCGTGTGCGTACTCGGAAATCCCTGTTATTCGAATAACGTGTTCTCCGGGTATGAGTTCCGTCTTGCCGGACCGAGTGATTCTTGCACCATCGCGGAACACTGTAGTCTTGGTAATCTTGGTAGTCATTTCTTTTGTCATGTTCTCTCACCTCAGGGCAATGGAGGATTGATTGAAATCCCCCGTTCCCATTGCACCTCGAAAGCTGATCACATGGTTCTGACATTTTGGACAACTACGGTGCCCGCAGGACAGAGGTTGCCATTGTGTATGACCACACAGCCGGTACACTGCACATAAAGTTCACCAGAATCAGGTGTGCGGCAACCAAGAAT
>JABCTJ010000010.1 GCA_018238375.1 Candidatus Thorarchaeota archaeon
TCGCTTTTCAAGGAACTTCGCTACCGGACTGTCCGAAGAGGTTGGTTCAAGAAGCTCTATCCGACTCTCACCAAGCTTGAGGAATGCCACCCGCACCCTCTGTTCGGTCACTTCTTCCTCGCCCAAAAACTCCATCCCAAGCACATCTCTATAATACTTGAGACCCTCTTCAATGCTCTTCACTGCGATTCCGATGTGGTCCAACTTGTCGATTGGCACGTTTCTCTCTCCCTACAATATGTCTGGCGCTCTGTACTCACCGAAGACCTCACGCAACACTCCACACATCTCGCCTAGAGTCGCGTAAACCTTGACAGCATTAAGAATCAGGGGCATTAGGTTACCATCGCTTTCTGCAGCAGATCTCAACGCTTCAAGTGTCTTATCGACAGCTGCTTGGTCACGTTTCTCTCTCATCTCCTGCAATCGACCAATCTGCTCTGCTTCTGCTGCCGGGTCCACTCTCAAATAGTCGAACTGCTGCT
This sequence comes from Candidatus Thorarchaeota archaeon, assembly GCA_018238375.1. GTDB lineage: Archaea > Asgardarchaeota > Thorarchaeia > Thorarchaeales > Thorarchaeaceae > WTCK01. The sequence continues at coordinate 486 of JABCTJ010000010.1, forward strand.
CCTCCTCCACGGTGAACCTGTTGAGTCCCACTACGACTCTTGTGTTATTATCAACAGCCTGCTGGAACTTGTAGGCGCTGTCGTTGATTTCTCTTTGGATGAATCCCTTCTCGATTGCAGCAGGAGCGCCGCCCATATCATCGATTTTCGTAATGTACTCCATTGCTCTCTTCTCTATTTCATCAGTCAAGTGTTCAATGAAGTAGGAGCCAGCTAGCGGGTCGATTGTATCACCCACTCCGGTTTCGTAAGCGATTATCTGCTGAGTCCTAAGTGCGATTTGGACTGACTGCTCCGTCGGGAGCGACAGTGCTTCATCCCTGGAGTTCGTGTGGAGCGACTGCGTTCCACCCAACACGCCCTGCAGAGCTTGAAGAGTCACCCGCACCACGTTGTTGTCCGGCTGCTGCGCGGTCAACGTGCAGCCAGCTGTCTGCGTATGGAACCTCATTCTACAAGAGCTGTCATCCTTTGCGCCGAACCGATCGTGCATTATCTTGGCCCAAAGTCTTCGAGCTGCCCGAAACTTGGCAATCTCTTCAAAGAAGTCACTGTGCGAGCCAAAGAAGAAAGACAATCGAGATGCGAATGAATCCACATCGAGGCCGACCTTGATAGCGGCGTCGACGTAGGCAATCCCGTTGGCCAGTGTGAAGGCGACCTCCTGCACAGCTGTCGAGCCAGCCTCGCGGATATGGTATCCAGATATGGAGATTGTGTTCCAAAGCGGCATATTCTTCGAACAGAACTTGAATGTGTCAGTGATGAGACGCATGGATTCATTGGGTCCGTGGATAAACGTCCCGCGGGCGACATACTCCTTTAGAATATCGTTCTGAATTGTCCCGCGAAGCTTGTTCATGGGCACTCCTTGCTTCTCACCTACGGCGATATACATTGCTAGAAGAATAGCTGCAGGGGCATTGATCGTCATGGATGTGCTGACCTTATCCAATGGGATTCCATCGAATAACAACTCCATGTCTGCTAGAGAGTCGATTGCCACTCCGACCTTACCAACCTCACCTTGGGCGAGAGGATTGTCAGAGTCATAGCCTATCTGAGTTGGAAGGTCGAAGGCTATAGAAAGGCCAGTTTGCCCTTGATCAAGCAGAAATTTGAAGCGCTCGTTCGTTTCCTTCGCGGTGGCAAAACCACTGTATTGGCGCATCGTCCAAAAGCGTCCACGATACATCGTAGGCTGAACGCCGCGCGTAAAAGGAAACATGCCGGGAAAACCCAGCTCCGGCCCATAATCCTTTAGCGCCTTCTCAGATGGGCTATACAGGCGGTCCACCGGTATTCCTGAGAGTGTTTCAAATTGCTCCTTCCTCTCGGGAAACTTGGCCAGTGTCTTTGCGACAGGACCCTCGTTCCATTCCTTGATTGTCTTGCGGAGACCCTTTTCAGATCCCATTATTTTTCACCTACTCCCTAACACTGGTCAAAAACTCAGCAATTAGTCGCTCGGCAACTGAGTACGGATCATCATTCCGTCCAGCTATCTTCTTGATTGCCTGTTCGTACTCTGGAGTACCCCGGAGCCTTGTGAAGAGCTCTCTGGTCAGCTTGTATTCCATTATCTGTTCAAGCTCATCACGGCTGCGTTGAAGCCCCTTCTGCTTCAAGAGACCGGTCTCTTGCAGATAGGACATGTGCTTGCCTATCAAATCTACAAGTTCCGGGATGCCATCCCCAGTAAGCGCATTGGTAAGCAATACCGGGGGGCGCCAACTCCGCTCTCGAGAATCGAGATCGAGCATTGCGTTGATCTCAGTGACCTTCTTGTCAGCCCCCGGATAGTCAGCCTTGTTGACGACAAAGATGTCTGCAATCTCCATGATGCCCGCTTTGATGGCCTGAATGTCGTCCCCTGCCCCTGGGACATCGGCCACAATGACTGTGTGTGCAACTTCAACAACTTGGACCTCAGACTGACCAGCGCCCACTGTTTCCACAATGACTATGTCCTTGCCAAAGGCGTCTATGGCACGCACTGCGTCCGATGTAGCCCGAGCCAGACCACCGAGATGGCCTCTAGTACTCATACTTCGCACATAGACATCCTTATCGAGACTGTGTTCTTGCATCCGAATTCTATCGCCGAGCAGTGCACCGCCAGTGAATGGACTCGACGGGTCAACACACACTATTCCGATAGTCTTGCTTCTCTTTCGATACTCAGCAGTAATCCTAGTCACCAATGTACTCTTGCCTGAGCCTGGAGGTCCGGTAACCCCTACTATGTGAGCATTGCCAGTATGCTTGTAGAGCATGCTGAGCGCGGTTGCTGCCGAGGAGTGCTCATTTTCTATCAGTGTGATTAGTCGAGCCAAGTCTCGCCTGTTCCCCTTGAGAACCCCTTTCACAAGTTTTGTCGCCGGCAAGGCATTTGTCCTCTCGGAAGGTCAATTACAGCTTGACGTTAGACTCGATATATCCCACTATGTCTGCCAGAGGAGTACCCGGACCGAATACCTCTGCGATGCCTGCGGCTTTGAGCGCGGGAACATCGTCTTGGGGAATGATTCCTCCGCCGATTACAAGAATGTTGTCAACGCCTTCAGCCTTCAAAAGATCCATGACCTTCGGGAAGAGAGCATTGTGTGCTCCGGATAGAATACTCATTCCTATTACATTGACATCTTCAGAAATTGCCGCTTCGACAATCATCTCCGGTGTCTGCCGAAGGCCGGTATAGATGACTTCCATCCCGGCGTCTCGCAACGCCCTGGCAACAATCTTCGCGCCGCGGTCATGCCCATCAAGACCGGGTTTGGCAACCAGTACACGTATTTTCTTTGATGAACTCAAGAGACTCCCTCTGTTGGTAGTCAGATAGCGATGAGTCCTTAGTGACGATTTAAAGCCTTTCGATTGTTATGCTAACGTCAGGGAGTGGTTGAGCGCTGGAGCTTTGACCTTTCGAGAAGAAGCGCATAGCCGAGTAGCAGAGTATTTGCATAATACTGGGAACTGGTAGCGGTGCAGTAAAGGTCATCGCGAAGTTTAGAGAGAGCGCCGTCATGAACACAGCAATCGGGACGACGATTTGAGCGAGTAGACATAGGAACGCAATGATAAGATGTGTCCGAACAGACAACATCTGTCTAGAAAGCGCAAGATTGCTAGCAATCAGAACAGCTGCGATGGTCACCCAAATGATGGCAAGTGCAACCGACGCCTCATAGTTGATCGGGCCGAAACCAGTGGAATCATAGAAGCCAAACCGATTGTATCCAACACTATAACCACCCCAAACGAAGTAATAGCTGGTATCCCAGATTGTATCAATGAAGAGATGATGCCATTCAACAAGGCCTATTGGCAGTAGAAGAGTTGTAGATGCTATGGCTATTGACACTATGTACTCCTTTGCTATCCGCACTATCCACACCACTCAAGAAATGCATGGCAACTCCCTATTTGGTTTTCTCTCCTGACTTCCGACGCTTAGCTCTTGATTTATTAGGCTGAATGGTATAGAAAACACAAAGTAGGTGTTTCAAGCAATGGCCGTCGAACCCGGAGACCGAACGGAGTACGATTGGTTCGGAGAAGCTAAGATTCTAGAAAAAGCTGGCGACTCTGAAGGTGCTCTAAAGGCGTATGAAGAGGCAACAAAGATCAATCCAAACTTCGAGAAAGCATGGTTCTACAAAGCGCAGTTACATCATCGACTAGGGCAGAAAGATGAGGCAATTGCTTGCGCCAAGAAAACTCTTGAACTGAAACCGGCTTGGGAGAAGCATGTCCGAAAGTTCCTACCCGATATCACAGTGTAGGAGCAGAGCCGCTTAACGCACCTAGCCCAACTTGGATGAATCAGGATAGAGCAAAACAAAGACTGCCTGATTGAGTGTCAGGATTCCACGTTCGTGCCAATCAAGCACTAATTTGACATTTTCTTTGGATGACACCTTGGAAAGAGCAGAGATAGTTGGCTTGCGACATTTGGGGGTCTGTAAAAGGTGCTCAATCGTCTGCACCATAATCATCTGTCTAGCATCAGGGCTTGTTTCCGTCAGCCAGAACAGGAGATTGTCACGGGCTTTCGAGCCTATTTCAGCCCGATCAGCGGCGCTAGCTACTGCAGCTGAAATCTTGTGAACAACATCACCGTCCTTGATGTCCTTCAGCTCGTTTTCAATGATTGTGACTAAGGCGTCAGTGTTCTTAGGATCACTACTTAGTATGTCAATAAGGTCCGAACGCGCTCGGAGTGGGCCCGTTTCATCATTTTCGCCGCTCAAGTTGCATGCAGCTCCTTTCGTGCTTACAGGACTCCGTTCTGCCGAGTTGCTAATATGTATTGTTCGTCTGGCGCGATTCAAATTGAGCCAAACGAAGCGCCTGCCGCTTGACAGAACGGTCAAATGTGGTTCCCAAGCTCTGCTAACGTATCAAGCACAAGAAGCGGTGCGGTATCATCGCCATACTTGGCCAAACTCTTCTCGTATGAGGATCTTCTGACATTTACCCAGACAGATGGAATTCCCGTGCGCGCGGCACCAACAATATCTGCATAGTACTCATCACCAATGAAGAGCACCTTATTCTTAGTAACTCCCAACCCTCTCATGGCATACTCGAATATCTCGGGCATTGGCTTGAAGGCATTCATATCTCCAGAGTCAATCAAAACTGTGAAGAACCCCGCCAAATCGAGAGCCCCTAGAATCGTTTTGACATCTCCCACAAAGCTATTGGTTATTACACCCATCTTGATTCCGTTTGCAGAAAGACGTTGGAGCAGAGCTTCTGTGCCAGGCATGGGCTTTGCGAGTTCCACATGAAGCTTCCTGAACATGTCTGTGACTTCATCCAGCAGAGAGCTGACGACCGCAAGCCCAACATCCTCCAGGCTTTTCCTCAGAGCATTCCTCACGCATTTCGTCGGAGTGACATATGGTGCTCCGTTGACAATGCTCTCAATCTCAACCCGATAGTTCGAGAAGAGCGATCTGAAGTAAAGTTCACGAATGTCTAACGTGTCCTCTGCAGTCTTGGACAGAAGCCACTCACAGGCCTTGAAGGCGTATTCTCCGGTGTGTGTCAGTGTCGAGTCAAGATCAAAGAGTATCGCTTCAAATTGACTCAGCTCAAGCGATGTCACGATGAGTGCAATCTCCGAATTAGCTTCCGCCCTTGCCCAAGTATACGCCGTGTGGGTCCAAGCGATGCATAATGTCAATCTGTTCCTGAGTGGGTTCCTCAGTCGTTGGAACATCGTCTGGCACTATCAGATCAAACATCACGTTGTCGAGTACATCCTGCACAGTGTATCCGGGATGTACCGACATTAATCTGATCTTCAACGTTTTAGGATCGAAGTCCATTTGACACATGTCCGTTATGACCACTTCGGGGCCGCCCCCCACCATTGACCATTTCTCACGAGAGCCTGGACCTTCAAGATGGCCGGGGCTGGTTACATGGTCCAATTGCTTGACGAACTTACGCTTGTCGTGGGTCATTATTATTATCAGGCGCTTAGCTGAGGAGGCAATGTCATTTCCTCCGCCACTTCCAGGAAGTCTAACCTTCGGTGCCTCGTAGGAGCCTATGTATGTGGTGTTGAGGTTACCATACTCATCAATCTGAGCGGCACCTAGAAATCCAACATCAACATGACCGGCTTGAAGGATGAACCCAAGGGTCTCAATAAGGCCAATCGACGCAGAGCAGCCAAGGTAATACCTCGTGTCCGCCACTGACAGTGGAACCTCTCTGGGCCTTGCATCGATGAACCCAGCCTCGGAAATCAAGTTGATGTTGCGTGCGTGTGTTTCTTTGGCCAACAGCGCGGCCAATAGAGGCAGACCAGTACCGCCAAAAACATTCTCGCCATCTCTAACATGGGTAGAGGCACAGGCTGCTAAGAACTCAATCTTGCTATACTCAACCATTGTTTAACCTCCTCAGTACCCCCTTGGCTTGATAGCCCTCAGCTTGTTCAGGCGACTCCATCCAATCTTGTCCAGATAGGCTTCATGGTTCTCAACCCCAAGGATGTAGGTATCCAGATACTCCTGCCAAGTTTCTTCTTTCCGGGTGATCTTATGGAACATCTGCAAGAACTCCAAGTCATAATCATAGACGCCGTGACACATCATAGGGTGCGCTACGAATGGAGTAATCACAACATGATCGACATACATAGCGGGTACCTTGGTCTGTTCAGGCGCGAAGCGAATTTCCTCTTCGTCAACGAGCTCCTCTGCCAAGATAATGAGCTTCTTTCCACAGCGGCTGCCTTCGAGGTCCTCACCCACGACTCCATCGATTTGTGCGTTCCCGGACATATCTACACGCTGCACATGGATTATGCTGAAGTCCGGTTGAATAGACGGAACAAGGCAGATCTTATCTCCAGTGAACGGGCAATCAATCACCTTGAGCTTCTTGTCGCCTTTGTACCGCGATTTGGCAACCATGTCGGTTCCCATCATGCTGCGCAGTGGCATGAACGGAACATTCAGTGCGCCGCCCAAGAACCTCATCGCCATTGCTAAGTTGCTATAGTCCTCAATCTCGACCTTGCCCTCAGCAACTCTGCGCCGCATGTTATTGGCAAGTCCCAGTGCTTCAATCGCCACGAAAGCGATCTCAAGGCGTGGAACAACTCCTGCGCCAACCAATATCTCGAGATCAACCTCTGAACCACATGTATAGATTGTGAGATTGCGCTTCTTCTGTCTAATCAACTCTGACGCAAAAGCTATCGGAGGTCTCTGGAAACCAAAACCACCCCAGAAGAGCCCAGATCCATCTGGGACCATCTTGGCTGCCTCAGCGAGCGTTATTCGTTTGTCTTCTATTTCGGGTTCTGCCAACTTGATTCACCGCGAAGGACTGACCTATGATTGTGAAGGCGTCACTCTCATGATACCCTTTTATCTTTGACTGGAAAATGCAATATTGCCTTTTCATGGGAAAGAACCGTAGAATTGAAGTGATATGTTTCTCTTATTTGGTCAGGCTTGAGTTGTATCAATGCCATATTCAGGATCGAAATTCGAACGGAGCAGCTGTATCATGAATCGCGTCAGACGTGCAATGTCATCATTCAAGATGTGAAACTTTGTTCCTGACAGCGGCATATCAAACCGGACCGTAAACCCTGCGTCATCATCGTTCTCAATAGGCTCAACAACTACTTCATACTTAGCCCCGATTTCGCGCTTTTGTTCTGAAGACTTAATACTGGGTTGCTTGGCATGGTGGACTGTCCCCACGAGAGAGGGATAAACGAACTCAGTTCCAGATGCTTGTAGTTGAATCATGACTTTGTCGGACAGCCCCTTGACTCGGAAGCGAAAGCTGGCATTCCCAATGATTCGGTAATCGCCTCTAATGCCAACGCGGGCAGACACCTCGGCATGCGTAATCTCATCAACTGAAGCCACAGCATAGGCGTATTGAAGACGCTTCTCAATGTATGCTGTTTGGAAGTGCGTTCTGCTCTTGGCATTGCTGTAATTATACCCATGAAGGATTCCGTCAGTGCTAACAAACACATTCACAAAGATAACAAGGTATCTGGCGTACAAGGGGTGGCCAGACCAGCTAGGAATTACAATGAGGAAAATTGCATAAAATAACACCACAAATGGAACAATCGGACATATACAACAACAAGATCTTTTCACTGAATATCGGCGCGCGCTCAAGTGCCAATTCGCTCGCTTGTGGTTCTCAAAGGCATCAGCGAAGGATTCCAAGTCGTATTCGACATCTTCATACTTCCATCGGCCCGTCCTGTATACAATTCCCTGCTTGGCAAGGACCCCAAAAATAGCGCTCCCAATGTATACAGCCAACCCTAGTGTCAATAATAAACACAGTGTCACTCCAACGAAAGCTTCGTCATACGGATGGCTTGGAAGAAGAATAAAGCCAAGAGCAGTGACCGCGATGACATACATTACAAACAGCACCACGAATATCCGCTCCTTCGTGCGGTCGAATACCTCCAAGCTCTTCTTCATGTCTGTCATGCTCTCTCTATGCCGCCTACTTCAGTTTCCTGACTGCTCTGCCACAGCTTCGAGAGTCTTTTCCAGATTCTGCTCGGAGTGTTCAAACGA
>JABCTJ010000054.1 GCA_018238375.1 Candidatus Thorarchaeota archaeon
CCGATTCCGAACTCAGAGTTCACCATGGCAATTGATGAGTTGATTGTTGCAGTTGGTCAATCTGCGGATCCTAGAGGCGTACAGAGTGAACTAGATTGCTCAGAATGGGCTACTGTAAAAGCCGACCCGATCTCTCTGGCAACTAATGTTCCTGGTGTCTTTGTAGGCGGTGATGTCTTCACTGGACCACAGACCGTGGTGAAAGCAGTAGGACATGGCATGCATGCAGCAGATTCGATAGAGCGCTACATCCTAGGACAAGATATGATGGAAGGTCGTGCAAAAGACCGTCATAGGGTACAATCGTATGAAGTGGATAAATCACATATCCCAGTTGAAGCCAGAATGGCAATGCCAAAACAAGGTGTTTCAAGTCGGAAGCGAGCATTTTCAGAGGTTGAGCTTGGATTCAATGAAACCTCTGCTGCAGCTGAAGCTGAACGTTGCCTTGGTTGTGCAGTCTGTTGTGAGTGTGAGCGTTGTGTCGAAGCATGTACACGTGATGCAATAGACCACTCAATGCGTGATGAGGTTGTCAATCTGCATGTTGGTACTATTATATTGGCCACAGGTTACAAACTCTTTGATGTCACAAAGTACCCACAATACGGCTACGGAAAACTTCCAAACGTAATTACTGCAATGGAATATGAACGACTCATGAACGCTGCAGGACCCACACACGGACATCTTATCCGACTTAGCGATGGGAAGGTGCCAAAAAGCGTCGGCTTTATCCAATGTGTCGGCGCTCGTGATATGCAAAAAGGAGTACCGAACTGCAGCAGAATTTGTTGCATGTACGGAGTTAAACTGGCGACAATGACAATGGAGCACAATCCCGAATCCGATGTTACAGTCTATTATGCGGACATCAGAGCCTTTGGTAAAGGATTTGAGGAGTTCTTTGAAATGTCCCAATCTCGCTTCGGAGTGAAATATGTACGAGGGCGAGTGGGCGAAGTCATGGAAGATGCAGAAGGCGAAAAGTTACTTGTTAGATTCGAAGACACTGAAACCGGTATATTGCAAGATGTTGCTCATGACTTGATAATCATCAGTCCTGGTGTACAACCTTCAGAGGGGCTTGATGACCTTGCTGTTGAAATGAATATGGATCTCACTGAGGATGGCTATGTTTCGATTCATGACGCAGTCCTAACACCTGTTGACACTGATGTTGCAGGAGTTTTCGTAGCAGGATGTGCAGATGGACCCAAGGATATCCCCGACTCAGTTTCTGCTGGAAGTGCAGCAGCAATGAGAGCTTCGATCATTCTGGCTAAGATAGACAGGGAGGAGTGATTCAAGATGACTAAAAATGAAGTAAAGGAAAAGCCAGCTGTTAGCCATACTCCAAGTTCAGACTTTGCAAAAGAAGTCGAGCAGGAGTATGGTGGCGAAGGTATAATGAAATGCATACAATGCGGCATGTGCACCGCATCGTGCATGGTGGCCTCGATGACAGACAGGTACCGACCCCGACAGCTCATCCAGAAGATACTACTCGGAAAACGCGAGGAAGTTCTCACTAGCGACCTTCCGTGGCTCTGTATGACTTGCAGGCTTTGTGAAGAACGCTGTCAAGAGGATGTCAACCTGTCTGAGATATTCCATGCAGTCCGTGAGATTGCAGCAAGAGAGGGTCATATTCCTAAAGTGTTCCAGAGTACTGTTGATCAAGTTCTAGAGGATGGTTGGCTTCTCAAAGATGCGTATTCTGATTTTATTGAGGAGGATCGTGAAGACTTAGGTCTGGATACAGATCTAAATTGGAACGATGAATTTGTGAAGAAGGTCAAAAAGCGTTACTTTAGTGGAGGCAACAAGAAGTGAAAGAGTTTGCATTGTATACTGGGTGCACGACACCTGTTAGACTTCCTGCATATGAAGCATCAGTCAAAATAGTTCTTGAAAAACTAGGAATTCGTCTTACCCTTATGAAAGACGCCAATTGTTGTGGTGCTCAATATGTTGAATCTCTTAGCCATACAGCATTCTGTGCGATGAGTGGTCGCGTCATTGCCTTGGCAGAAAGTATGAATCTAGATATCCTTGCAATATGCGGTGCTTGTTCTGGATCTCTCAAGACTGTAAAGCATGACCTTGATAATAATCCCAAGCTTTGTGCTGAGGTTAACGAATTACTTGCTGAAGAAGGTCTCAAGTACACTGGTACTTCAGAAGTGAAACACCTTCTCCAAATCTTCCGTGAAGATATTGGTTATGAAGCAATCAAATCTGCTATTGTGAAACCCTATAGTGGTCTTCGACTTGCTGCACATTACGGTTGTCATGTTACAAGACCTCCAGAGATAGTCAAGGTCGATGATGCTGAGAATCCAACGATTATTGATAGAATCATTGAGTTAGCTGGTGCAACAGCAGTTGATTACACTGGTAAAACTCGATGTTGTGGTGGTCCCATGCTAGCCATGGACGCAGATGTTGCTACAAGGATTGGACTTGATAAGATCAAAAATATTCGTGAAGAGGATGTTGATGGCATTATTACCGCTTGCGAATTCTGTGATATTCAACTTACTCAAGTTCAATTTGATGATCTCGCAGAGCAAGGCGTGTCCAAAATCCCCGTAATTCCATTACCGCAGTTCTTGGGTCCTGCACTTGGAATCAATTTTGATAAACTTGGAATATACTTGAATAAAATAGATCCAAAACCAATTCTACAAAAAATATAGGCGAAAAAACAATGTCCGGAAATAAACCCAATTCTGCATTGGTTATAGGTGGCGGAGTTGCAGGAATAACTGCAGCTCTGGATATTGCTAGTCAGGGGTTCAAAGTCTACCTTGTAGAGCGGAACCCTTCAATAGGCGGCGTCATGGCTCAAATAGACAAAACCTTCCCTACGTTAGATTGTAGTGCTTGCATTTTAACGCCCAAACTCAGTGAGGTTTCTAGACACAAGAATATCGAGATTTTAACATATTCTGAAGTCGGAAGCGTTACAGGTTCTGTTGGTGATTTTCACGTTCGTGTGAAACGTAAGGCACGTTACGTTAACGAAGATGTCTGTACAGGCTGCGGTGATTGTGCCGAAGAATGCCCGGTTGAGGTAGCTAATGAGTTCGACTTGAATATCGGTTTCAGGAAGGCTATCTATGTGCCCTTTCCTCAGGCTACTCCAAACGTTTACACTGTTGATAAGGAGAACTGCATTGACTGTGGAAGATGTGTTAAGGCATGCCAAAGGAATGCTATTGACCTGGACATGAAGGATACAACACTAGAATTTCATGTCGGTGCAATCATTATCGCTACTGGATTTCAGCTCTATGATATCACTGACTATCCCCGACTGGGATATGGCCATTATGCCAACGTCATTCATGCTATGGAGTTTGAGCGGCTGATCAACGCTGCAGGTCCGACACATGGTCATCTTATCCGACTCGGCGATGGAAAGACACCAAAGAGTATCGGATTTATTCAGTGTGTGGGAGCCAGGGACGTTCAAAAAGGAGTTCCATACTGCAGTCGTGTATGTTGTATGTATTCTATCAAAAATGCAGTCATGGCTCTTGAACATAATAATGATGGTGAAGTATGGGTGTACTACGCGGACATCAGAGCCTTCGGAAAAGGCTTCGAAGAGTTTTATGAAATGGCCAAGAAACGATTTGGTGTCAAGTTCATTCGTGGTCGTGTTGCTGAAGTGATGGAAGGTAAGAAGACCGGTAATCTTGTGATTAGGGTGGAGGATACTGAAACAGCAGAGGTCCGTCTTATCGAACACGACTTAATTGTAATCAGCCCTGGTGTAGTTCCCCCTATAGGGATGGATACCATGGCTAAAAAAATGGGAATTGAGCAGAGTGATGATGGTTACATCCAAGCTGAACACACTTTCTTTGGACCTACCGAAACTAAGACCCCAGGCGTTTTTGTCTGTGGCTGTGCAGAAGGTCCAAAGGATATCCCCGACTCAGTTAGTGCGGGAAGTGCGGCTGCGATGAAGGCAACCATTGTTCTCAGTCAAGGAGGCACTTAGAAAATGTCAGACACGAAAGAAGAACCACGTATTGGAGTTTTTGTTTGCCACTGCGGCCACAACATCGCTGGAGTTGTTGATGTGGTATCAGTTGCAGAGATGGCCAAGGATTTACCGAATGTTGTATTCTCAACAGACGAGATGTTCATGTGTTCAGACGCGGGACAGGTCTTGATCAAAGAAAAGGTCAAGGAGCACAATCTCAACAGAGTAGTTGTAGCGAGCTGTAGCCCGAGGATGCATGAGCCGACATTTCGACGGGTCGTTGAAGAAGTAGGTGTCAATCGATATCTGTTTGATCAAGTGAACCTGAGAGAACATGTGAGCTGGTGTCACACTCGTGAACCGGTGAAAGCAACCGAGAAGGCAAAGGACCTTGTTAGAATGTCAGTTGCTCGAGCTGCGAAGCTTGAGAACCTGCCTATTAAGACTGTGAAGATACTCCCTACGACGATGGTAGTTGGTGGTGGTATCGCAGGTCTTCGATCATCTTTGGATATTGCAGAACGTGGATTCGATGTTGTATTAGTAGAAAAAGATACTCAGCTTGGTGGAAACGTTGCCAAGTGGACTCATCTCTTCCCCTCTGACGAATCTGGCGCGCAGGTCATTGGACCTCTGATTGCTGCAGTTAGGAAACATAAGCGTATCAAGATTCACCTGAATAGTAAGGTGTCTGACTTTGATGGTTACATTGGCAATTTCGAAGTCACAATTAAGAATTTGAGTTCTGAGAAGGAAACCAAGGTTGACATAGGGACAGTGATTGTT
>JABCTJ010000067.1 GCA_018238375.1 Candidatus Thorarchaeota archaeon
GCTCCAGTAATCCCGTCCATCCATAGACCGAGCCTAGTGAAAATTGGCTTCCAAGGCTCTGATGCAAATACAATATCATCCAAATTTGACGAGAAAGTTTCCTGTAGCGAGCCCAAAGGTGCTCTGATGACTTTTCCGCCAGCGTTCCTGACCAGTTCGTCGATGACACTAGAGGTGTCGATTGATACGACCACAGTTCCACCACCCTCTCTCTCCACCTCATCACGAGCGAAAAGCGCTATCACTCGATTCTGATCAATGAAGCGCCCCTTCTCGTCGATGACTGCAAGACGATCTCCGTCCCCGTCATGACAGATGGTAACCCCAAAGTCAGAATCCGCTGCGAAACTCATTGCATCGCCCAAGTTACGCGGTGCGGGTTCTGCAGGTCTTCCTGGAAAGTGACCGTCAGGGTGCGAATTCATAGTAATGACCGAAAAGCCCAGTTCTCGAAGAAGATCTGGAGTGTAGTTATAGGCTGCACCATTAGCAGAGTCCACTAGAACCCGCACCCCGTCGCTTCTCCCACCTCGTTCCAAAACAAAAGCCTTCACTCTCTCTAGGAATGTCTGACGAATGTTCCATCTTGAAATGTGACCTATGTCCTTCCAAGATGCAACTGTGAACTCGCCGCTGTTTACGCGTTCCTCAATGAACACTTCCTCAGATCTTACAAATTCACGACCGCCTTTGAAAAACTTGAAACCATTATCAGTCGGAGGATTGTGACTGGCAGTGATTACAGCAGAAGCGGATACTCCACTCATTGCGCTGTGGGCTCCTACTGCAGGCATTGGAGTCCCTCCTAGATTAATCACATCCACCCCTGTAGAAACAACGCCTGCTACAAAGGAGTTGCAAAGCATGTCATTGGAGGTCCTAGCATCTGTACCGACACCAACTACTCCTTGACCATCCAAGAACGTTCCCAACGCACGACCTAGTCCTAGGGCTAGGTCCACCGTCACCTTGTTCGCAATACTGCCTCTAATTCCCGAGGTACCGAAAATCTTCCCTGTCAACTGTCTACCTCCTAGCTCTCTGGGAGTCCCAAATCCGCGATATCCTTGGCAGCTTCCCCGATCCTGAGTAGAATATCAGCTACATACAGGTGGGTCTGTGGTTCGTCGTTGGGAGTTGAGATTAGGTACTGCCTTAGTTTGGCAGTGTCCTCGATTATCTCTTTTTCTGCCTTTATGACCCATGCAACCTTCTCAGAGTCAAACTTGAACAGGCTTGTCACGGCATTGGATTGCATCTCTTTCACCATCTTCACAATTGGCTCCATTTTCTTGACAAGTTTCTTGTCTAACGCATGTAGTGTCCGATTGGCGATATCTACAGCTAGGTCCGCAATCCTTTCGATATACTGCGCAGCTAGTCGAAAGTCGAGTGCCTTTACCGGTGTTATGCCCATTCCTTCGGACATACGAGGATATTGAATGGCCAATCTGAGCTCTCGAACAATCAAGAAGAAAAGACGATCCACCTCCTCATCACGCTTTACAACGCTCTCCGCAATCTCCTGCAACCCATCGAAGTACGAGGTGAATGCATCATTAAGCATTCTAGAGGCAATTAGGTTCATTCTTCGCATTGCCTTATCTACGGGCAACGTGGTGGGGTCAACCAGACATTGAACCACTATCTGATTATCGTCCTCGTCGGTCACCTCCAATGCAACGAATCTTTTGATGATTTTCTTCAACTCATCTCTCTGATCGTTTGAGATTGGTTTGTCACTCACCACATGAATCTCATCAAAGCCCAACAGGTACTTGCTTGTTATAGTCCATCGAAGATTTGGCTCAATCTCTACGATGGTATTTCTGCTCTCTCCAGCTTTAGGAAGACGCGGGTCAACGATTAGGCTGCCATCTTCACGTTCAATAATCACAACAGGGTCGCCCTTGCTCAGTTTCTGCCTGCGTATCCACTCTTTAGGCAATATCACAAGAAAGGAGCTGCCGCTCTTGCCGCCCGTCTGCTGTAGTTTTCTGATGCTATATGGCATACTCGGTACCGACCTGAATTGGAATGGCGCCAAACGAGATATAGGTGGTTGGCTTATTACATTTCCCGACTGGTCGACTCCTGCAAACTATGTTGTGTTCCTATCGGTGTCTACTCTTCTCTCATGGTTTGGAGAAAAATCAGGTGTGAGTTGACAACTATGATGAAGATATCGCGTCACCGCCGAGCGGACGTTTAAAATGACTTGCTAGCTTTCAATTAGTCGATGATATATTGACTTCCACTCTTCGTCGCAGTATCCTGAAGCTCTTCATCAAGTCTGGGCTTCAGATTGCTCCAGACGCACTTGACTACATGCTCGACTTAGAGGATCCTCTAGAAGCGGCTGAAACGGTAATCCATCAAAGTAACACATCAGTCGCTCCACCGGTTCTTTCTCGCAATCACATTGAGGGATTCCTTTCAACAAGAGCAGAGATGCCCGAATCACATGACATTGATGAAGGTTCTACGAAGGTGGTACTTCCTGAGGACTCTTCATCACCTCCGGAAGAAAGCGACTGGTCTATCAACGTAGTCAAAAACCCCACTCTGGATTTGGTAGGTTCTGCTGGAACTGTAGAGGACTTCCTTGCTCTCTTTAATGACAGATTTCGTCGCATAAAGAGAATCTACATGAGTCGAATTGACACACAAGGTGCTATTTCTCCACAGGTTGCACGAACTAGGCGAGATGATGCGCGACACCGCAAAGCTATGAATAGAGAAGGAATGCGCACTCAGAAACGTCCCACTCATGTAGTAGTTGGCATGGTCAAGGACAAGCGCATCTCTCGTTCTCGAAATGTGATTGTACAGTTGGAAGATCCAGAGGGCTCTATTGTATGTGTAATTCCTTCCGGAAGAGAGGGCATCCGAGGGCGTGAGTTGACAGACAGTGGTAATGCATTACTCTTAGATGAGGTAACCTGCATATCCGGTCACGTCGACCGAGATGGGCGGATGATTGCTCAATCCGTGATATTCCCTGACATCCCCACAGCTCGGGAGATAGGACGGGCTCGCCGTGATATCTATGCCATCTTCATCTCCGACCTTCACTATGGTAGCAACGAATTTCTAGAAGATGAATTCGACAGCTTCATTGATTGGGTGAATGGTCGCGATGTAGATAGCTCGGAGAAGGAAACAGTTCGAAAAATCAGGTACCTATTCATTGCAGGCGATTTGGTGGATGGGATTGGTGTGTATCCATCGCAGTATGAAGACCTATCCATTCCAAGCATATACGATCAGTATGCCGGTCTAGCTGATAAACTCCGTAGGATTCCCAAACATGTCAAGATAATATGTATCCCTGGAAATCACGACGCCTGTAGACAAGCATTGCCAAAGCCTCCAATCCCGGAGGAGTATGCAAAGCCGCTCTACGACCTTGGGGATCAGATACTGCTGATGGGTGATCCTAGTCAGCTGATAGTCGAAGGCGTGAACATACTATTGACCCATGGCGACAGCCTAGACGATGCAGTGACACAATTGCCCGGTGCCACCTACAAGCAACCTGCAATCCCCATGAAGGAGTTTCTTAGAAAGCGACACCTAGTTCCGATGTATGGCGGGAAGACGGAGCTAGCGCCTTTACATCGTGACTGGATGGTCATTGACACACCTCCTGACATTGTACACTTCGGCCATGCTCATCATAATGCAGTTGACAATTACCGGGGCGTTCAGATCATCAATTCGGGAACATTTCAGGGCCAGACGGAGTTCATGCGCAAGCAAGGCATTATGCCTACTCCTGGAATTGTGACCTATGTGAATCTTCGGACAGGAGCTCCTGAAGTCAAGTTCTTCTACAAAGGTCTGATTGCAGAGGCAACCGGATAACGATAATCACGAAACGAATTCATGCTCGTCCATCAAGTCATTGGTTATCTTCGTCAAGCGCACATCCTCATCAAGAATCGCGCCAATCTGCTTTTTGCTCACTGCAAGCCTGATTTTCTTTGTGCGGCCGTACCTGCCTTTGGAAATGACAGTCGTATTGATGAGTCCAAGCATATCAAGCTCGGATATGAGATCAGATACGCGTCTCTGAGTCAATGTATCGATTGAGAGAGACTTGGCTATCTCTGCATACACATTGAAGCATTCTCCAGTGAAGATGTCGCGTTTGCCCTTGTTAGCTAGAGCGAACACCGAAAATAAAACAGCCTTGGACTGCATTGGCAATGTCTTCACAGCTTCCGTGATGGTGTCACGTTCAATCACCTTCTGGGCTTCTCTGACATGCTCTTGTGTAATCACATTGTCGCCTCTGCGCTCGGCCAACTCACCGGCAGTTCTCAACAGGTCAAGTGCTCTTCTTGCATCACCATGTTCCTGAGCAGCAAGAGCTCCTACAAGGTTGATGACACCTTCGTCCCCAATTGCCTCGGAGTTGAAAGCAATCTCAACTCTCTGCTGAAGGATGCCTCTTAGCTCCACTGCGTTATAGGGCGCAAATATGACCTCTTCCTCGCCGAGTGTTGATAGTACGCGTGGGTCAAGCATTTCCTTGAACTTCAAGTCATTGCTTATCCCAATGATGGAGATTCGACTATTCGCCAACTCTCCATTCATCCTAGTGAGACTGTAGAGGATGTCATTTCCTTGGCTGACATCGCGCTTGACAAGAGAGTCCACCTCGTCTAATACAACAACCATTATGCAAGTTTGCTGGTCAAGGCGTTTTTTGAATATTGATCTAATTTCATCCGTAGGTAGACCGGTAAATGGAACCTCTGATCCATCACGCATTCTTGCGTCGATATCTTCGCAGAGCTTTCTTAGAACTCTGTAGTTTGTACCTACAATCCTGCAATTCACATGTGCCGTAAGTGGCGCAATCACTCCACTCTTTCGAGCCTTTTCCACAAGCAACGATAGAACGTAGCGAGCAACTACAGTTTTTCCTGTGCCAGTCTTGCCGTAGCAGAGGATGTTTGACGGCGGCGCACCTCGAAGTGCAGGACCTAAGATTGAACCTATCCTACTCATCTGGTCTTCACGATATGGGAGCTCATCAGGCACATATGTCGGCCTGAGGGCGTCTCTATCCTTAAAGATCGCTTGACCTTGAAGGAACTTATCGAAGAGCTTGTCTAGCGGCTTTTCCAATGTGTACACCCAACTCCATTCGAAACCATGGTTAGTTCCTGTGGAATAGGCACCACTTCCAGTGGAGGTCCTGATAAAGATACGTATTACCTTTAGCCTAGAAAACAACTAATCACCTCTTGTGTTTATTGACGCATCCGTAGAATTCATCAGTGTTTTAGTAGCAGGACCGGGCAGGCTGTCGTACGAAACAGGAGACTGCAAGTTGCGCTTGAAGGATTTGGAGATTACATTGCAATCAATGGAGCGAATCTCTGACTATGACGTTTCTTTGGAACAATATCCAACTCCTGCCACCATTGCAGCCGCGGTACTGTTCTCTGCGGAGATGGATCATGGTGATATAGGTAGCAAGTTGGTATTCGATCTTGGATGCGGAGATGGCATATTCGCAATAGGCGCAGCCCTTCTTGGTGCAAAGAAAGCAGTGGGCATCGATGTCCAAAGCAAAGCCTTAAAGGCATCTCAAAGAAACTCCAACTTACTCGGGACAGAGGACGCCACAGATTGGGTCCTAGGGGATGTTGCCGATCTGGCATTGAAAGAGCCCGTCGACACGGTGTTGAGCAACCCGCCCTTTGGAGTCAAAAAGCGAGGTGCTGACCTGAGATTCCTCAGGAAGGCAATCTCTATAGCTCGAGTAACATATAGTATGCACCTCTCAGGTGAAAAGAATAGAGTCTTCCTTCGGAATGCAGTTGAAGATCTCGGAGGAGTCGTTACACAAATTGAGAGATTCGAGTTTCCGATACCGAGAATCTACAAATTTCACCGGAAAGAACGACATATGATTACAGTAGACCTGTACCGAATATGCAATGTGGATTGTGAATAAAATGTCTAGCGTGAAAAATGGAGACATAGTTGTTCCTGGGGATCAATTGTGTGTGATTGAAGAACTGTCTCCAAGCTTTGGTACCTACGAGAAAGAAGGCGTTGTTTTTGCAACCACAGCAGGAGGTGTTTCTATAGACCTCAAAGCGCGTAGCATAAGCGTTCTAGGTTCTGATGGCCGTAGCACACTTGCACTTCCAGTCAAGGGTGATATCATGATAGGTGAAGTAATTCACGCTTATGAATCTCGCGCGGAAGTCAGTCTTGTAAAGCTAAACGGGAAGGATATACTTAGTACTCTCCTTGGTGAAATTCGCATTGGCAATGTAACTCGGCGGTTTGTGAAATCAATGCATGATGTGATGCGTACCGGTGATATAATCCGTGCTGAGGTACTGAATACACATGAAATACCCGCTAAGCTTAGTGTGGTTGGCCCAGATTTGGGTGTGATTCTCGGAAAGTGCACTCGATGTGGCAATGATTTGGTCTTGACTACACATAATAATATGGTCTGCCTGCGATGTGAGAATCACGAAATCCGAGAAGCGGCAAAGGACTACGGGGTGATGTTCGGTCTCGAAGCACGACCTGATATCGCACCACGAAGAAGGTCTTATGGTGACCGAAGAGGCGAAGACCGTCGCTACGGAGATAGACGCGGAAGAGATTCCAGACAAAGAAGCGGAGGCCGTAGGAGTTCCTTCCGTGATGGCGATCGAAGGCCTAGGAGGCGATAAGTCTGAAAATAAAGACAATAGAGCATAGTCGAGCTGAGATTAAAGTTGAATTTCAAGAAGAGGGACATGGCTTCTGCAATTTGTTGCGCAAGACGCTTCTTGAGGAACCATCTGTCGAGTTTGCAGGTTACACCATTGATCACCCTCTACTCGCAAATCCCATTGTTTCTCTAAAGACTAAGAAACGCCAGGCCAATGTAGTCCTTCGTGAAGGACTTGAGAAGATGCTTGCCCGCGCGGAGGAGTTCCGCAAGAAATTCAACCAAGCTGTTTCTGATCATAATGTCGACTAAGTCTACACTTTGTCATCCGTCTTGGTGACACATAATGTGGAATGCACTAATCCAACATGAAACGATTGACTCGGTAATGCACGACAAGGGTCTCGCAAAGATCGGTGACGGT
>JABCTJ010000074.1 GCA_018238375.1 Candidatus Thorarchaeota archaeon
GCTTGTTAAGAAAATGAAGTAAACGAGGGATTGTCATGGTGAAGCCAGACACAAGCGGTAGGGTTCAGGTATACACCGGCTATGGCAAGGGCAAGACAACTTGCGCGTTAGGCCTTGGTATGAGAGCAGCGGGTCACGGACTTGAAGTGCTCATGATCAGTTTCATGAAAGCGAAGGTCGCTGAAAGGAGCGGAACAAACGAGGTAAACTACGGGGAGTTCAAAACTATCGAACAGATTCCGAACTTCACAATCATCCCTGTCGGGCGCGAAACCTTTGTCGACAAGGACAACCCTGACCCTGTAGATATCGAGATGGCTCAGAGTGGCTTGAAAATGGCACAGGACGCGCTTGCAGAAAACAAGTGTGATGTCTTGATTCTCGATGAGATTAATGTGGCAGTGGAGTGGAACTTGATTTCCTTGAATGATCAGCTAGGCCTTATCAAACTAAAACCCGCGGATGTCGAGATTATCATGACCGGTCGCTATGCCAGTAAGGAGATTATTGAGGCTGCAGATTTGGTCACCGAGATGAAAGAGATCAAACACTACTTTGAAACGGAGAAGATTCTAGCTCGAAGAGGGTTCGAGTTCTAGTTCAAGAAGGACATTGCAGTTACTTGCATCCCTTGCAGAATCGAACATTTAATATTGTGCTCGAAAGAGTTGGTCATTTGTTCAGGAGGATAACCTATTGGGTGACCAGGGTTCCATTAAGAACGCGAAGAAGAGCTGGGAATCAAACAAGCTCTCCAACCAGAAGCAGTGGCGAAATGAGTTTGTCACGACCTCAAGCAAGCCTGTTAAGGTGATTTATACTCCACTAGATATTCCTGACCTCGATTACATGCGGGATCTAGGATTTCCTAGTGAGTATCCGTACACTCGTGGCGTACAGCCCTCAATGTATCGGGGCCGCATTTGGACAATGAGGCAATTTGCCGGCATGGGCAATGCAGAGGAAACGAACCAACGTTTCAAATTCTTGCTCAATCATGGTCAGACAGGACTGAGTGTAGCTTTCCATCTGCCAACAATCTATGGACGGGACTCTGACCACCCATATGCGCTCGGGGAAGTTGGAAAACTTGGCGTTGCCATTGACACACTAAAGGATATGGAGATACTAAGTGATGGACTCCCTCTTGATAAGGTCACTACTTCAATGACAATCAACGCTCCTGCCTCGATACTCCTCGCCATGTACATGCTTGCCGCTCAGAAACAGGGAATTGCTCCGACTCAGATTGGAGGGACTATTCAAAACGATATTCTGAAGGAGTACATGGCTCAAAAATCATACATCTACAGTCCTGAGCCATCAATGAGAATCATCACAGACATCATGGGTTATTGCGCGAAAAACATCCCCCGTTGGAACACTATCTCCATTTCTGGCTATCACATTCGGGAAGCTGGTTCGACCGCAGCTCAGGAGCTTGCATTCACATTAGCCAACGGACTGACGTACGTCCAAGCAGGCATTGACGCGGGGCTGGATGTGGACGTCTTCGCTCCCCGTCTATCATTCTTCTTTAATTCACATAATGACATATTCGAGGAGGTCGCGAAGTTCCGAGCCGCACGCCGCATCTGGGCGCGCGAGATGAAGGAACGGTTCAAGGCGAAGAAGAAACGGTCTCTTTGGATGCGATTCCACACTCAGACTGCTGGATGTTCACTGACTGCTCAGCAGCCAATTGTTAACGTTGTGCGTACGGCGTACCAAGCCCTCGCGGCAGTTCTTGGAGGCACTCAGTCTCTTCATACAAACAGCATGGACGAAGCTTTCTGTTTACCAACAGAAGATGCAGTCCGTGTGGCGCTCAGAACTCAGCAGATCATCGCGCATGAAAGTGGAGCGGCCAATACGATA
Organism: Candidatus Thorarchaeota archaeon; assembly: GCA_018238375.1. Taxonomy (GTDB): domain Archaea; phylum Asgardarchaeota; class Thorarchaeia; order Thorarchaeales; family Thorarchaeaceae; genus WTCK01. The sequence continues at coordinate 1,879 of JABCTJ010000074.1, forward strand.
GACCCACTTGCGGGCTCGTACTATATCGAATCGCTGACCAATGAAATGGAGGAAGAGGCCTACAAATACTTTGATCGGTTCGATGCCATGGGTGGTGTTATCCCAGCCATCGAGAAGGGATTCCCGCAGAGGGAGATAGCGAACGCATCGTACAAGTACCAGCGCGAGATTGAAACCAACAAGAGGACGATTGTGGGTGTCAATGACTTCGTTCTTGAAGGTGAAGAAATCACAATCCCGGTGCTCAAGATAGATCCTGAAATTGAGAGAAAGCAGGTGGAACGTACTCAGAGAATCCGGAGAGACCGTGATAAGAAGAAGTTCGACGAATCTCTCAGTGGACTGAGGAAAGCCTCTGAGGGAACAGACAATGTTATGCCCCATGTCATCAATGCGGTGAAAGCCCATGCCACTGTGGGTGAGATATGTGATGTCTGGCGGGACATCTGGGGCGAATGGGACGAGCCGAAGATATACTAGGTGCGAGAAAACATCAGAGTACAGTTCTTATCACTCTGTTTCGTGGAGTTCATCATGTGCTTGGCGTATCATGGTTTCCTCATCTTCGGAGTTGAGTACTGACCCCTCGATTGGCTCCTTCTCAGGGGTTTTCGCAGCTGCGGCTTCTGCAGCAGCATCAAGTCCCCTGACTGATGGAGCCAATAAAGCGGCAGTTGCTAGCACGATTGTTGTTACTCCTGAAACAATAAACCAAATCGGAACACCGTAAATATCTGCCACGGGTCCAGCAATGGCCAATCCAATGGGCATCATCGCACCAGCCCCACTAACAACAAGCGCAAACACTCTTCCTTGCATATCGGCAGGGATTGTCGATTGCAGCAATGCAAGGATGGACCCATTCACAATGGTGCCGAGAGCTGCTGAGAGGAAGAACAAAGCAGTTGCTTGGAGGAATGCATCTGGCGGCATCAGACCTATCAACCCTTGTACGATTCCACCCAGGATTAGTGCGGTAAGTGCTGTTATAGTCCGTCTTTTCCCGCCTCCCCAAATGCCAAGAAGTACTCCCGAAAGCACCATTCCTATGGCACTTGCTGACTGGATTATGGCCAAAGATGCTACATCACCGTGGAAATGGTTGGTGACAAGAATGGGGATCAGGGCGGAAGCAGGCGCCGCCACCAAGTTCAGGAACATCGCCATCACGACTATCAGAAGTATTCCCCGCGATTTTCTCAGAAAGCGGAAGCCATCCATCATGTCACCGATAACAGATTTTTCCACTAGTGGGCTTTTTCGCTCAGGTTGAGGGACATGAACGACTGCAAGCGCACCAATTGCAATGATAGCAGTTACCACATCCATCATCAGAATTGTACTCATCGGAAGCAGAATCAAAACAAGCGCTCCAAGCGGCGGTGCGATTATGCCCGCTGCTCCTTGAAGTGTCTGGTTCATGCCTGCAATGCGTGATAGGTGCTTCTTAGGCACCATCAGAGTGGTTGACGCTAGCATCGCTGGCCAGTGGAATGCGCCTGCGGCTGAACCAATGAGCATGGCCAGATAGATGTGCCAGATTTCTATAGTCCCAAAGTAGAACATAGCCACCAGGAAGAGAATGCTTAGGGCTGTAATCATATCTGCAATAATCATGGTTCTGCGTCTATTCCATCTGTCCACATACGACCCTGCAAAGGGTGTAATCAAGACCTGCGGCAACAAGGCCATTATCATAGTGACAGCGAGCACAGTAGCAGAGCCAGTTTGAAGTGTCAACCACCAGACAATAGTGAATCGTACGAGCCGACTCCCGAACAAAGATACAGCCTGACCACCCCACATGATAGCGAACGGGCGGAATGACTCGGTGGTTTCGTCCTTTGGCTGTTCAGACAACATCGTATCGAGTTTCACGTCCTTGGTGAGATATAATGCAACTGGTTTGGGTAAG
>JABCTJ010000144.1 GCA_018238375.1 Candidatus Thorarchaeota archaeon
CGGATAAGGATCCCCTGTACCCTTCTTGGAGATTCTTATGTAGGCATCGGGAACAGGTATGTCATCGTAAGCCTTTACATTGAAGTCAAGTGTCACAAGAGGCATTTCCCAACTGCGCACAAGGTCATCAGTAATCTCTGATTCTGCTACTTGATATGAACAGTACTTGCCAAAATCATTCCACTGATAGATATGCCCTGTGTCCGTGTTGCTGTAGGAGAAGTTGAGCACCCACTCACATTTGGGTACTCTCGTGAATGTCAAATCCCCGTTCGAGTCAGTTGTCTGATAGTCCATGTACTTCCAGTTGCTTGGATTAGAATCACTGGCATTATAGATTCGAACCTGGACTGTTTCAGAGCCAACTGTTGCGAGGTCATCACCCATGAGGTCTTCAAGGTGAATGTCTAACGATGCCATATCCAAAGTAATGCCAACAGATGTGAATGGACCATCTGCTGTTCTCTCGCCCCACCAAGTCACATTCATTCCTGTAGACCCCGCTTCAGGCTGCAACCAATCACTGCTATCTACCCAGGTCTCAATCCGATAGGTTTTGTTGACCAACCCGATAAATGTGACATTCCCGTCCAAATCTGTGAGTTCACTATACGGTGACCCATCGCTTCTGTATAGCTTCTGCATAGTGTCCTTGTCCAGTAGTGTAACATTAACGCCTGAGATGTTTCCCCCACCGAGGTCCTTAACGTTAATTCTGAAAGAATACGATGAATCCTCGCCGACACTCTGGAAGATGGGAAGAAACCTCGATGTGGCATTGAAGACCTGCATGTAACCATCGCGACCCACTGAACCATTCCATACTGCGAAAGCACACCGCTCTTCCAAAACTGTTCCATCTATAGCATAGATAGTTGGGATGATTGTGTCCCAGAACTCGTAGGAACTGGAGTCAAACCATCGGTAGTAGTAGTTATCATAATTGTTCGGATAGCTCGGATTTGTATTCCAGCTATCATGCGATATTCTCACCGTGCCGTGGGACATCCCATTGTCATTCCACCATCCGAAACCGGCGGGCTTGCCCTTGTTGCCAGTTTGGGCCCAATTGTCATAGTAGGTTTGAGTACTATCCTCTGCTACTTCAATGCCATGTGTTGTGATGTACGGATAGAATACCCACTCATCCGTTCTACCACTGCCACTTCTTGAGGCGCTGTATTCGATGTAGATTCGGGTAGTCCAACCCCACTTGTAGAATGTGTAGCTTACATTCAGCTTGGCATAAGACCCAAAGGGCAGCTGAGTGGTATAGTTGATGAACAATGGGCCTTCTTCGGTGACAAAGGTGGTTCCAGATATCGGAGATGTGTTTGGCGTTGTTTGTCCGCCGAGACCGTCTGGGTTCCAATGCATGCTACCTGCACTAGTACCCCAATTCCAATTCCAAGAATCATCTGCCATCTTGTGAGCAGCATTGGATACTTTGCCGCCTGCAGCATTGTACATAGTTACGTTGTACCATCCTCCGCGGAAGCTCCAGTAGTTGACACCAAACTTGCCGGACAGCGAACCGGTCGTCCTAGCAAACCAGACTTCCGACTCGTAGGATGTGGTTTCGATGCTTGTATCATCGGAGTAGTAGACCCAATAGGTTGCAGTGCTGTCAGCGCTTATGTTCGCGTACCAGAACACTGTCGAACCCTTCAAGTAGTCAGGGTCCTCCCAATATGTGAAATTGTAAGGCTGCGAAGGTACTTCCACGTTGTTGGAGTCAACCACACGGATGGAGTTCTTGTAGCAGGTGTTGTTCTCAAAGGGGACCCACATGTGCATCGGGACGTCAACGCGCGGTGTTGAGTTCGTGTCTGTGAGATTTACATGGCGGCGATAGTGATAGCTGACATTCCACCAAGGTGTCACCTCATCGATGTCTGCAACCAGCGAAGTACCTGAAGAACTATCGAGATCATAGGTTCTCGCAAATTGGTCCGCCATTCCAGTGTTCCCAAGTGGAAGGAAGAGAAAGACTAGAAGGCCTGCTAGTAAGACCAGTCTGTTCCTACGACATGAGAGAGTCTGTGTGATACGATCCATCATTCTCATCGTTCTATCGGCTCCGTTCATGATTGCTTTGTTTGGGACTATTCAGATGTGTCTGATTCCTCAGTTGAGTCAATTAAGGCTAGGAGCTCCTTCTTTGAGAGCTACCGTATCTCCTTTTCAGACATCGATTCCTTGATTTTGGACGGAAGCTGTTCGATTAGCTCCCTCTTTGTCAACTGCTGTTTTGACTCAGATTCAGTTGGTTCCGGCTCAAGCTCAACTTCCTCTTCTTCGGGGGTTTCAAGCTCGAGCTCAGATTCAGGGAGTTCCTCCTCAATGTCCTCAGGAATCTCCTCAGTTACCGGCTTGGGCTCCTCAACCTCCGGTTCTACAACCTCTGCCTCATGCTCTTCTGGCTCAGGCTTTGGCTCTTCGAGAACCTCTTCAAGTTCAGATTCCGATTCCTCCATTTCTGGAGGTGTTTCAACTAGCTCTTCTGGCTCAGGCGTTGGTTCCTCAAGAACCTCCTCGAGTTCAGCTTCCGGCTCCTCCACTTCTGGAGGTGTTTCGATTATCTCTTCTGGCTCAGGGGTTTCCTCGGTGACTGCTTCAATCTCAGCAGCAAGTTCCGCTTCAAAATCAGGCGCGTCCTCTGGTGCTTCAACTTCATCGGCCCCAATCTCATCAAGGGCGCCTAGTTCGTCAAGAAGCTCCTCGGTATCCTCACCTAGGATTTCTTCGATGCGATCCTCCGTGACCTCATCAATAATTGGAGCAGCAATATCCAGTACTGCCAATCCTGGTGCTAGCACATCGGATATCACTCCACCCATAGTCTTGATATTCTCAACCTTTGCCCGCTTACCAGACTCCACTGCCTTCAGGGCCTTGTTGATCTGCTTGATTGGGTATGGAATTCGGAGTCGTCGAATGCCAACTACTGCGCCCGCTATGACTATGAACAAGCCAGTCATGAGCAGAATTATGTTGACCGTAGTCCGGGGGTAGCGACCAAGAGGCCCAAGATCATATGTCGCTTCGCGTACATCAACTCTGATGCTAGTCGCACTGGGCCCGCTTGTCAGTGTGTAGTTCTGGTATCCATATGCACTGGCGGTTACGATAATGTTGTATTCGCCAATCTCTGTTGCACCAAGATCCGAACTGGACACAACAAAGGAGTAGTGGGTTCCATCAAACTGTGGATTGATTGGTGTTGTCGTGCCAGGCAAGTACACGCGCACGATGGGGTTGGCATTCGGGTCAGACGCCACAGGCCTGTCATTATGTGTGTCCCAGTATTGGAAGTAGATTGTCACCGTCTGATCCAGTTCTAGCACCACAACCTCGCTTATCACTTCGGTCGATGCACTCAGCGTGAGCGGTATTACCAGAGACGAAATCGTGTAGTTCTGAAGAATTGCAGTGAAGTTTAGGTTGTAGGTCATAGGAGCATCCAGAGGAACGTCAAGTCTTAGCGTGAGCTCGTACTGAGTACCAACTTGGTCGGCACGCCTTGTAGCACCAGCCCAAAATACTGTCACGTCTGCTCCGAGGAGCTCCACTGAACCGAATAACACAGAGAAAGTAATGGAAGGCGGAGTACTAACACCCAGAGTCACTGGGGGAAACTCGGTTTCGGTAGTAAGGATTGCAGAAAGCGGCACCAGATTCATGACAAGGTCATATGGTACAACGGTGTAGTTCTGAAGTGTGACAGTTATCCGCAATATCCTCGTTCCTGCGGGGACTTCTGTCGTATCCACCATGAGACTGTAGATTTGCGTTACGCCCGAGTATGAGAAAGCGCCATTTACGGTTGGGAACTCAACCCAGTGGTACTCCACAATCGCATCTGGGATTAGGTGCACTGGATTATCAATCAAACGTACCTGTATCTGAATGCCCACAGTATCAGTCCAGTCGCCGTTGTAGATGGCATCCTGAAGTCCCACGGTAATCATGACGACCTCGCTTGCAATCGGGTCAATGGAAATCTCAACTGCTTCCTCGCCGCCCACGTAATTGGGTAGTGTGTACCTAATCACTATCTCAAAGGGGGTGTCGCTGGCAGTGAAGTAGAGAGCAGTGTCAAAGGTGACATTGAATACGCCGTCCGCGTAACCCGTCAATGGAATCACGAAGCTGCCGTACACAATCTCAATGACCGCACCTTGCCAAACCAACTCGCTATGTCGTGTGTCGTTGATTCTAACGGATATGGTCATATCTTCTGACCACTCCACCGTAGCAATGTCATCCACTAAGAGTTCTGTCGGGGTTTCTTGAATGAAGAATGCTGCCAGAGAGGGATCATGGGCGCTGAAGCCCTCACCCGACATGAATATTGTTAGCCAGTAGACACCGCTGTAGTCATCCACATTCATGCCAATTGCCTTTGTATCAACATCAACACTATACGTCCCATTGCCATAGTTCACATAGCTACCGATGTTGAAGCCCAATGGGTTAATCTCCAACAGGGCACCGGAGGGCGCGGTGATGCCTTCGTTGTCAAGTGTGTTATTCCAGTAGAAACGTACTGTGACTACATCTCCGTAGTATGGCGTGAAGCCGACTGTTTCGATAATAACCTCAGTTGGAACGTCCTCAATCATCATGAAGATGAATGCAGAGTCATCAACCGAGCTCGCTCGCGTTGCATCCAAGACTATCTGATACATGTCTACGAGCACACTGCCATCGTTTGCATCCAAGGTGATTTGGTAGATTCCGTCACCAAGATGTACAAGAGTGCCCTGACTGATAGGCGCCCCTTGATATGACCAATCGTAGTTAATGGTGCCGTCAACAATCGTGACGTTGTCACGTGAGTTATCCAGCAATCGCACTGTAATGGTGAAGTTTCGAGTCCAGTACGCGACTAGAGGTGTTTCTTCAGAACCGTACTCCGTTTCAATAATGAGAGGCACTCTTATGATAATTTCCATGTCCATATATTGAGATTCATGATTTGCAAGTGACATTGTGAGTCGCACGTAGTAGCTGGCAGCAGGAATTGTCGTATCGACAGTTATCGTGTATCGACCAGCTCCCATGTATTCTAGAATGAATCTCTCAGTCCAGTTGTGTGTAAATGATGCGCCCTCAAGTCCGACAGCATCGCCGGTCCGGATGTAGTCAACTTCAAACACCGCATCATCAGACCAATCAACAGTCACAGGGCCAGGAGCCACTGGATCTAAACTAGTCAGCGCTTCTAACACAATGATTACAGTGATTGTGTCAATGGCTTGGCCATAGTTTGTCTTCCTGCAAGTGATTCTGACATCCCAGGTCCCAACAGGAACTGTATTGCCCGTGAATGCGTACGTCAAGTTACTGGGCGAAGCATCTAAAACATCCATCACAGTGAGATAGACAATCTGCGTGTCGTGGTCTATCCACTCTATTGTCACACTGACTCCGGAAAGCCCAGAATTCGTAGTGTTCCAAGTAATGATGTACTCAAAGTTAATTGACTTTGAATCTAGCGACCACTCATAGTCGCCTGGGTCGTATGGAGTTAGGTCCATGAGCAGTTCGCTGATGACGGCATCGACCGTCAGTGATCTGTTAACGTAGTTGACCTTCTCCAGACTAATGATGACAATGTAGTTCCCTATGTCCAAATTGTGAAGTGCAGATGCTGGGAAGCTATAGGTTCCATCCAGATTATCCGTGAGGCTTCCTGAGCGGAGCTCTGTTATCCCGAGCTTCACCGTGTAGGTGTATACATCCAAATCTGTGGCGTTTACATCATTCGTATCGTCGTATAGCCAAAACAGATGCGAAGAATGGGTCTTGTACTCCTCACTAATCACAATTGTATCATATCCACCTTGAGTTTCAGCGGCCAAGACGGTTATGTAGACTGTAATCGGGGCGGGAGGATCAAGCGGTGAGTTACCACTGATTACAACTTGATAGGTTGTTTCGGACACATTCATGAGCCAATGATCCGAATCGATTGTAATGTTGAAGTTGATGGGCGAGGTTTTATTCACCCAGTCATATCCTGAGGTATTCCACGTGCCCCAGCCAATAGCTTGACCGTCATAGTATATGGTGAAGTTCAGCCATGATGAGCTGTCAAAGGTTATCGCATTATACACATCCGTACCATCACGGTCATAGAACCCAACCACGAAACTCGCGTTGCGTCCCCAACGGACACTGACAAAGTACGCGGTCGAGTTGAGCTCAGTGTAGCTCTGCGAATACTGAGGTGTTTGTAAGAGGATGATATTCACATAGGTCCAATCATAATCACACTTGGCCAGTAGCTCACTGAGTGTACCATTGACTTGGTCACCGGACGTTACTGTAAGGTTGTACGCAACGTAGTACGGGTCACTCAAGTTGCCATGGATATAGAAGAAGGTAACATGGCCGGTGCTATTGGTCACACCCTGCGCAACGAGACCAAAGCCCTTTAGGGTGACATTCACCTGTGCACCCTCAACATACGTAGTTGGCCCAGTCTGGACGCGGACAATAAGCTGAGCTATGGGAATCTCCATGTCCTTCTCTGTGTAGCCTTGAAGGTTCGCTAAGCTTACTGTGTTGTTTCTTGCTAGGGGAGTATCTGAATAGTCATCATCCTTCCATACATCTAGGTTCCAAGTTCCATTGACAATGCGATAGAAGCTATAGTCCCCGTCCGCATTCGTTGTCTTCGTAATGGAGTATGCGTTCTCATCAATTGAATTGTTTATTTTAACCGTGGCTCCCACAACATCCTGATCGTCCCATGACAGAACGTGAATGTCCAGAGTAATGAGAGGCATTATCCAATCAGAATGACTGAAGCTTCCTCCGCTAAATTCTGAGGATGCAATCGACCAGCTGGCAAACAAGTTGATGTCATCATAGCCATATGACCAACCAAGGGATCCAGCGTATCTAGCGTAGACATCATAATCATCCTTAGGCACTCGATAGAAGTTAATCCATCCAGTCGTGTTAGTCTTGGCCTGAGCCACATAATCACTAGAACTGAGGGTGCCATTGTTTAGGCGAAGGTTTGTATCCTCATTGTCATTGTCATTCATGGAGTTACCCATCAGGTCCTCCAAGTGGATGTCGATGCTTGCAATTTCAAGGGCAATCTGCACGGGAGTGACAGAGCCAGAGATACTATGATTCGAGTTGTCTTTGATCCAGACATTCGAGTAGGAAGTGCTGAGCCAGGCGGCCGCATCAATCTCTGAGCTGATAGTGTAAGTATCGTTGTTAAGACCTTCAAAGACAACTAAGCCATTGGAGTCTGTCGTGTCCACACGATTCAGACCGTTATCATCTTCCCAGAGCGTGCCATTCGTGAAGTAGAGTGTGACCGTGACTCCCTCGATTGGGACACTATCCAAGTCAACAACAGTGATGTCGAACTCGAAGAGCATGATCTCGTCGCCCAAATCTATATTCACGCCATCAGCATCACCTTCAGGTGAATAAGCGGGAACCATCCAGCCGTAGCCTTGGTCCCCAGAAGGATTGTAGGGACTTGATGTGTAGAATCTGCCAACGACAATCACATTGATAGATGCGTTTGAGTGCAAATCATAGAGAGATTGACTCGATGAGAGAGGCATGAAGATTTCGACACCACCCGCGGGAATGTTCAACTGTCCGTTGTTGTACCCAGTGATATCGACCTGCGCATTTTCCCACGCAAAGACTATGAACTTCATCTGTTGACCGCCCCAGATCCTGAAGTCGTTTCCAAAGCGGGTTCCATCCATACTAGGCGCCCAATCACCCCAATCAGTGATAGAAGTAGGATTGTATATTCCCTCCACAAACAAACTGGCGCCTGCAGGACCCTTTATGTGAAGGATATCTTCGGGGTTGGTCGAACTGGCTGTGCCAGCATTGATGTAGGCAGAACTATTGGCCGGGATATTCAGGTTAGTTCCTTTCACCCACCCGGAACCTGTGTTTCTCCACCACTCAACTACAACAGCGCTGTCACCTATGTTCGTAACTCGTGTCTTATCATTAGAGTTGCCCATATCGATTGTATAGAACTCTTCGCCAACGAGGTCGCCGGTAACAGACGAGAAGAACCCGCCAATGTCTCTGGAATACGTACTGTCAGAGTCGCCAGCACGAACTGAAACGGGCTTTGTTGAGTTTACCATGACATAAGTCGAATAGATGACATCCCTCTTGGCGACGTATTCGCCAGCCTTCAGAATTGCGGGCCATGAGCTTACTGAGGTGCCATTGTAGAACTTCCAACCCGAGTCAGGCGTTTCTGCAGTGGTCCAAACATAGACCTCTGTATCGTTTTTGTGTGCTTGAACCCAATACTTACCCTCATTTCTGCTCTCGAAACCTTCGACCCCGCCCAGGATGAATCTGGTGCCGACTCCACTACCAAGTTCGTTGACTCCCGGATACCAATCGTTCACTGCTGTATTGGAGTTCTTGTCACCAGTTCCAGCCGTAAATGCTAATGGGTAGTTCGAGTAGACTGTGTAGTAACCCCAGAAATCATCATAGTCGGTTGCTGTGGGTTCATAACGCACAACATCGTACATGTCAAGGGTTCCATTCGGAACATTGTTAGGAGAAACCTGACTATTCTTCCACCTCGTGTCCACACTGTTGTCCACATTGCGTGGGTCCTTCCATGTGTCATCAGTAGTATCCCACATCTCAATGCAGTATTTGTTGTTGTCATAGAATGAAACAAGATTGATCAAGGAGAACGTGTAAGTCTTGTAGATAAACGGATAAAAATCGGGGTAGGTGACTGACCCCATTGTGGTCTTTGCGTAGTAGATGTAGTAATCGCCGTCCCGAACTCCCGACGTGAGGTTTACCATGAAGCTCACTCGGGTGGATTCGATGAATTCACCACCAGAGTAGTATGTCGTGTTCCAGAGTTGGAATTCTAACATATCCCAACCAGGATTCTGATAGTACCCGACCCGGATGGAATCACTGTAGCAATGCCCATCTTCAAATGTCAGATATAGATGCACGGGCGTTAGAGTCCTATCAATTGCTGAAGTGAAATTGTAGTATCGCCGATAAATAAATGTCGAGTTCCACCAATCTGCAAGGTCTTGGTCTCCCGCCACCTGGTATCTGCCGTCATCCAGCATGCGAAGGCCGTCCGCATCGCTGCGGAGAGGAGTGGTTTGGTCACCAACACCCATAGGAAGCATCAGAAATACCATAAATGCCGCCAGAAGTAGAATATGGCTGGTCCTGCGCACTTTACTCCAGCTCCATCATAGTGGCAGATACAGCACTTGGGTGGAACTTCTTGAGAATCTCAAGATAATGCCCCGCTTGCCGGCTGTGAATCTCCTCTTTGTTGTAGAGGTCAACCGTCCGCTGGATCAGCCATTCGGGGTAAACCGTGACCACTTCCGGACTGCTCTTGAGTAGGGCGTGCTCCTTGCCATCGTCGTCATTGACGCGCACGAGAATGCCAGCCTTCTCCATCGTTTTCAGTTTCTTTCTCAGCTTTGCTTTTGTGATTTCAAGAAGGCTCGGCAAGTGCTCAGTTTGCTGGGGCCCTTCTCGTAGAATCTGTAGAATATCGTAGGCCTCGAAATCTAACAGGTATTTTGATAGCTCTTCTGCCTCGGTCCAAACCGTATCGGTTAGGTTTCGCCTCAGCTTCGCAATGTAGTCCCTGTGATAGCGCTTGGTAGAATCGAGGAAGCTATCGACGACCTCTAGCGGTAGTGATCCTGACTTCACTGCTCGAACAGTATCTTGAGATATCCTGCGCAGAATGAAGATAGCCCTTGTAAGGTAGATCACTTCAGATGAAAGGCCTTCAATCCAGCCTGTCGCGACGATGCCCATCTTGACAAGGGGTCTCAGGATTAGGTCGACATCTATCTTCTTGCCAACCTCTTCGAAGATAATTTGTTCGAGATCTGTGGATTGTAAGGTACCATCTCTCATGAGGGTCCGGAGAATCGCTCTTCGGATAGGGTCGCTTAGGATAGACGCTTGACGTTGCTCAGGGGTCATCATTGTATATCTTGCGATCTGTTCATACAGCTTTGGCACCATTTTGATGTACTTCTTGCGATCTGCGTTGAGGAAGATCTGTGTTGCTATCTCTGGCAATGCATCCTTGTAGACATCAGGATCCTCATCTGAATCCAAGACAAGGAACACCATCGAGGGCAATCCCTTGAGGTGCATATTGAGTCCACCATAGTAGACTGCCAGCTTGAATTTATCAAACGACAGAGAACTGAAACCAGGCTTTTGGGCCTCTTCAGTTTCTCCCAACGTAGCTATTCCATAGACTCTCATTGATGTGGTCGGATCAAGTCCAACCTTCAGACCCTTTGGTATCTTTGAAGTCACAACAGGGCCCAGTTCATCATCCCATTTCAATACGGCTAATCCTTCAGGCATCTTTCATTCGTCTCCATGTTGTTTTGAGCGCATGGACGTAAGATAATAGGAAAAGAGAGGCACTCGACGGGGGCGGTTCCCTCAGAGGCGTCCCCTGCTGCATGTCTTCACGGTGCAGGCTTAGAACGCTTCAGTCGGCTTCCGTTGCGCAACGACCCATTGGACATTCGCGCTCCTCTTGCCCTATCCGGTCTTTTGGTAAAACGACTATCTTCAATGACGCTAATAAGAGAATCTTGGATGAACTTTATTTTCAATATCTGTGTAAAATATAATGACGCGAAATGGAACCTAAGTCATGCAGAAGTCCTTTCAGGTAACTCCGAAGAGGGCCACAACCATGTTGTTCCCAAAACCTCCGATATTGTGAGTGAGTGCCAGTTCTGGGGAATCAACCTGCAGTCCATTTGGTGATTCATTCCTCAGTTGGAGCACCACATCACGAATCTGAGCGATGCCAGTGGCGCCGGTTGGGTGACCACGAGCCTTGAGACCTCCACTCGGGTTTATCGGTAGGTCACCTTCAACTTGAGTCGAGCCATCACGGATCAAGCCAATGGCATTCCCGGATTTGACAAATCCAATGTCCTCCATATTCACAAGTTCAAGAATCGAGAATGCATCGTGAATCTCAGCTACATCAATGGCGCTCGGCTGAAGGTCGGCCATCCTAAAGGCATTCTTGGCCGCCTCAACTGTTGCCCCAAATGATGTGAGAGAAAGACGATGTTGAACTGCATGAAAATCGGTGCCATGGCCAACACCTAGAACCTTGATGGCTCTGTCAGAGCACCCAAATTCCTGCATCTTGGTTTTGGACATGATAACTAAGGCTGCACCCCCATCACTTGTAGGACAGCAGTCATACAGTGTCAAAGGGTCCGAAACGATACGCCCATTGCTGACCGTTTCCACTGAAACCTCTTTCTGAAAGTGTGCCAACGAGTTCTTTGCCCCGTTTCGGTGAGCCTTCACTGGTACCAAGGATAGCTCATCTCTGGTAAGTCCGAAGTCATGCATGTAGCGTCTAGCAACCATGGCAGCAAGTGCAGTAGGCGTTGCACCATATCGAGTTTCATTCTCATAGGACATCATTTTGGCGAGGATACCGGAAGTCGTTCCGCGATCCACACTCGACATCTTCTCGACGCCAATCGCAAGAACTAGATTAGCCAGTCCAGCTGCGACAAATGCATAGGCTACTTCAAATGCACTCGAACCCGATGAAGGTCCAGTTTCCACACGCGTTGCGCCAGCGGGAACCATCCCCAATCTGTCAGCTAGAAGTGTTGACAGGTGACCCATTCCTGTGAATTCATCCGGGTTCTGGGATCCGACCACAACCCTGTCAAACCTGTGCTCGATTGTCCCCGAATCGTTCATTGCTTCGTAGGCTGCCTTCTCAGCCAGCTCAATGATTGAATCCTCTAGCACTCCAAAAGGGGTCATGCCAACTCCCACGACATAGACAGGGTCCATTTGGGGCAGCCTCACTCAATGAGTATTAGGAGAGAACTCGGGTTTACGCTGGAGCCGGACTCAACATTGATCTCTTTCACGACTCCCGCAGACGGTGACTTCAATTCGTTAAACATCTTCATTGCTTCGAGTATGCATAAGGTTTGGCCGCTCTTAACCGTATCACCTAGCTTAACCAGTACTTCGCTGATTTTACCAGGCATCGGTGGATATACACCACCATCTACTCTTGGACCTGATGCAGAAGTGGCTTTTCGTGTCCGCTCTTCTTGCTTGCGAATCCTGACCCACTCGATATCACACGCCTGACCATTTACTTCCAAAGATACCTTGCTGCCAGCTTTCTTCAGAATCCTAACGCTATGATCCCCTGCTGTATCATTAACTGTCCATGCACCGTCGTCATTGAGCATTGGCTTTAACGTAAAACTCTGAGAACCGAGCTTCACAACCAGAAGCCCTCCCTCGTCCAACCTCCGCACATCCACGGTGTAGCCGCGGTCAGCAAGTTTGATTTCATACTCAGGACTCATCACGGACCCCCCTGTCGCCTGCCTTTCATTACGTCCTTTCTTCCTGCTGAAGTCCAAGCAGACTCAGCCCGTCCCCATTTGCCAGAACCATACTCAACCATTCGTCTATCCATCAGGTCATCATGGCCAGCAAGCGTCCATACATCACCACGTAGGCCAGACGAGGATATGCTGCCTCTGCTTGTGGTACTGCTATGAAGTACAGAGGCGATTATGGCAATCATCTGTGCCTCAGTCATCTCGCCAAGCGCAAGACGATTCGCCTTTCTCTTCAAGAAGTCAAGTGCATAGTGCGGGAACAATGCATACGAAACCTCATCTCGGGGCAGGTGGGGGGTGTCTTTCAGCGCCTCTCTTGCCTTGGGCAACTCAGGTTCGAGCAGGTCAGCGGGTCGCACCCTCAGAGATTCTTCATCCCCAATTATCTTCTTCTTAATATCAGGATTGATTTCGGTGGGCGGGCGTCCGTAATATCCCCTGACGTATTGCTTAACTTCATGTGGTATAATTTTGTAACGCTCCCCGATTATGACATTCAGGGTAGCCTGAGTTCCCACAATCTGACTGGATGGAGTCACCAACGGAGGGTAACCGAGCTCCGCACGCACGCGAGGAACTTCCTCTAAGACCTCGTCGTATCGGTCCAGAGCATCTTGCTCTCTGAGCTGGTTATCCAGATTTGACAGCATTCCCCCGGGGATCTGGAACACCAAGACCTTGGGATTCACTCCCTGAAGACTTCCCTCAAACTGGGAATACTTGCGACGAATCTTTCTGAAGTAATCAGCAATCTCAGAAAGAAGGTTAACATCTAGGCCTGTATCCCTCGGTGTACCCTTCAGCGCCTCAACCATCGATTCTGTTGCAGGTTGTGAAGTAGCAAGGGAAAGTGATGATATCGCGCAGTCCACTACATCAACACCAGCATCCGAAGCCTTGAGGTATGCCATTGAGGCCATCCCGCTAGTGTAGTGAGAATGTAGTTGGATTGGAATATCTATCTCATCCTTCAGGCGCATCGTAAGATTCGAAGCAGCCTCGGGAGAGATGAGTCCAGCCATGTCCTTGATGCAGATTGAATCAGCATCCAGTGAATAGAGCGTCTTTGCTTTCTCGACGAACTTCTCGTTGCTATGAAATGGACTTAGCGTGTAGCAAATACTAGCCTGCACGTGTCCACCTTCTCGCTTTACGAACTTCATGGAGGCTTCCATATTTCGAATATCGTTGAGCGCATCGAATATCCTGAAGATATCAATCCCTACCTTGACAGCCTCAACAACAAAAGCCTCCAAGACATCGTCTGGATAGATATGATAACCAACCACATTTGAGGCCCGAAGCAGCATCTGGAACTTCGTATTGGGCATCGCATCACGCAATGCTTCTACTCGTTCCCAAGGATCTTCATCTAAGAATCGCATCATGCTGTCAAAGGTTGCCCCACCGAACATCTCAACTGAATGATAGCCCACCTTGTCAATCTTCTCGCAGATTGGCAGCATATGCTCCGTTCTCATGCGTGTAGCGATTAGAGATTGGTGCGCATCTCTCAGCGTCGTGTCCGTGATTTTGAGCTTGGTCATTGCGGACTGCCTCTCACAATGGAATATTCCCGTGTTTCTTTGGCGGTCTGGTCTGCCGTTTGCTTGAGAGAATATCAAGGCCCTTGCATATCAACTGGCGGGTTTCATGCGGGAAAATTACTTTGTCGATGTATCCAAGTCCGGCGGCAATATACGGATGGGCAAACTGCTCGCGATACTTCTTAGCAAGTTCAGCTCGTTTCTTAGCCTTATCCTTAGCCTTGTTGATTTCCTTGCGGAAGATGATGTTAGTTGCACCATCAGGCCCCATGACTGCAATCTCCGCCGCGGGCCATGCATAGACAAGGTCAGCTCCGATATGCCGAGAGGACATTACATCATAGGCTCCACCGTATCCCTTTCTTGTGATTATAGTTATCTTGGGAACTGTAGCTTCGGCAAAAGCATACAATATCTTGGCTCCGTGTCTGATAATACCGCCCCACTCTTGAGATGTGCCCGGGAGAAATCCAGGCACGTCCATGAATGTGATGACTGGAATGTTGAACGCATCACAGAATCGCACAAAGCGAGCACACTTGTCAGATGCATCTATGTCGAGAGTCCCAGCCAGGTGAGCAGGTTGGTTGCCCACGATTCCGACAGATCGTCCATCAAAACGCGCAAAGCCAATGATCATATTCTTGGCCCAGTGTTCGTGAACCTCGAAAAATTCGCCACTATCCGCGACCTTAGTCACAACATCTCGCATGTCGTAGGGCTTGTTGGAATCCTCTGGAAGGAGATCGTCAATAGACTCATCCACATCGTCAGGGGCATGACCAGTGTTGATTCTTGGTGGTTCTTCCAGATTGTTGCTCGGCATATAGCTGAGCAGTTTGCGGATTTGCATGAAGCAGTCATCCTCGTCTTCACTGGCAAAACTGGCCACTCCACTCGTGGAGGCGTGTGTCATAGCACCACCGAGTTCCTCGAAGGTTACTTTCTCGCCGGTCACCGTCTTAATGACATCTGGACCCGTAATGAACATGTGCGCTGTTTCCTTAACCATCAACGTGAAGTCAGTAACAGCCGGACTGTAGACTGCCCCTCCTGCGCATGGACCCATGATAGCTGAAATCTGCGGTACTACACCACTAGCAAGTGTATTGCGCTTGAAAATCCAGCAATAGCTAGCCAGTGATTTGACGCCTTCTTGAATGCGAGCCCCAGCACTGTCATTCAGGCCGATGACAGGAGCGCCCACTTCCATCGCTAGGTCCATCACTTTGCATATCTTCAGACCATACATCTCTGCAAGAGAGCCACCATGGTAAGTGAAGTCTTGGGAGAAAATGAACACCTTTCGACCGTCAATCGTACCATAACCTGTGATTACTCCATCGCCGAGCATCTTGTTCTTGCCCATCCCGAATGCAGTTTCACGGTGGATAACAAACTCGTCAATCTCTACGAATGAGTCAGGATCAAGCAGCTTTTCAATTCTCTCTCGTGCTGTGTACTTGCCTTTCTCATGTTGCTTTTCGATGCGTTCCTTACCTCCGGCAAGTTTGGCTTCTTCACGCTTCTTCGTGAGCTCGTCGAACTTCTTTTTTGACATCGTTAGGCGCTCCACTGCTTGAGTCTCACGATGCCAGTGTCAGGGAATTTGAATCTTCTGCTGTAGAGAAAAAGCTGAGATATTGCACGCTCTGTGAAAGAATGGCATTTTCTTGGTTGGAATGCGCCATGCCGTTCATCACAGTAAAAGGTATAGAGGGATTTTCGATATTCACAACATCTGGAGGCAATAATCAGTGGCTACGATGACTTTCGCCTACAAAGACAAAAAGGGAAGAGAGAAACGAATTCGGGTTGGAAGCAGTAGTACCAACCTTGATTTCTCTAGCAAGAACATGACACACATAGACCTCTCACCCATTTTGCAGTTCACACGACTGAGGAAACTCAAGCTATACTCAAATGAACTACAGACTCTGGACCTGACACCCCTAGGAACATGCCACACACTGAGAGAGCTTGTACTTCATAGAAACCATTTGCAGGAGATCGACCTCTCACCACTAGTGAAATGTCCAGGATTAGTGAAACTTGATTTGAGCAGCAACCGCCTCACACAGTTGAACTTGGCGCCTCTGGCAAACCATATTGCACTAAGCAAGATTGTGCTTACTAACAACCCTCTGCTGGAGATTGACGTTACGCCGCTTTTCTCGTGCAGTGTGCTCCGAGACCTTGAGGTGAGCTCTCGAACAAGGCTCAAAGCCGAACGAAGATATGCCGGCCATAAGAGAGGTGCGTTAGGCAGACTCAAGAAGAAGATTACTTGGATTGAGAAGTCCGAAACTCCAGTTGCTGCCACATCACAATTCACAGCCCCAGTCGTGAATGGAGGGGTTAGAGTGAGAATCCTTGGTGTTCTGAAGTCCGTACCAAGAATCAATATGGCCAACCTCACGAAGTATTCGGAGATCTCGGAAGAGGATACGCGTGAGCTGGTCTTTGACCTTGTTGGAGCCGGCGAAGTTTCTGGCAGGTTCAACCCATCAACAGACGAGTTCGTGTCCGCTGATGCAGCGGAAGTGTCGCGAAAGCTGAAGTCGAAAGGTACTCATGTAGCGCGATGCCAATACTGTGGTACTCCTCTGCAGAGGCTTCTTGCCTCTGGTGAAGAATTTCTCTGCCCGAGCTGCGGAACTCTAAATATCGGATGAGCAGTAACCATCTCTGCATTGGTTATGCGTGGTAACGGCGTCTGTAAAGAGAGTGGAATCCTATGCTTGCAACGACCACTGCAGCTGCGATTCCCAGGCTGATCTCTCCTAAACCAAAAGAACCGAGGTGGGGATTGCTGGGTGGTGTTGGCGTAGGGGGTCCCACAGTTATTCCAGAAATGTAGAAGAAGTGATTCGGATTGGGTATGAATTCCAAAACATCTCCAGGATTGTAGCCGGAGATTAGGAATGGGCCTGATGTAACAATGGAATCCCCTGGAGGTCTTGGATTCCATTCGTCCCATCCCTCCAAACCGATTTCGAGAAAGACATGCTTCGGAATGATGGGCTTGTATGCAATCGAATGCAGATGCCAGAGTGACTCGGTGTTGAACTCGAACCGAACACGGTAGTCCGTGAGCGCAATTGCCTGTGACATGTTCCATAGACTTGGACGGTAAGGACTGTCGGGCATGTCCCGGTAGTAGTTGATTGTGAATGAAACGTCATCCGCAGTGATTGGAAAACCATCACTCCAAGTTGCATTTCTCCGAATGTCAAATACAACTCTGGTATGGCCCTCAGGAACTGTCGAGTCATCGGAATGTGTTGTCACCGCGTATGACTCTGCCAGCCACGGAATATCAATGCCATCAGGAGTCGGCTTAAGGAGACTATCGTACATCATGTGGAGCATTCCGTTCAGAGGATAATCCGCAACAGCTGTCATGAAGTTAAACCCTTGAACATCAAGAGGTATGCTTGTGCGAAGGGTCCCTCCGAACGGACCGCCTTCTACTGCTTTCAGGTGTGTCCTCTGGTATGTCCACCAACAGGGAATACCAGTACTGGCGTCGTTGACGAACCCCTCGAATCTGTCAGTTCTGTAAGCGGATAGAAGCATATTCTCGTACAGGACTATCTCTGGACACTCGTACGTCAGAATCTTCTGAATCTCGATTGCTGCTTCGTACACTTCATCGTAATCCACTGAATGAAGGAGATGGTCTATCCAAGCATCAAGGCTTTCATTGCTGAAGTTGGGATAATTGAAGCCCGGCACATCTGCAAAGTATGACTGAAAATTGTAGGCTAGCCAGTTGACATTCCAGTTGCTGAATGATCTATCGAGGAAAACTATGTCGTAGTTTCCATGATTGTAGAGGCGGCCAAGACAGCTATAGAAGGTTGGAATCTCAAGAACGGCATCGATATGAAGCCCGTCAAATGCTTCAATCACCATCTCGCCAATGTGCATGGTCAACATGGATGAGCCGAGACCTTCAACAAGTACTTGAAAGGGATTACCATGTGGATCGGTCCTGAAGCCTGTGTCATTGTCAATGTTGAAGCTCGATTCGTTTAGCAGCTGGTTTCCCAGCTCAAGATTGGCCCCGTAGTAGCTGTAGGGCAGCTGCCCTTCAACCGAATAAGGGTTAGCATCAGGCACACATGAGTCCTGCGGTTTTGAGCATCCTTCCCAGACATCGAAAGAAATTAGCTCCTTATCTATGGCAAACGCGAGAGCTCTCCGAAATGAAGTGTAGTTGAATGGATTCTTGATCGTGTTAATCGTAAGGTATCCGTAGCCGTTGCGTGGAGTCTGAACTAGCTCGATACCTATTTCCTCAGCTAAAACATTGAAGATGCTCGGATGCACCGTGTTGCCAATCAAATCAATCTCATTGGATAGCAGGGCAAGAACCTGCAGATCACCCTGGGTTATTATCTGGGCTTGGAGCTTGTCGAGATATGGTCCGCTGTTAGCATGACCGGGAACATCCGAGATGGCAAGTACGGGCCATGGAATGATGCTCATGGACACAAGTGCGAATATCAAAGACAGTGCAGCGGGCATTCTTCCTTTTAGAAGAGGACTCGTTGTTTTCATGATTCGCTCCGACCTGCACGCGGGTTCGTTAAGTCAGAACTTTCACAAAAGCCTTCTTGTGCTTCTGAATACATAATGGCATAGCAAAGAATCAACATCATACTCGTGTGTCTTTCCACCAGAGAACGGCGACAACAGCTATTACGCATAATGACCCAGTTGTTACGACACGTCCAGCAAGGTCCATCTCACCGAATGGGTCAAACCAACCAAATGAGGTAACTGGCGGCGTACCGTTACTCGTAGGAGTTGTTGGAGTTGACTCGCTCCCTGCACTTTGGTTTGGTCCGAAGAAGTAATTCGGATTGAACGTGAACTCAAGCAATTCTCCGGTTTCGTAAGCGGAAACGTTGAACGGACCAGACGTGACCATCTCCTCAGCAGGAGGATTGGGATCCCATAGGGTCCAGTTCTCAGGTTCAATCTCTGTAAACACGTGCATTGGGATAATTGGTTTGTAGCCCACGGTGTGCAGATGCCAGTACGATTCACCTGCGAACTCCACCACAAAAACGAACTCTGAGGGAGCATACGCGGATGTCACTTCCATAAGATCGGGTGCAAATGCGCTCCCAAGAGCATTCCTATAGTAGTTCATAGTGAAGGCAACATCCTCTGCTGTTAGGGAATCGCCATCAGACCAAGTTACGTTCCTTAAGATGTTGAACGTAAAACGTGTGTGGTTTGCTGGCACTGCGGCGTTATCATCGTGTGTTTGGATTGAGTAAGATTCTGCCAACCAAGCTATATCATTTCTATCAGGACCGGGCCGAATCAGCGAATCGTAGAGCCATTTTTCCGAGTAAAAACAGTACGGGCATCCAGTCACAATCATGTGATTGAATGGACCAATGACCATGGAATTGCTCCAACGAAGAGTACCTCCAAATGGCCCTCCAAGAGCAGGCTTGAGGCGCACCTTATAGCCAGTCCACCATGCTGGCACTCCTTCAAGAGCATCGTTCATGAAGCCCTCAAACCGGTCTGTTCGATAGGCTGAGAACATGTGGTTTTCGTAGCAGACGATATATGGACACTCGTAGACCAATATCTCCTGCATCGCAATTGCTGCCTCATAGACTGTCTGATAGTCCGTTGAGTGGAGCAAATCATCGATGTAGCTATCGTAGGTATCGTTCCTGAAGTTCGGGAAGTTCAAGAATGGCTCGTCTGCGTTCCAGGAGGCCCACTCCGTACCTAGGAAGTCAACGTCGCTTCCACCAAAGTTCCAAGCAAGAAACATCATGTCATAGTCGCCATGAAAGTTAAGCCTACTGAGATATTCGGTGAATTCTGTCGGAACGGACGTGGCATTGATGTGAAGGGCTTGCAATCCCTCGGTCATCGTTTCACTGATCTCCATCGCAACGGGTGAGGACGAAGGAGTTTCCACCAAGATACTGAAGTTCGAGCCGTCCGGGGCTTCTCTGAATCCATCCCCATTCACATCAACAAACCCCGCCTCATTGAGCAACTGATTGCCGAACTCGGGATTAGCGTCGTAGTAGGAGTATGGTAGTTGCCCTTCAATTGTCCAAGGACTTACAACAGGCACAACGGAGTCTTGAGGCTGCGCCAAACCGCCTAAAATGTCTTCGGAGATTTTATGCTTGTCGAAGGCGAAAGCGGCCGCCCTTCTGAAAGCAGTGATGTTGAAGGGATACTTGGCGCAATTTATGGTGAAGAAGCCGTAACCGTTTCGGATTCGACTTGCGATCTCGATATCCTCCGTATCAATAATCATGTCGAAGAAGGTGTAATCGACTATGTCGCCGATGAGGTCAACCTCATCGTTCAATAGTGCGAGAATCAATTGATCGTCCCCAACTATCGTTTTGAACTGTATCTTGTCAACGAAGGGGCCATTCTTCAAACCAGGCGCGGGTAAAGGCTGAGACCTTACGGAAGCTGGAAGCAATGTAAGAGTAAGAATCGCAGCTATCAGAACCAGACCAAGAAACTTCTTGGCGTTCCAACCAATCACACTTGGTGCCAACTGTCACCCCAGCCTTAGAACAACTCTACAAGGGTGTTCCAATGCCTTAAGCGTTATCGTGTTAGCAATTACAGGACAATCCAGTCAGGAATGGATGTCAACTAATCCCTGCGAAGATAGCTGGTCTTTGCGTAGAGGTTCGTATCATCCCTGTTAGCCGCCTCCTTCATGCTCAACGTACGCAAATTCATTTCCAATCTGGCCGAGGTTTCATCAATCCAATCTTCGCGTGCATTTCTAGCAACTATGCTGGATGCTGCAACGGCTATCTCATCTTCCGCGTGAGGTCTCTGAATGAGGTCAACAGAATCGAGGTCTATCACTCTGGCAAGGCGCTCCTCTGTCTTGGAACGTGCAAACTCGTCAACCACAATCCGGACCTGTTGGGCACCACTTCGCAAATCTAGCTTGGAGGCCACCTGCGATATCGCCTTCGCATGAGCCCAAGCCAAGAGGTCATTCAGATTCTTCCCTTCATCATGAAACTCCTTTAGAAGCGCGTTGAATGCATCTGGCGGGAGAGTCACTGTCTTCAGAGCAGTGCTGAGCTTGGCTATCACGTTGGCAAGCTCAGATATTCGATCCAATGACAGGTCTTTGCTATCCATGACCCCTTCTGCTCTCAAATCACTCGCTTGGGTCGGAGTCAAAGCGACTGCTGCAACGACCATAGGACCCAACCATTCTCCCTTCCCAGCTTCGTCAGACCCTATGACAAGGTCATAGTTCGCATCCTTGAGGCCCATCTTCTGAAGGACTTCACGAACAAGTTGGACCGCCGGTTCGGAAGTGATGACCACCTTCCCACTTGTATAGCCAATTATAGAGCCGCCGCTGTATCTGATTCTAAAAGACTCGTACTTACTTGTCGTCCGTTTCTCCGCTGTGGAAGGAACTTTGAGTAGCAGGTTACGTAGCTCATCGAGTTCTGAGCCCTCAACCTTGATTACAGTTGTTCTCAATAATAGTTCCACTCCGCTCATTCAAACCTTTGACTTTTGACAGCAAAGCGGCTTGTAGCATCGTCGTAAGTCATTATGCAGTAATATCCGTCAACAACCGCTGGCACAACCACACAAGATACTCCATCCATATCGAAAGACAAGTGCTCATGGTAATGCCCTGAGAGGACGAGGTCGGGATGGTTTTCTCCAATGAATCGTGCAATTGCCTTGCTGCCAGTGGCAATGTCACTCTGGGCCTGTGCGAAGAGCATTTCATCATAGGGAGGTATGTGAGTCAGTAGAATCTGCCGCGGGGATTTTGCAACGTGCTTGTGCGCTTGAAGAAGCAGTTCGTGAATTTCTGCCTCAGGGAATTCAAACGGACTGCGATACCGTTCCATTTGCGCATAGTCCGCTTCAGACCATTCATCGACTACGAAGCCCCCCTTCTCATACCTGATTCCGAAATCATTGAGCCAAGTCAAACGTGGACTATCGGGGTTGAATTCTGCTTTTCCACCTCCGCGATAGAAGGCCCGGACTTGGGAGATAAGGCTGATTGTATCAGGTATCCCGCCCACACCAAAGAACCCCAAGTCGCCCAGCTGCTGACCCAACCCATGTATGGACACTCCGGTTTCACTGAAAAAGTCTACAACCACGGGTAGGGGGCCATTGCCAGGAACTGCAACGATCCAGTTGCTCGCATCAACTATCTCCTTGAACCGGTCCATTGATTCGGTGTTTACTTCCCGGAACATCATTAGGTCCCCAAGGAAAATCACACCATCCATTTGTTTTGCCATTTCGAGCATCTTGTCTAAGTGATCCCAGCTCTCATGGATGTCAGATAAGACAAGGAAATCCATAGTTTCATGAATATGAACTCATGAGAAAAGCCTTCCTTCGTGCGTACCTAGAGATAGAAGATATCTCCAATGAGTATTCTCTTCAGCTGACCATCGCTGTCCTCTACCTCCAATGACCCATCAGGTCCAACG
>JABCTJ010000181.1 GCA_018238375.1 Candidatus Thorarchaeota archaeon
TCGTATGCAACAATGGGCGACTCATCTGTTGCGGTGAATGTGATTGTGACCAGCCCTGAAACAATTTCCCCAGCCGTCGGATTCGTGATTACGACAACTGGAGGAGTTGTATCCTTGGGAGGCTTTACGGCGTCCGATGGATAGGTCAAAATTCCAATTAACAAGAAAGAAATCAATAGAAGAAGAACTGTCTTCCTGCGTTTCATCAATTGCATCTCCCGGCGCGGATAGGTTGGGTCCTACCTCACGCATTCGGTAAGGTGGCTCGATATAAATCTTCACAGAAAAATTCGGGTTTCGCGCCTGATTCACCCAATCTCCTCGAACGACTTCGACCGCAACACCAGTATTCTCTTTCTCATTCCCGGACTATACGGGCCGAAATCCCAATCACCATATTCCTCGAGTACCTCAAAACCGGAGAGTTGGAGAAGGCGGTCGGCTTCTTTGTCGTCTATCAGTGCAACAGCATTCTCGGTTTCAATCGTCCAAATTTCTCCATCCGAATCTGCTATTTCTAGGATGAATGAGCGGCGTTGAATGTGATTTGAGCGATCAGTAACGAAGACGCCGGTGCGCTTCACATGCTTGCCATCAGTTGTATGTGCATCTTCAGACCATTCGCCTTTTTCATCCTGAGCGGTTCCGGGATACAGATCGAGAATGAACACACCATCCTCGGCAAGGTGTCTTTTAGCGGAACTCAGGCACGCCAACTGCTGCTCTGTTGTTAAGCAGAACCGGAAAGACGAAGGAATGATTACCAGAGGAAATTTCTGTTGCAGGTCGAGATCTGTGACGTCACCTTTCAGAAATGAAATAGGGGACCGCACGTTATCTGGAAGGTTGCTTGCCTTTGCTCGAGCCACTCTTAGCATCTGCCTTGTTGCATCTACGCCTACAACTTCGTAGCCTGCTTCTGCAAGCTTGAGTGCTACTCTTCCAGTTCCACAAGCCAGTTCCAGAATCGGTGATCCGTACTTCTCTGCCATGCTCAGATAGAAGGGAATATCATCATTCACTATGAAGAGGTCGTAGTATTCGGCAGCATCCCTGTAGCTTTTGGTGGATTTGAATTCGGGCATTGTCTTTTCCAATCCGACCTGTTTCTTGATGAGTTCTGCTTTGAAGTATCCTTATTCCGAGGGAAGCTTAAGAACGATTTAAGATGTTTCGATAAGAGATTCTCTTTTCAGGAGGTTTGCGCATAGAATAGCACGGATTTCACAGAATATTCCGGTCCCCTATACCCCTAGGATTTCCCCGGATAACTGTCGTACTGGTGGTTCTCCAAGATGAGCTTAGAGTGGGCATTATACGTTTCTGCGTCTCTTGGAGCGGGTTTGTTGACCCTTGGAGTTGGCGTCTACTCCTGGCGGCAAAGACCTGCCCCGGGAGCGAAGATGATTACCATCATATCATTCTCAGCTGCCTGGTGGGCATTCTGCAATGCATTCCAGGTAATGGTCACAGACCTTGCAGTCATGCTTTTCTGGGACAATATCAAGACCATTGGAATAGTTACGATTCCTGTTGCATGGATTGCACTATCGCTGGAGTACAGTGGATATGGACGGTTTTTGACAAGGCGATTCTGGGTGCTAGTTTCTATTGAACCGTGTGCATCAATAGTCATGGCGTTGACTGACACGATTTTCGGGTTAGTCCACGAGTCCCCGCGAATAGATACAAGTGGTCCATTTCCATACATTGGGTATGAGCTAGGTATTGGTCTTATCGTGGACCTCGTATACGGATACTTTCTGCTCAGCCTTGGTGCTGCATTGATTATTTGGAAGCTGCTACACCTGTCTCGCTTCTACTATGCACAGACAGCGGCTATACTGGCAGCAATGATACTTCCTATGATCAGTCATGTAATATGGGCCACAGGTCTGCTTTCCCCTCCTGGCTTGGATATCACACCCATTTTCTTCTCCATCAGTTCTGTACTGTTTACTTGGGCCGTCTTGCATCAAGGTCTATTGGGGATTGTGCCGCTAGCTCTCGATTCTGCTGTCAGAAGCATGAATGATGGCATCATCGTACTTGATGAGGAGAATAGAGTAGTACATCTGAATCCAGCAATGGAACAGATGGTGGGTCAGAGGACGATTGATGTGCGTGGTCTCCCTGCCAATCAGTTGCTATCCGGATGGTCTGAGTTGAGGGACTTTGTTCTCAGCAGAGAATATGGCAGAAAAGAGATTGCGTGGATTGAAAAAGTCAATCATCCCCACTACGAAGTCCACATTGCACCTCTGCGTGACAAGAGTGATAATCTTGTTGGATCCCTGTTTGTCTTGCACGATATTACTGACATAAGACATACACAAGAGAAGTTGCAGCAGCATGCGATTGAACTCCGAGCACGGAATGAAGACCTCGATGCCTACGCCCATACAGTGGCACATGGGTTGAAGAATGTGTTACAGCTCATGATGGGTCATTGTGGATTGCTAATGGCGTCACACTCCAAGATGAGTCCTGAAAAGATGCAGACTACTTTAGAACAAGTCGACATTGCCGCGCAGAAGATGAATGACATCATCGAGAGCTTAATGCTCCTAAGCGGAATCAGAAGAGAAACACTGACTCTGGAACCTCTGGATATGGCCCCCATCATGGACGAAGTCACGAAACGCCTGAGAGCCATGATTGAGGAATACCATGCTGACATAATCTTGCCTGAAACTTGGCCTACCGCAGTAGGTTATGCACCTTGGATTGAAGAGGTGTGGGACAACTACATCAGCAACGCCATCAAGTATGGTGGAATGCCTCCACATATACATCTTGGAGGCGAGGAAACAGAGGATGGCATGGTGCGCTTCTGGGTTCGTGACAATGGTAATGGCATCCCAGAGGAAAAGTGGCCTTTCATATTCTCTTCCTTCGGTTCTGTTGAATACAATGGCGCCAAGGGGCATGGGTTGGGGTTGTCTATTGCTGAGCGCATCGTGGAGAAACTTGGCGGTACTGTTGCGTTAGAGGAGTCATCCGACTCGGGGAGTACATTCACATTCACCTTGCCAAGTATTGATCGTGCTGAGGAATGAATGACTTAGAACTTGCCTTGATACCAAACCTCTGGTTTCTTCATGACTGGGCGGTTCATTCCCCTAGTGCGACGCAGAGGTCTACGCTAGGTTCTGAGATTATCAGCTTCGACAGCTCGTCTGACAAGGTCCTTGAACATCACGTCGATGTTGTCACCCGTCTTAGCGGATGTTTCGTAGTACATGGCGTTCCACATCTGCTGGACCATTTCCCCCGCCTCGGGCGGCACAAATCTATCCTTTCTATCAATCTTGTTTGCCACTACGGCGACTACTGCATCTGGGCAAACAGCAATGAACCTGTCGTACCATTCGGTGACTTCGATGAATGTTCCCGGTCTAGTCACATCATAGACAATGAATGCCATGCTGGCACCAGCCATGTAGCGCCGCCTCAACATACTGAATCTTGTCTGGCCGGCAAGATCCCAGAAAACAATATCGGCACTAATATGCTCTCCATTTGACATGTCAATATCTACTGTCTTCATGGCAATCGTAGTGCCAATGGTCGCCTTGTAGATTTCACTAAACGTACGGTCGGTGAACCTCTTGATACAACTAGTCTTACCTACTCCTCCAGCTCCTAAAGCGACAAGCTTGAACTTGTGAGTAAGCACCCGTCTGGTCACTCTATTTCCCTTCTAAGACTCTTTATGATAATTACCGTGCAGGTATTAGGATTTACCGCCCACGTTCAGCTTGACCTGCAGAGGGTTTTTCACGGCCTTGAACGTCATAAAGAGCTATCAATATCAGGTGTGCGACATTGAACCTCCCTCGACTTTTGTTCAGATACCCCGGCGGCAAGTTCTATGCTCTTAAGCTGCTGCGGCCCTTCTGGCAAAACACCCCTCATGATGAATACCGGGAGGTCATGGTTGGGGGTGGTGCTGTCTTCTTCGACAAGCCAAAGGTTGGACACAACTGGCTGAACGACAAGCACGAGGATCTGATGACTACCTATAGAACAGTTGCTGACCCGGAGCTGAGAGAGCAGCTTGTGGGGCTGTTTGAGAAAGAGGTTGCCACCAAGGAACGACACGCAGAGATGAAGGAGTTCGTTCCCAGAAATGATTTCGAGATTGCATTGAAATTCTTCTACCTGAACCGGACTTCATTCAGCGGCAAGACCAGATCACCATCGTGGGGCTGGCGTCCCGTTAGAAGTCTTCCACCCAATCGCTGGAAAGAGAGAATCAGACCGTGTGGCGTAAAACTGGAAGATACAAAGATGACTTGCTTAGACTTCGAGGATGTCATCACCGCCCCCTCCCTTGGAGAGTCTACTCTGCTTTTCGTGGACCCTCCTTACTTTCACGCCAAACAAGAGAATCACTATACCCAATCGTTCTCAGAGAACGACCACTACCGACTAGCAGCAGTGCTTGAGAATACATCTCACAAGTTTTTCCTTACGTACGACGACTGCAAAGAGATTCGAGAACTATATAGATTCGCCAGAAAATCTCCATTGAAATTCGTGTATAGAATTGACAACTCACGAGACCGGGGCGGGCGTCGTAAATACGGTCAGGAACTGGTCATAACGAACTACGACCCTCAGATAGTCGTGAACAAAACTTTGACTCACTCAGAGAATGATGCTGCTCAATCTGAAATCACGACAAGAATGATGGACCGCTCTATCAAGTCCCCATTCCGGTTTCCTGGCAGCAAGGCGCAGGCAATCAAGTACATTCGACCCCACTGGGAGTT
>JABCTJ010000023.1 GCA_018238375.1 Candidatus Thorarchaeota archaeon
CTTCGCATACGGATTGCTGCGCTGTTGGAAGGCCCATCCCACTGAGTAGTTTCCTTGGACGTTGCTTGGGTCAGGCAGTTTCCAATCATGCCAAACCAGGTCGACCATGTCATCTATATCGATTTCCCAGTGGTAGGCATACAACCATACGAAACCTACTCGTGAATCATACGGGCTGGAAGGATCACCATCGCCAATCAAGTAGCGAGCGGCTCCCAAATTGTTTAGCAGAGGGTCCCAGCCTGTCACATTCAGATAGATGTCGCCGCCTGCGTCCTCATAGGTGAGCAGATTGAAGGGATTAGCAGTCCACAGGGCAGCATCAACAGGAGTGGAGTTGGCATGGTACCACGTGAGGGTTAGTCCATATCCAGTTGGGTCGAAAGATCCGGAATGGTATGCATGTCGCAGGTCCGGGTTGCCGAAATCGCAACCGGTGTCGAGGTGACCGACAACGACTCCATCGCCTGTGTAGTTGCTAGCTATGGAGTCTGTGACCCCAACCTTCTCCCGAATCTCGAACATGTCGGGTTCCGCTCCACCAGTGTAAGCGCGGGAGTCCACTGTCTTGTCGAGGTCATCATCGGGGATGTTATGGATTTCATCAGCATTGACGAATGTAACTCCGTCAATCTTCAAGAGATTCTCCAATGCCATGGTTGAGGACAATGCTGCTCTCACCACTTTGAAACCCTGAAGATCCACGTACCAGTCAACTTGTACGCACTCCTTGACGTCTTCAACGTTCATCCACGGTGCACCGTAGATAAGCGCTTTTGGCATACCGCCATAGACTACAACCTCGTCACTGAGCTCGTTTCCTGCGAGCCACGAGGACAAACGCGGGTCAACTTCGGGGTGGTATCCGGGCTGACTCCAAGTTTCCAAGACTTCTTCGTACTCGTCTTGTAACGGGCACCCTTGTGTTTTTTCCGCTGCAGGTTCGCCATATATCACTGAGGAATCCCTAATACCTACTTCACGCGGCAGAAAAATGGCCGTTGATATGAGAATAAGGAGCACCAGCACTACCGTGGTTTCAAACATCCGGGGCATTGCCCTATTCCTCCACGCTGTCTACCTCATCAAGGCCATCCTATTCTAATAAGTCTAGTTTGAGAACAATGCAGCTACACGGCGATACGAGCGCTTTGTCTACAGTTTATATGGGGGCGTGTACAAATGGGAAATTCGCAAGCCAGGGACTGGTGACTAGCATGGCAAAGTACAATCTTGAAGGAAAGGCAGTTATTATCACAGGCGCATCAGCTGGACTCGGCGAACAGTTCGCTCATGGTTTCGCTGAATCAGGTGCAAACGTAGTTCTTGCTGCACGTAGAATGAAGCTACTAGAGAAGATAGCCAAAGACGTTTCAGATAAGCATGGAGTCACCGCAATTCCATACAGGACTGACGTTGCAGTTGAGGCAGATATCATCAACCTCGTGAAGCATACTGTTGAGCAGCTCGGCACGGTCGACGTGCTTGTTAATAATGCTGGAATGTATATCGTGAAGCCTCTGATTGAACAGACTCTCGAGGACTGGCACACTGTGATGGATGTCAACCTTACGTCAGCATTCTTGGCTACACGAGAAGCGGCAAAGGTGATGATTCCGAAGAAGTCAGGATCCATCGTCAATATATCTTCGACATTCGGTTTCGGAGGCACTGCATTTACTGAGGTTAGCTATTACGTGTCGAAGGGAGGACTAGTGACGATGACGAAGGCGCTAGCTGTGGAACTGGGGCAATACAATATTCGAGTGAATGCAATAGCACCAGGATTCTTTCCAACATCGATGTCGATTGGAGCCATGGAGGACAAGAAGTTGCGGGAAACCATGATTGAGCCGAGAACTGCATTGCCCATGCTGGCAAAGAATGAGTGGATTCGCGGCGCAGCTTGCTTCCTGGCCAGTGAGGATGCCAGATACATCACTGGACATACTCTTGCCGTAGATGGCGGATGGCTTGCATACTAGTCTAGCAAAAAGGGAAACAGACAGGAAAAGCCTGACTATCCCTTATGACATAGGAGCCAAATTTCTATGCAACCCAAAGGTAGATGAGTAACTGTAGCTAAATGCATTTGGGCATACATGCTAGTGGAGGACGCAACATGACAGATGATAAAATGACGTTGAATGAGTTTCACAAGAAGATTGCAATGGAAACAAACAACGCAATCTGGAGTGCTCTTAACAAGGATGACCCAACAGCCGAAGAACTGGAGGAAGCCATGTTCATGGCATACACATCCACCTTCCACTGGGGCAAGATTGGCACTCTCGCCAATGCTGTCAGAGGATACTATATGATAGCAAGAGTCCATGCCAAGAAGGGACGAGCAGATCCAGCTCTACATTATGCAAAGCGATGTCTGGAGCTTGCTGAGAAGGCCAAGGACAGTGATAAGAACTTCAATGACTGGGATATGCCCTTCGTGTACGAAGTGCTAGCCAGAGCGTATGCAGTGGCTGGGAAGAAGACTGAGTGCAAGAAGTACAAACAGCTCTCTCAGAAGGCTATTGAAGAGATAAGCGATCCTGAGGATAAGAAGATCTGTCAGGGTGAGTTAGACAAGTTCAAGTGCTAACCATTGGACACAGAATGCACAATAAATCGGAGAGGTGGGCTTATGATCAGGTTCGCTACTTACATGTGCATTGCAGAATCCTTAAGCTGATTCGGTCGGGGAACTCAGATACACATTCCCTCACACAGAAAATTCTAACACGAATTTCCTGTCCCTCTTCCAGGAGTAGGGCAGTCGACTGTCCG
>JABCTJ010000237.1 GCA_018238375.1 Candidatus Thorarchaeota archaeon
TTTCGAATCCCTTGGTTACAACCCCATCCTTGCCGGGTCTAACAAGTTCCGGAATACCTCCCGCGGGAGTAGTAACCACTGGTAGACCGCACGACATAGACTCCAAGAGAACAAGGGGCATGCCTTCCAGCATCGAGTTGAGCAGGAATGCATCCGCAGAGCACATAATCTCCAGCATGTTGCTCTTTATCCCCAGAAGATGAACATTATTGCAGAGGTCAAGTGCATCTATTCGTCTCTCAACCTCTATTCGTGTTGGACCATCGCCGGCAATCAGAAGACGAGTGTTCGGATGATGGTCGATAACTATCCGCATGATGTCAATCAGCTCTACGACCCGTTTCACCTTGCGGAAATTTGACGCATGAAGCAGGACTATCTCTCCGGGACTAATCTCTTGAGCTTCTTCTGTACTCCTTACGGAAACGCATCCACTCTCAACTACCAGTTTGAAATCACAACTCGGTGCGAACTTCTTTACATCGATGAAGTTCGGTATAACATGTACTTCCCGTGTGACTCCCAACTCCTCGACTATCTTCTTCTTGAGGAACTCGGATACTGTTGTCACGGCATCGGCGTTTTGAACGACATGTTCAACAACTGGCCTATAGGCAGGGTCTTGGCCGAGTGAGTGCACATCTGAACCATGCAGAGTGACCACGTAAGGGATGCCACATATCTCCCGCGCCATGTAAGCTGACATCGCGTGCGGTATCGCGTAGTGTGAGTGAACAAGATCAAGCTTAGAATCCTTGGCCACCTTAACTATCTTTGATGTCAATGCCATTGTATATGGTGGTCCCACATCCTTGAACAACGGGTAATCAAAGCGGTCGACAAGGTCCACGTGGACCCCTCGCGTTTGCTCCCACATCAACGAGAACGGACGCTCGTAGGTGATGAAGTGCATCACATGCCCTCGATGTGTCAAATGTTGTCCAAGGCGGGTTGCCAGATATCCGGACCCTCCCATCGAGGGATATAGATTTACACCGATGTTCAAGCGTATCACCTTTTCAGCAGGGTTGTCTTAAGCCCGTGGGCCTCGTGGTTTTATTGGTCACAGACTGACCAACGGGCCAAAGCTTGATTAGACACCAACCTGAACACGAGGATATGAGTGATGCGGATGAGGCCTCCATGCTCGTTGTAGTTGCGCATCCTGACGATGAGTGTCTTGGAGCGGGCGGCACAATCAGAAGGCATGTGGAGCTCGGGGTTCCTGTGAGTGTTCTATGTCTCACTGGGAACGATGAGCGTAATGCTGAACTGAATGAGGCCTGCAAAATTCTTGGTGTGGCAGAGGTGCACACCAGTATGCGCGGTGACTTTGATATCGATTGGTCACTCTCACATGAAATTGCCCAGACAATCCTCAGGACCCGTCCCAAGATCATAATCACCCATTCTGTTGAAGACTACAACCGTAATCATAATCTCTGCGCGCAAATCGTAATGGAGGCAGTGGAATGGGCTTCCCACGTCACAATGTTTGATGATGCCCATAGGGTTGAGCGGATATACAACATGGAGATCAACTCCCTTCTTTCGCGTCCAAGCATCATGGTCGATGTTTCTGATTGCTACGATACTGCTATGCAAGCTCTTAAGCAGCATAAATCCCAGATATCCAAGGCGAGCGGCTTTTACTCCAATCTATACAACACCCGCACCCGCCTTCGTGGAGTACAAGCTGCCTGTGACCGAGCTGAAGCCTTTGGTCTATCACCTTTAAGACATGCAGGCCCATTTTATCCTGTCAACAGCGTCCGAAGTTTGGTCTAGCCTTTGGCAGTCAATCTTCTACTCGCCGGTAGCGTCAGCTTTTCTTCTTCGAGCTGCAAGAAGGGTCTTCAACTCGCCCATGAGCCCGCCTCCCCCTCCAGTTGGTGGGGGTCGTGCTGTGGGCGCCTTGGCTATCGGAGCACTGGCTATATCAGGGGCAGCAGAAGCAGCAGCTGAGGCTGCTGACGGGGGCGCAACTCCGCGGCTAGCTATTTGGTCGACCTTCGAATCGAGCCCGTCAAGTTTTGTTTCAAGGTCATATAGGCGCTTATCCAAGCCTCCTATCGCATCCACTAGCTTCTTTGTAATGGTGCTAACGACATCCCCTAGGGCTCGAAGCTTCTCTTCGGTGGGGTCTTTGAGAGCCCATTCGAATTCTTCTAGTATAAAATCGTCGTCGTCATCAGACATATAGCTTAAGCCCCTTTTTCTTGTGTGAGGTTGATAGTATCGCTATAAATATTGTCTATATAGAAGCACTTCACTGCATCATAAAGACTCCACAATTCGCTCAACAGTGCCTTTTGCATCTGACATGATTGACTCAACAATCTCTTGCTTCGGCGCCTCGCAGGTCACCCTAATGACTGGCTCTGTCCCTGAAGGTCTAACAAGCACCCAGCCCTCTTCGAGGAAAACACCAAGACCGTCAACAGTGAGAATATCCACTGTCTTCTTCATAGCCTCAGGCAGCGCCTTGGCTAGCTCTTTCATAGCGGCTTCTTTCTTGTTGTTCGGACACTCCACTTTGGCCTTAAGGAGCGGATAGACTGGAATCTCTGACATCAGGTCCCCGAAGCTGCGTTTCGTTATTGCCATCAGTTCTAGTATTTTACATGATGTAAGAAATGGATCGGGCGCTTCGTGAAACTTCGGATGTATGAATACGCCACAGGCTTCACCGCCAAAAACGGCATTGGTTTCCCGCATCTTGATGGCCACTTGAATATCCCCTACTGGCGTCCTAACCGTTTCTCCACCAGCCGCTTCGACAGTTTCATCCAAGACTCTAGAACTGTCCACTGTGGTAACGATAGTCTTTTTCTTGGAGCTCTTGAGAATGTAGCGTGCAATGAGAGCAATGACTCTATCACCTCTTACAACCTCACCGGACTCGGTCACAAAGACAACGCGATCAGCATCCCCATCGTGGGCAATGCCAAAGTCCGCGCCGGTCTTCTTGATCATGCTCACGAGGTCTCCAAGAGACTCCTCATCGGGCTCAGATCTTCTTCCTGGGAAATGACCATCTGTCTGCCCATTGATTGTCACCATCTTGCAACCAAGCTCTCTTATCAGATATGGTGTAAGGACACAGCCTGCGCCGTTTCCCGGGTCAACGATAATCTTGAATTTCCTTGATCTGATGAGGTTTGCATCACAGACAGCGAGTATCTCTTTGATATGACGGTCAACAGCGGTTTCCAATTTTCCGTCGATTCCCAGCTCATTCCATTCAGCAATCTGAAATTCCTTGGAGTTGTAGATCTCCTCAAGGCGTGCTTCCTCTGCCTGTTTATATCCCATGCTTGACCTCGACCAGAATTTCAAGCCCGTGTACTCGGGCGGATTGTGAGACGCTGTTACCATAACGCCGGTGTCATAACCGTGGTACTTTGTCATGAATGCCAGAGTTGGAGTGGGGATGAGACCTGCTCTGACAACATTCACTCCTGTTGACATTATTCCTGCCGCAAGGGCGTCCTCCACCATGGGGCTTGTGGTTCGTGCGTCGTGAGCGAGAAGGACCGTTCCGCTCCCCAAGTATGTTCCGAGAGCTTTGCCTAGTCCAATGGCCATGTCCAGTTTGAACTCAGTACCGTAGATCTTTCTCACACCAGTTGTTCCGAAGAGCTTTCCTGTCATCCTTCTCACAGTCCACTCGAATACAATAATGGAAAAAAGGCTACCGACTAGGACTTATAGCGCAATCTGTTGTCATTTTTTCAAGGTTGACCACACATGACTTTCTTTGAGCACAATGGACTCAAACTCCACTATATTGATGAAGCCCCCTCAGAGCCTACAGCGACGAAACCAGCTCTTCTCTTTATCCATGGGGCTGGCGGCTCGCATATCCTTTGGAGTCTTCAGGTCAAGCACTTCAAACAGACCCACCGAGTCATCGCATTAGATCTATCAGGTCATGCAGAGTCACAAGCCACAGAGGAAGATCCCGAGATCGAAACTCAATATGTTCGCGAGCTTGCATCACTGATTCAACATCTATCTCTTGACAACTTTGTTCTGGTTGGACATTCCATGGGCGGAGGTGTAGCCATGTCGTACGTCCTGCAAGACGGAGTCTGCATGCCTTGCGCACTGGTACTGGTGAGCACCTCTTCTGACCTTGACATGAGGAAGCGCGGCTCTGGCGTGGCAAAGGAAGCTATCGAAATCAACCTGTTCCTTCTTCAGAGTGCGCTCAAGCGAGTCAAATCACCTGAGTATGAAATTAAAAAAGCGGGAGCCAAAATGAGTTTGACCAACCCTTGGATAATGCAGAGAGACCTTCGTGCTTGCGATCATTTTGACATCTCGGATAGATTAGGGGAGATCACGATTCCCGCATTTGTTATCGTTGGGGAACACGATGATCTCATCCCGCCCTCGGTAGCTAAGCAGCTAGAGGGAGCGCTTCCGCGGGCTGATATCGCTGTCGTCAGAGGCGCGAACCATTCACCCATGATTGAACAGCCGGAAGAGTTCAACAGACTCCTTTCCAAGTTCCTGAAGTGGGTGAAGTCGAATTCATAGTCCGTTGCTCTCCTCAACTGCCTGCATCTCATCACTCACATTAACTGTGCGTTAAACCACGAAAGCTTATTAGTACGCGGCGACCCTTTCCCTCCAAGATAGATACCTAGAAAGCCCCCGCGATGATTCCATCATAGTAGGGCTACACGGGATGAGCAAACGGCGGTCGAATAAATGAGCAGCAGTTCATATGATTATCTGTTCAAGGTTGTTGTTCTAGGTGAGGGGGCAGTAGGCAAGACGGCGATTGTGACACGCTTCTCTCACGGTTTCTTCCGCACCGATTACAAGACAACGATCGGATCTCAGTTCGCCGTCAAGAACATCACCGTGACCAGATCTGATGGCTCAGAGGTTACGGTTAAGCTACAAATTTGGGATGTCGCAGGTCAATCACGATTCCAGATTCTAAGACCGATGTACTATCGCGGTTCAAGCGGTGGAATTCTGGTCTACGATGTGACTCGAAGAAGAACGTTTATGGTCCTCCAAGAATGGATGGATGAGCTCACGAAGGCTATCAACAAGGAGATTCCTCTAATTCTCGTTGCTAACAAGACGGACTTGCCAGATCGCGTGGTGGAACCCGCTGAGGGGCGTAGGTTCGCTGATGAGCACAATATGCCCTACATTGAGTCGTCAGCTAAGACGGGCGAGGGCATTATTGACATATTCTCAAAGCTGGGCAAAACCTTAGCTCTGGCTCGCGAAGCTCACTCAAATTCGCGGTGACCGGAATTCCAAGTGCAGAGTTTCTCCGAGCTTGCATTATATCTGATGTTCAGTAACTCATATCTGTGAGTGTGAAGCGTAGGAGCTGGGTAACCGATGACGAAGCCTGATGAATACTACCCGGTAAACTTGTTTCCAGCACTTCAGTGGGCTCTTGATCTGTACTTCAAGAAGCATCCCAAGTACAGGGACCCACCAATTGTGGAGGTCATCTTTCCTGCGGGTAGCCACAAGGTGCTCATGAAGACCATTGGAGAACACGAGATTGTGTTTTGGATGTCTAAGAGGAAGCTGTACGTCAAGGCTAGATGCTTGGCGGATAAAGAATGCAAGTTCAACGTTTCAAGGGTAAATGCTGATGATAGGGAAGCGCTCAAGACTATTAATTGGGAGAAGATTGACTCTCGCCAATTCTTCCAAATAATGCGCAAGTGGGTCGTCAGACTTGACCTAGACTTCATCACCCTAATTCGTGCACTGAATACGATTTGCGACACGCGCGTTAAGATACCGCTGACAACTCAATACGACAAGACTTTCGGAAAGTTTGACGATTACAGGCGCAATCGCTGGCCCGCAGACGCGACACCTAACAATCCACCCAAATTCATTGAGGAAGTCTTAGTGCGAGTGACCTTCTGGTTCATGACGGCTGCAACAGTAGGTGCACTTGTCTGAACTGTGCTTGACAGTACATATTGTGCACACGCAAGGAACCAATCACAATTGCTAAAGCGCTGCTACTCTTCCCATGAATCATCAGGTGTGTGCTTCAAGATGCTCGTCGGTTTGGTTGTGAATCCAATTGCGGGGATGGGTGGACGCGTTGGGCTTAAGGGCACAGACGGTGTTGTCGATGAGGCATTGAAGCTTGGTGCAGAACCCGTTGCGCCCGGTCGTGCCAAGGAGTTCCTAGAATCACTCCTTCCCCTAGTTAGTTCAGATGTTCGAAAGATAGAGCTTGTTACTTGCCCGGATGCAATGGGCGCTGATTACTCCCACGAGATTGGAATTAATCATCGAATTGTTGACGTTCAGATTGGAGACCAAACCACTGCAGCTGACACAAAGGCCTGTACTCTGGCTCTGTACAAGGCCGGAGCACGACTGATTGTGTTTGTTGGAGGGGATGGAACAGCAAGAGACATCTTTGATGCTGTGGAAGAGAACGATCTCAACGACCTCATGGTCCTAGGAGTTCCCTCAGGTGTCAAAATGTATAGCGGCATATTCGTCATTAACCCTCGGGATGCCGCTGACGTAATTCGACTAGTATCTGAGGGCACTGCAACAATGGCTGAATTCGAGGTGATGGACGCAGACGAAGAGGCTTTCAGGGAAGACCGGTTTATCATCCGGCTCTATGGATACCTCAAGGGGCCCTCTGTGCCTGCAAGATTCCAAGGTGCAAAACAAGCTAGTCCCGAAACTGTTGACGAGCACGAGGCACAAGAGGCTATCGCGAAGTATGTGGTAGAATCCATGACTCAAGATGGCACTTACATTCTTGGACCTGGTACTACTGTCAAGAACGTGGCTGACATGCTGGGCGTAAAGAAGACCACACTTGGTGTTGATGTCTACAGCGAAGGAACTGTCTACAACGATGTAAATGAAGAAAAAATCATGAGCATTGTCAAGGACTTTGGAAAGGTCTGGATCATCGTTTCGCCCATAGGCCATCAAGGAATGCTTTTTGGACGTGGCAATCAGCAGATCAGTCCAAAAGTGATTCACCAGGTTGACCGTGATAAGATACTCATTATGTCTACTCCTGCTAAGCTCAGGGATATTGAGGGGGGCACGCTCAAGGTGGACACTGGAGATTCCAATGTGGATGACCTACTTCGTGGATACATAAGAGTCATAACGGATTATAACGAGCTTAGAATGATTGAGGTAGAATAGAAACAATAATCAACCCTCTGTTGTCTGTTTTACCGAAGGGACCAAGCGAGGCGAAATGATGATAGTTCTGATGACTGACTTCTCAGAGTCAGAGTATGCTGGCATGATGAAGGGAGTGATATACACAATCTATCCTAAGGCTAGAGTGCTAGACCTCACTCATGAGATATCGCCCCAATCCGTGAGGGAGGGCGCGTGGATTCTACTCCAAGGTTATCCATACTTCCCTAAGAATACGACCTTCGTATGTGTGGTCGACCCTGGTGTCGGGACTGGACGCGATGCTGTCTTCGTTAGAACCAAGAATTACGTCTTCATCGGTCCTGATAATGGCTTGATGTACCCAGCCGTTCACAAGGATGGCATCAAAGACGTATTCAAGATTCAAATTGACCAGCCTGAGTTTACTACCTTTCACGGACGAGAAATTTTTGCTAAGGTGGCTGCTTACGTATCGAGTGGGGCCGGCGAGAAGTTCCTAGGGGAACGCAAATCAAACCTCGATATAGTTCTGAGGTTTTGGCAGGAAGAACGCAGTGGAGAAGTAGTCCGCGTTGATCATTTTGGTAACATAATTACCAATGTGCCGCCGCTGGACAAGGATATGTATCACCTGAATTATCGGGCGCTAAATCGGGACATCGCATGGGCTGGCACATACGGTGAAGGGCCTGAGTATGATATGTTTCTCGTCACTGGTAGCGCGGGCACACTCGAGCTCTCAGTTAAGAATGGGCGCGCTGTTGATCGCCTTCCTGTAAGAGTCGGCGACACCATTATCATCAAGTAGCCATTGATGCGACGTGATACATGCACTCATCCATAGCACAGTCAGGGTTTCTCTCTGAATGAACACAGGACTGAAGACTGGGAACGGGACCGAGGTCAATATTGTAATCATTCTTGAGCACCTCAATCGCGGCAGTCAGTCCATAGTATGTTGCTCTCTTGCAGCATCGAATAAGCTCATCTTGTGATAGCGCTAATGCATTAGATGTAGTTCTGTGAGCTTGCAATCTTGGGGTTGCACGTTTGGGTGTAGAATCCAAATAGAGCGCCAAGGCAATCCCTGCCCCAACACAAGCTCCGCAAGTGCCTGCGTAGCCGCAGAAGCCGCCAGGAATCTTGAATCCTCTGCGAATTCCCTCAAGGATAATGTCCTTAGTTATTGGCGACCCGTCGTGTCTGCGGACTCCTCTGTTTTTCATAGCAATCAGTATCGCTGCTGGAACTAGACTATGATGCTCAGGACCATGGAACTTGAAGCTTGGATGGGTCATCGCTCGGTCCACGAGCTCAATTGGGTCCGTGCTGGTTTCGGTTTCCGTCAAGCGGTTGAGAAAATCGAGGGCTCCTTCGGCAT
Source organism: Candidatus Thorarchaeota archaeon (assembly GCA_018238375.1). Taxonomy (GTDB): domain Archaea; phylum Asgardarchaeota; class Thorarchaeia; order Thorarchaeales; family Thorarchaeaceae; genus WTCK01. Next base: position 8,549 of record JABCTJ010000237.1, read on the forward strand.
GACAAGTATCACAGACGAAGTGACCTTCGGGGCAGTATATGGGCGAGTATGTCAGCATACCACAGAATGTGCAGGTCTGCTCTTTGTCAGTTCCGCCGTAAATTAGAGTGGTACCACAAACGGTACATTCTGAAACATGTTCGGTGTCGACACTCTTGTTCATCGAATCGCCTCTTGCTAGGTTTCCGAATTCCAGCTTGTTCTGATTACAGTTTCGATGGAGGATATGGGATATTAGTGACACAAGATGCCACCTCACAATGCTTAACTACAAGGACGGATGATACTTCACAACTAGATGGAGGAGTGCATGATGACTGTTGCAGATGCAAAGAGGGTTGCGCAAAAGCACTACGACTTGCTTCAGCAGGACGATTTGGCAAAATGGGCGGAAACCCTTACTATGGATAACAGAAAAGCCCTAACGACCAAGGGCAGCTCGTCTATCATGTGGTGGAATCAGGGTAGAGGGTATTTTGAACAATACGGCGTCCACTACAAGTTCGACCGCGCGAACCAGGTGAACGAGGGCTATTGCACACTCCTCTTCACAAAGTACAACGCAGACGGTTCTGTGCGTGGAATGCCTGTGTCTATCCACTTGAGAAAGGAAGATGACAAGTGGAAAGTAGAGCAGGCTTCCTATTGATTCCCCTACCGCAACAGACCTAAATACGCGGCGCATAACACCGCAAGTATGTCTCGGATTGTTGTATTAGGTGGCTGTGGAGTTGTCGGCTCTATTGCCGTCAAGACACTGACATCAATCGGTGAGTTCGATGAGATAGTGGTTGCTGACCTCAACTACGAAGGAGCACAGACCTGCGTTTCCGAGATTGGCGAAGGCTGTTTATCAGCGGTGATGGTGGATGCTTCTAATCCAGATTCCATAAAGGAAGCCATCAAGGGCTCAGATGTGGTGCTCAACTGCTGCGGCCCCTTCTACAAGCTTGGGCCTATTGTGCTGAAAGCTGTGATAGAATCTGGAATCAACTACGTCGATGTCTGTGATGACTATGATGCTACCAAGATCCTTCTATCAATGAACAAGGCTGCGAAAAAGGCTGGCATCTCAGCACTTACTGGCTTGGGAAGCTCACCAGGCGTTGCAAATCTTCTTGTCAAGCTCTGCGCTGACCAGATGCTGGACGAGGTCGAGTCAATTGACATTCTTCATGCTCATGGCGGCGAACCCAAGGAGGGAGCGGCTGTTGTTGCGCATCGAATCCATAGCATGACCTCTCCCATACCTATGTATCTGGACGGGAAGTTCGAAACAGTTGAGTACTTTGGCGAGAGCGGAAGGGCACTGGAGATTGACGTTGACTTCCACCGTATTGGCGTCTATAGATGCTATCCTTATCCGCATCCTGAAACGATAACGCTGCCCAACTACATCAAGTGTAAGCGAGTCACAAATTTGGGTTGTGTCATACCCACCCAGTACTATGACCTGATTAGAGAAATAGCAAGGTTGGGAATCGTTGGTGAGGAATCGCTAGATGTCAAAGGGACGGAAGTAATTCCTCTGGACTTCGCTATTGCCTACATACTGGAGCAGAGAGAGAAGATTCTGAAATCGACAAATTTCGGCGTGCAGCGTGGCTGCCTTAAGATTACAATTAGAGGCATTGTCGATGGGAAGCCGCATCGGTTCGACTTCTCAATGGCTTCTATAGGCCAGTCGATGGGTGAGGGTACTGGCATTCCAGCCGCCATTGGTGCAGTCCTCATGCAGCGTGGTAAGATAACTGAGAAAGGAGTCCTACCTCCTGAAGCTTGCGTCAATCCGCTTGATTTCCTTCTAGTCATGAAAAACCAGCTCAAGCTCGATAAGGTGACTGGCGAGGGCTCCCCTCTTATCATCGAGTCAATAGACGCTGATGGCAATCTGGAGCAACTGGAAATCTAGTTCAGATAATGAGTGTCGGAGCAGCAAATCATGGCAGATGACAAGATGCATCTTGGGGTTTGGGAGAAGTACCTCGCAGTCTGGGTAGCCCTCTGCATGGCCATTGGTCTATTGCTGTCCCAAGTCTTCCCCGGTCTAAGCGTAGCGATTAACAGCTGGCAGTACATGGGCATCTCAATACCTATCGGCATATGCCTGTTCCTCATGATCTACCCTGCCCTCTTGAACATCCAACTATCTGAGATTAGAAAAATCACCAAAGCACCTAAACCTATAGTCCTCACCATCCTCTCCAACTGGATACTAGCCCCAATAGTTACGGTGATTCTTGCCAATATATTCCTAGCAGGACATGATCAGCTCATAGTATCCCTGATATTGCTGGGCGCAAGCCCATGCACAGCTATGGTCCTAGTATGGGGTAAGATGGCTGAGGGCAACCAGGAGCAGAACCTCATTAACACCAGTCTGAACACCGTGACCATTATGATCCTGTACGTGCCCATCGTTGCGCTGCTGACGGGCATTCAGAATATCCCGATCGATTGGATGATGCTCATGATATCCGTGGTCGTGTTCGTAGGAATCCCAATGGTTCTGGGCTACTTTTCCAAGAGATATCTTACCAGCACACGGGGCGAGGAATGGTTCCAAGGTGTGTACCGACCAGCCGTGGGCAAGGTTTCAATGATTGCTCTCCTGACGACGCTCATAGTGTTGTTCAGCCTAAATGGCAATGTCCTCATACAACATCCGGATCTCATAGCGCTCGTATCGGTTCCGTTACTGTTAGGATTCTTCATAGTCGTTGGCATCAACCTGTTGGCCACGAAAATCGCAGGCCTTCATTACAAGGAAGGCATAATCACCGTGATTATAGGTTCTTCAAGCCATTTCGAGATAGCCATTGTGACAGCCATTGCCCTCTATGGGCTGGGTTCCCAAGCCGCCCTCGGCACCACAATGGGCCTCTTCTGGGAGGTTCCTATCATGCTAAGCTTGGTCTACCTTGGCAAGAGGCTCAACAAGAAAGGCTTCTGGAAGAAAGAAACGGTAGCATCCATTAATACTACATCTTAGCCAAGAAACCTTTCGTACCAGGAAACGCGAGTACTCTTTCTTAGAACACGTGTTCCAAGAATTGAGTGTTATCCTATTTATAGCGGATTCGCTACTGGTGATGAAGGGATAGGCAATGACAGCCGACGAACGAGAGCGGAAGTATGTCCTCGCGGTGGACCATGGCACATCAGCAATGAAGGTAGCCCTCGCAAACATGAGTGGCGACATTCTCGCCTTTGAAATGGAAAAGACGCCGTTGTACCTCTTGGAAGGTGGTGGTGCAGAACAGGACCCAGATGAATGGTGGACGGCTCTTATCGCCTGTGCAAAACGGATTGTTGACAAAAATCTTGTTCCTGTCGATGACATTGTTGCAGTCTGCAACTCGAGTCAATGGTCCGGTACAGTGGCTGTCGACGCGAAAGGCAACCACCTCATGAATGCGATAATCTGGATGGACTCTCGAGGCGCTCCATACATCGCTAAGTACCTGCGAGGGATTGTGAACATCCAAGGATACGGCATCTTGAACATTCTCAAATGGATTCGCAAGACTGGGGGGATTCCTGCAAACGCTGGCAAGGACCCAATCGCGCATATCTTGTTCCTGAAGCACGAGCGCCCGGAGATCTATGAGAAAACGTACAAGTTCTTGGAGCCAAAGGATTTCTTGAATCTGAAGTTTACTGGGAAGTTCGCAGCTTCCTATGACTCCATCATGCTTCACTGGCTGGCGAATACCCGGGACATCTGGAATATCCATTACGATAAAGCGCTCATCAAGAAATTACGTATAGATCAAGACAAATTGCCCCCATTACAGAGTTCCATTGATGTGCTTGGAGTTGTGTCTGAGGAAGTTGCGGACCTGATTGGAATCAATCGAAACGTACAGGTCGTCACCGGGTCTCCTGACCTTCAATCTGCTATGATTGGTTCAGGGGCAGTCAGGGACTACGAGGGCCACATCTACGTTGGCACCAGTAGCTGGATCCTCTGCCATGTGCCTTTCAAGAAAACGGATTTATCCCATAACATGGCTTCAATTCCCTCCACGATTCCCGGCAGATATTTCGTTGTCAATGAACAGGAGTCTGCGGGAGCCTGCCTGACATTCCTGAGAGACAACATCTTCTACCCTGATGATAAGACACGCTATGGCAATCCGGATGTCTACAGGGAGTTTGACAAGATAGTAGAGAATGCGCCTCCTGGAAGTAACAAACTAATCTTCACTCCATGGCTGTATGGCGAGCGAACTCCTGTGGAGAATCACACACTGCGTGGAGGATTCCACAATCTCTCTCTGCCAATCGACCGCCCGAACATGATACGAGCCGTGTTCGAGGGCGTTGCCTACAATAGTCGATGGCTGCTTCAGGGCGTTGAGAAGTTCATAAAGAGGAAGCTGGATCCGCTGAATATCATTGGTGGTGGAGCACAGTCCGACATCTGGTGCCAGATATATGCAGATGTCTTGAATAGGACCATCCGACAGGTCAAGGACCCAATATACGCAAATGCAAGAGGTGCAGCGCTCATTGCATCTGTGGCTCTGGGATATTGCGCTTTCGACGAAATTTGTCATTTGATCCAGTTCTCGAATGAGTTCCATCCGAATCCCGATAATAGGACACTCTATGATGAGCTCTTTGCTGAGTTCTTGCAGATATACAAGAGCAATGAACAGATCTACAAGCGACTGAATGCGTAATAGTAGAGCTAGTCGATGCCAGTCTACTCGCCATAGTATCTTCGTAGAACCATTAACACACGGAGAGTGATCCATTTCGATGGTTTATGCTTAACCTCGATGTCACATAGCATTTTGCCGTTGAAGCTGTCTTTGAGAAGCCACTTACCATCCGCTGGACGATTCGCTACAACTAGGTCGATTGCATCTTGCATTCTATTATCATTAACTCCAAGGCCCGTTAGTAGATCAAGAACCTCAAGAGCATCCGATTGGTAGAACATGGGGAACCCGAATCTCTTCCATCCTGCCTTGTCCTTGCGGCTTCCATCTGGCGCGCGTAGATACTTGTAGATTCTATTCTCCAAGACTATCTCTACCTCTTGGTCGATAATCTCTCTAATCCTCTTCGATCGTTCCTTTACCGGGATGGAAGCAAGTCCCCTGAGAAGCTTGACTCCACCCATGTAGCAGTTCTCTGGGAACACTCTTGATTTGTCAATGGGATACGCTCGACACTTCCAGCCTCCAACATCATCCGAATGGTATTCAATCTGGAACTCAATCAACCGTTTCACTCTAGGGTCTTCATGGTAGCCGAAGTGTATCATGAAGTAGAGAATATTGCCATCAAGACAGCACCCATCTTTCACAGTACTGGCCCGACCCCGTTCGGTCTTTGGCACCTCAGTCAGGAAGTGCCCAGAATCCCTTTGAAACCTGAAGATGGATTCAATGCCACGCTCAATGGCCT
>JABCTJ010000239.1 GCA_018238375.1 Candidatus Thorarchaeota archaeon
ATTCATCAATCTGCATATTGAATCAGCCCCTTTTGTTGGGGTCACCGTTTTCACAAAATGATACGAATCGCCTTTCTAGCATAGCTCTTTGGCTTTTTGCTCTCGATCGAAGCGTCGTTCTATGGAATTCAACATCGTGCGTCTAATTCCTGCTTTGATTAGGTCGCGGCCCGAGCAAGAATTGGATTGACATTTTGATGGGAGCAATGTTACCAAGAACCATCAGCCTTAATTGGAATTCTCTCGACTGAATGGGCAATCTACTGAGAGGTTTCATGATGGCCAACAACGACGAAGAAATGGAAATGATTGTCACCCCTTGGGAGGTCCGAGGCAAGATTGATTATGACCGCCTCATCAAGCAGTTTGGCACGCAGAGAATAACCCCCGAGTTGAAGGCACGAATCAACAAGATTACAAAAGACAGACATATCATGCTAGATCGGGACTACTTCTTCTCTCATCGAGACCTCGATTGGATTCTCGATGAATATGAGAAGAAGAATAAGTTCATTCTTTACACAGGTCGCGGTCCCAGTGGTCACACGCACATTGGTCATCTTCCAACATGGATGTTTACCAAATGGATGCAGGATAAGTTTGACACACGTCTGTATTTCCAGATGACCAATGACGAGAAATACTTCTTTGACACGCATCTCAGCCTCGATGATGTCAAGCGGTTTACATATGAGAACACTCTAGATTTGCTCGCACTTGGGTTCGAACCCGAAAACACATACATCATAGATGATATCGAGCACATCGATCTCCTCTACGAACTGGCCGTTCAGGTCGCCAGGAAGGTCACATTCTCGACTGTTAAAGCGGTCTTCGGATTCAACAATAGCACGAACATTGGCTCCAACTGGCACCCTGCGATTCAGGCTGTGCCTGCGTTTCTTCATTCGTGGATATATGGCAAGAAAACGCCTTGCATCATTCCATGTGCAATTGATCAAGATCCCTTCTGGCGAGTAACTCGGGATGTGGCGGAACGACTTGGCTACTACAAGCCAGCCAGCATTCAAAACAAGTTCGTACCGGGGCTGAAGGAAGGCGGGAAGATGTCTGCTTCAGATCCAATGTCAACCGTTTTCACAACTGACAGTCCCAAAATGGCCAAGAAGAAAGTCATGGCTGCTTTCACCGGTGGAAGAGCAACAGTAAAGGAGCAACGCGAACTTGGTGCGAATCCCGATATCTGTAGCGTCTTCATGTACTACAAGTACATCTTCATGCCTGACGACAAGGACCTCAAAGACATAGAGCAGAAATGTCGAGGCGGTGAGATCCTCTGCGGCGAGTGTAAGCAGATTCTAGCACCGATGATGATGGAATTCCTTGAGAATCACCAGGCGGCTCGCGAGGATGTGAAAGACCGAGTAGAGGAGTTCTCTGCCGCGCGACTCCGCGACGAAGTACGAAGGTAGAGCGTTACCCCTATTGCTTTGACAGCGTCGAGTCGGCCCAAAACTATAATTGGGTTCAGGAAAGCAAATAATACCGTGGTGGGAGCGGTGCAATGATGGGACATGAGAAACATGACGACGACAAGGCTATTGAAGACTCCACTGATACCATAAGGTTGGCGCTGATTCTTGGGATTCCGGGTGTTATCATCATAATCGCTACGGACATTGCTAGTATCTCACTGATGATGATGCTTTTCGACGGGTCGGTTAACCTCTTGGAGCTTGGAGCCATGATGTATCGCGTTAGCCAAGTGGCCTTCGTAGGGTCAGTCTTGGTCACGGTTGGATTCATTGGTCTTGCAAGGAAACTCGGCAGTACCTTGAGCTGGGTCTTCTTGGCTACATGGCTTGCGAGGATTGCCTTGGTGTACTATGTCGCTCCTTTGATAGCCAGCAGTCCTTACTACGGCGTAGCAAGCTTTGTGTGGTCTCTTGCTATTACGTTGGCAAATGGCTATGTCCTTTGGATTGTTTATAAAAACACAGTTCATCCTTTGCTCACGATTATGCTAATCATTGGTTGGCTTGTAGGTCCATCGATTTTAGCCATAGTGGTATTTCTGCTCTATGAGGTGTTACTGCCCTATGAGTCAGGGATGGCATATCTCAGTTATTCCTCAGGCAATATGCTGGTCCATGTTTTCACATCGATCTTGATATTGCTGCTCTTTGTTGAGGAGATTCGGCACTTGAATCAAACCAAACACCTATTGCCTGAGCTCCAGAGCTTGCCCTCGTAACATCACCACAAGTAATAATAGAATTCGCGGAGAAAAACAGTTTCAGAACCAATTAATGGAGAGTTTGACAATGGGATCGGAAGTACAGACGGCAACCACTTTCAAGTGCCCCGTCTGCAATGGAAATGTACGGACTGGACCCGACGATATGGTTATCACCTGCACCTACTGCGGTGGAACGACCACAATCGAAGGCAAGGCGATAGGCGACCACTTAATGGAAGATGCTGTTGACGCTGAAGAGCGTGAAGAGGGCTTCCGCAAGTTTCTCGATAAGAATAAGGGGATGAACAAGTCACTAGTGACTGTATCTCGCATTGCCGAGAATAGGTTGATCTACGTCCCGATCTGGACATCAAAAGTAAAAGCTGACTCTTGGTATAAGGGCTATAAAACCGTCCAAGTGCCAGTTGAGAAGACGAGATCTGTTACAGACTCAGAAGGCAATACTACTACTGAAACCTACACCGACTACGAGACGGGATATGTGCCAGTGCAGGACGAAATCCACACTGACACAGACGAGCGACTCCTAGCACGGAAGGGTGCCAAGTTCTACGGTCTCGAAGAGTATCTAGAGAAGATTGACCTTAAGAACACTGAGCCTTACAATTTCGAGAAAATTAAGGACTTGGAGCCTGTCATGCTCAATGCAGAGATTGGCATGGAGGAATCCGAGAAGGCCGTACACAGTCGTGTTGCGGATAGACATCGCGCGCAGGCAAAGGGCGGGCTAACAGAACTATTCGATTGTAGGACTACGACCAATGTAAGAGGAACAACCTACCTTCAAGTTCCATTTGCATTGATTCGCTACAAGTTCCAAGGTGACTTGTACAAATGTGCCATTGATGGCCATACCGGGAAAGTAGTCTTTGGTGAGATTCCAATAACTCGCGGTCAGCGCATTATGTACACTTTGATGGGCCTTATTGGGACTCTGCTCGCAGGCGTTGGTGCCGAAGTATTCTCATGGGGTCTTGCAGAAGGAGCAACA
>JABCTJ010000257.1 GCA_018238375.1 Candidatus Thorarchaeota archaeon
GTCCGCTGGGTCGGTTGGCCATGCTCGGTAATGAAGTATTTGCTCGGAGATTTCGCAACTTGGTGGAGAAACGGGTGCAGACCGCACACGTATTCCTGCCAAACTGTTATGGAATCACCCAGAACGAGGAGCCTACGGGTGCGTGTCCAGAGCGGGGTGTGCTTGCGTAGATGTAGCGGGGTCGTACTGGGTGGACGTAGGGGGGTATGATTATCCAGGTCCAAGTTGTAGGGGTGAGAGTTGGTTTTTGGGTGTTTATGCAGCAAAAGACAGTATGCCTTTCTCAAGCAGTTGCCTTGCAATAAAAAGAACAACACTCGGATTCATCTTGTGATTGTCCGCAATCTGATTTATCGGGAATTCGCCATTGAAGTCATGAATCAGTTCTTCTACTCGACGGGATGGTAGGAATGAATTGAATTCACTCCCAGTTGGCTCTTTGACCAATGTCAATGTGTCTCCTAGTGATGGCACTCTGATTAACTCAATCCAATCATAAGCCAGCAGAACCGATAGAAGTCCGAGTACTAAATTCACATCAATCGGTATTGTATCAACTATCTGCGCCACGGTCTTTTTGCCATCGATGAATCCGCAGACCAAATCAAGCATATCGCTGAACTCGCTAATATTGAAGGGAATGTCCTCTCTTCTACTCCGAAACTCAGGTGTAAGCTGTTGGTCTATTGACCTCAGAGGCAAAATAGGCACGACATCAATTGCACATTCGCAAATCATACCAATTTGACCGGTCTTTACAAGGCGGGGCCACTCAGGTCGATCCTGAAATTTGCTGCTCACCTTTTCTTTGACTTTGACTAGAGCCTGTCTATAGATAGCTTCATCTGGAACAGATTGCATGATCAGAACGAAGAGTAGATCCTTGTTGATTTCAAACAGGTATGTACTCTGCCTTTTCTTAATTCTCCGGATTCCATCATTCATCATATGCTGAATCGCTCTGAGAAGGGCAGATAACATATCAGGGTCTATCTCTAGAGGGTCATGATAGGGTACATTTAGCAAACAGAAACTCGTTTCTAACCACACTAACAGAAAGTTCCTTATCTTCGTGGGATCTGGTGAATCACTCATCTCGGAGATCAATCTTCGGAGAAAAGGAAATCTTCTCTGGTCACTAGGTAGAAAGAACAAGTTCAGCTGGCCGTAGAGTAGATGAAAATCAGAGTAGCGTCAACCGATACATCTGAACACGAGGCACCTACGCTTCCTTTTTACGGGATTAGTCATCATCACCCTCAATGAACAGTTGAATAGATTTCAACAGCGAAGTTGATTTTGGTAGAAAATCAAGATTCAATCGATACCTGTACTTCTGTCGCCCCCAATGAGATAGAGAGGGACGTCTTTCGAGAAAATCACTCTCGACGAGCATCTCAATAACGCCCCACTCTTGGTATATGGTTCTTTGAGACAAGCCACTCAATAGATGGATGTTGTATCTGTTTCTCCAACCCATGCCCTCAGGTTTCATGGTCCTAGAACTCTTTTGCCTATAGTAGTCTTGAATGAGGGCACGAATCATTGCAGCTGTAACTGCCTTTGCATCTTTCCAGAGTTTCCCTTCTGTGTCAACGATTATTGATCTAACTTCATCAGGCAGTATTATTACGTGCGACTGAATAAGCTCAAGAAGCTCTACTTGACTCAATGCGAGCCCTACCTTTTTCGATGAATCACTTCATTGAAGATCCTCAGAGAAGAGTTAATTTCTCCTAAATTGAACAACCTTCTTTTCGGACTGATTGTTTTTTTGGTACCGGAGAAAAGTATAAGGTTATCCTTTTTCAAACCTGCCTTTTCATTATCCGAATAAGAGAGATTCAAGAAAACACTGACCTACTCATCATCATATGGACTCCATAATGCGCCACATCACAGAGATGTATCCATGAAGTGTTCAAGATGTTGATGATACTTGTACTCATACTCCATGAAGTTGTTCGCTCAGTCCATTCCATGATTTCGACTAGGGCCGATGTGCATCTCAGACGAAATGAGCTAGACTCTGAGGGTCGTCAGTATTCGAAGACGGCCAGTCTGTCCTGAATGTTTATCCTTTTTCCCCTCCATTGAAGGAGGAATGAGGTGAAATGAGCTGTTTGATACGTCTTCTGAGAGATTCCCCTCAAAGCAAGGACTAGGGAAAGGACTGCCATTCGTGCTCAGACTGAACTTTCAGGAGCTTCTGGGAGCATCAGTCACGAGGTCTTCCAGACCACTAGTTTGTGCTCGGTGTGGGGGCTTCATGACAACAACAGATAGCCTGAGAGAGGACCCAACGCTGGGGCTTGTGCATGAATGCGTATTCTGCGGGACTTTGAATCCTGTCCGACTGGAACTCCCGAGAGTCGCAGATTCTATGGAGATAGAGATAACTGCTGAACAAGAGGCCCAGACCAAACATGAAGCTATGGAGGCTGACAAGCGACCAAGTGGAAGACCTTGGATTGCTTGCATTGATGTCTCTGGCTCGATGGCAGGCCCATCAATTGAGTCTGTCAAGCAATCGCTACTCACAACGATAGATAGTCTTGCTGGGACAGGTTCTGGAACTCGTTTCGGTCTGATTGAGTTTGAAAGCGAAGTCAGAATCAGGAATCTCCTCGATGGTAGTTTTGTAACTATACCTCCCGGAAGCTACTCAAGCTTCAAGGCGGTTCAAGAAGAGACTAGACAGCTTCTTGACAGAGTGGAGTTAGCTGAAGTCGAATCCAACTTGGGGAAGTGCAGGAAGCATATCAAGGAGTTATTGGCCAACGGAGGGACAGCCCTGGGCCCGGCTATGGCCTCTGCACTCGTGTTAGCCGCTGAATACAGTGCAGACCGAGTGGTTCTATTGACCGATGGCGCTGCAAATGTTGGAATAGGGACACTTGAGGGACCCACAATTGGAGGCCCTTCGCTTTACCACCATCTAGCCAAGGGATTCAAGGACGTTGGGACAGCTGTGGACATTGTCGGAGTTGTCTCTGGGAGTCATCTTCATCTGAGAAGTCTGGGAGCGTTAAGTCAACTGACTCGGGGTACGATGTACTATGTGGGAACAGACGAAGTCGAGCGCAGCATGAAGTCGCTCTCCGGCAAGGAATTCATTGCCAGTGATCTGGTCCTTAGACTGATAGGACCAGACTCCGTTAGGCTAACGGACGTTTCAGGAGTTTCGTTCTACGACGCTGAGGAGCTGAAGGAGATTGGTCAGATGAGCCTGAGCAGTGTGAGTGACAACGACGAGATATACTTTAGAGTTGAACCTAGATTTGAGGTCAGTGGCTCGGTCACCCTGCAACTGCAAGTTTCGTACCTCAATCAGAAAGGCGAGCGGAAATCTCGTGTGTTCACGAAAGGGCTTGCAGTCACCAGTGATGAGAAGGAGATGATCAACTCGATAGATCCCACACTTCCATCTACATACGCGGTGCAGAAAAGCGCAGAGCAGGACATGATGCTATCAGACCCTGATACCATGGAGGCTCAGACAGGTGGCACACAAGACCTCCTCACTTACACAGTCAAGTCTCTCTATGAAGCGTCACAGGTTTCAGACCAACCTTCAATCTTCCAACAATGCGCCCGAAGAATCCGCAACATAGTGCGTACTGTCCGTGAAAGGACATCCCAGTGGGGTAGCATGCATATGTCTTGTTACATCCCCTCGGTTTATAGGTTAGCGGAAAGAGACTATCAGTTTGTTGATGCTCTCACGCGGAGCAGAATGACCCGTGACGAACTCTTCGCCTAGAAAGACAAGTTCCCACTGTGTGATTTCTGGGGATGAGCTGCTTTGCTAGCAGCAGAGCACAAGCAATGTGAAGACCGAGGCCTTAGTGAGTTTAGTCACGGCGTCTATTCTCTATAGGTCAATTGGCCCTGTATTTGTCAAGTTCACTAATCCCAGTCATTCACTTGGCTACTTAACTCTCTTCGATGTCCAAGCAACATTACTCTGCACTGGTTCTTGTCCGCAAGAGAGATATGATGCGTATGTTACGTGCAATGCGGGGTAAAAGACTTGTTCGCCGCTCAGATTGCAGAAACAGTGTTGGAATTTGCAGTCTTATTAGTTGCAGCAATTATCGCGGGCGCTGTGACAAGCTACATCATACTAATGCGATACGAGGGAGATGTTCCAGACGCAACG
>JABCTJ010000015.1 GCA_018238375.1 Candidatus Thorarchaeota archaeon
GTAATAGCAGGGAGTTCTCGGGTCCAGGGTATCAGGCGATAAATCTTTGGAGAACTGGTTCCAGTCGGAGTTGAACCTCTCAAAGAGATCCTCGGCATCTGAAGGATAGCAACAGTATCTTCCTTCATCTGGATGGAAATGGAGTATGGGCGCATTGTTGGCTATGAATGCATCTGGGTCTTGTGTCAAATCATACATTGATCTGACTTGTGGAATCTAAAGTCTATATTTCTTTGCACTGAGCGGATGTGGAGCTATGTGCTCTCACAGAAGACCCTCGGTCGAAGGAACACATAGCAAGAATCTGGCTGTTCTGATACTCGCCTGCCTAGTGGTGACCAACCTAGTCGAGTAGTTTCTGTTATGGGAGGACTACTCGTTTGAATCGTTAACTCTAGAAGCTGGTCAAGAAGCAGAAGTGGCGACAACCACGCAGTCGTGAGCAAGGTTGTCGAACTGGCTCATTGCTACGTATGACTCAGCTCTTTCAACAGCTGCAGGCTCGTGCCGAGTTCTCCGATGTCCTTGACCTCAAGTATCATTGGTCCGTTAAAGCGAATGTCGTGTAATGCCAAGACCACCTCTTCGAGGGGTAAGTCGCCACGCCCCAATGCCAAGTGATCATCGTATTGTCCGTTGTTATCGTGAACATGAACCTCCCTCAAAATGTTTCGAACCGCATGAACGTATTCAACGAGATTGCAGCCAGTCGTGAATGCATGTCCCAAGTCCAGAACTGCGAAAACTCCGAGATGCTGGAACTCCGTAACCATACTGACATGTTCATCTACCTTCATGATCACCTCTCTGTCCTTGCTTTTCTGCTTGTTCTCAAGTCCTATTCCTATCCCCAAGTCGTTTGCAAATGGGGCAAGCTCAGAGATGCTCTTGATAGCACATTCCCGAGCCCTGTCTAGCATCAGGGGCACTTGGTCCGCAGGACATTTTCCTGCATGAATGACCATATCCCGGGAACCCAATGCATCAGCGAGCACGATACAGTCTTTGGTGATGTCTACCGATGCGCTTCGTATCCTTTCCTTAGTACTGGCGAGATTGACATCGTGAACAGGACCGTGGAGCAACGGAGTAAGCCCATAGCCAGACAACAGGTCTTTGAGATAATCGATTTTCCTTGTGTTAATCTCTGACGGAGAGTATGGGTGTTCGGCCTGTATTTCTACATAATCAAGGCCAATCTCATGACATAGCTTCAGGAAGTCCTCTAGAGGGATTGGACAGCCTGAGAAGTACGAGGCACCGAATCTATTCATGCCGAGGTGCCCCTTTAGATTTTCCTGATTGCACAATGGACAACAACCGAAGCAGGACAGTGAGATTCGCAGAGAAGGCTATTAGGAGTAGGGCAAGAAGAGGATAGCCCACGAGCGAACAGACGAAGATGATAAAGAGCCTTACGTCACGCGTTGCCCCGAAGAAGGTGCGACCTTCAACATTGAAGAGTCTTGCCGCTTCAAGTCGTGCTCTCGAATAACTCACCATCAGGGACCCAGCAACAGCCACGACAAAAATCAGGAAGACTATGTTTCGGTTGAACGTCAAACCAACCGAAAAAGCTGAAAACAATCCGATATTGTACTCTGCGAACAATAGCGGATATGTGATACCTGCCAGAATTATAATGTCAGCATACCTGTCTAGGACGGCGTCAAAGACGCCACCTGAACTCGAAGAGATTCCTCTTTCTCGGGCAAGATCTCCGTCAACTCCGTCAATTATGCTACTCAGTTCGACCAAGATGCCCCCAATAACCATCGAAGGAATGATGATAATAGCATCAAGAATCCGATACTCCCCTGGTACCAGAAGGTTGCCAAATGAGTAGAATGCAGCCGCCAGACACGCAATGAGTAAAGCAAAGACTGACACACGATTTGGCGTGAACCAGGATACTTCCTTGATAGAACGAGCGATGGGGCGGGATATTTTGCGGTTCAGATGTCTAGAGATGGGACCCTCTACAAGCTTTTCCTCACGGCGAGTGGAGTTGTCACCGTTCAAGCATTCCTCTCCGTGTCTGCACTGCACATTTCATGGTCACGTTTCCCCGGTACGCTCTGAGTGCTCTCTTCGAGTGTGATGTCGAACATAATCTTGAGTTCGGGGTTTCGCAGAATCGTTTTCTCAGCGAACTCAACATCATAGGGTGTGTCAATGTCGAGCCAGAAAGCACCATTCGAGTCCCACGCCCTCACATCCATGCCCGAGTAAATCATATAGCTCACAGCGTCGGACATTGTACAATCCCCCATTCGGCGAACAACGGTTTCTACGACTGCTTCCAGTTTTCTTGAAACCAGAAACACTCCAGTATCAACACAGTTCCAGGTGTCTATGTCTTTGCCAATCCCGATTATCTGCCCCAAATCGTTCACGAGGACCCTGGTCGGCTCATCCAGCTGGGGCTTCATATAGGGACTTACGTCAACAACAAGGCCTAGATCAGCCGCAACGTGCTCTTTTCCTGCGGCTCTTGTGACGAGCTCTGGCGATACAAGGTGGTCGCTCATCATTACAACCACACTGTCTGTAGTTGTGGACCTCAGTCCACACTGGGCAGAGATGCCATTTCCCAGAAGGAATCGTGGGTTGAACGTTTCATCCACTTCCATATCAAACTCTGTTTCGGCCAACCATTGTCGGATTTTTTTCCTACTGCTACCTGTGACGACTATTGTTTTCCTAATACCTATCTCATCAAGATTCCTCAGAGCGTATTCAAGCAGTGGCCTCCCCAGAACCGGGACGAGGGGCTTGAGTCCACCATGGGGGTTCGAATTCATTCGAGAACCAAGACCGGCTGCGAGCACTACTGCCTCTTCGACTATCGTCATGTTGGTCATCAAGTTCATCTCGCGTGGCCTATGCTTGGGCATGGCTAGGTTGCCCTATCGATTGTTAGAGAAACCTGTAGTCTTGCGGCCATTCTACCGCGATCCCCAGCAATCGGACCATGTCATTGCATCGAAAACGGACTATAATCTCGGAATAACTACAACACACCCAGAAGAAGCGCATATGATTTTGCCGTGTTTTGGCTCCTCACAAAAAAGCCTGCCGCCGCAGACTGGACAGACTTTTCCTGCTCGTTTCCTCGTGATTATATCACTAGCTTATCCTGTTGTCCTTGTCATCTCGCTATTACTCCACCCGAGATTATGCCGCCCGAATTGCAGACAACCAGCAGGTAACCTTTCATATCGGGAGGAGTCTTGACTAACTACTCGTTGCTCGACATACAATCGACCTCTTATAAAGAGTAACCCTAAGCGTTCATTGTGAGTTGAATAGACTTGGACATGTCCACCCAAAAACGCCAAGGGGTTACTTTCCTTTGATCAGTCTCCGGACACGCTTTCACCAAAACACACAGACTGGAACTCCGAAGGATCAAACATCTGCAAGGTGCGGATGTCCGGTGAGGACGAAGCGAACTCGCGAGTCAGTGTTTCGATTTTACCGGTTCCTTCTGACATGTCTCTTCCACCCGAGTTCAGGTGCTACGCTTTGGCTTCAATAGCATTTGAATAGTTTGACTGAGAGGGCCTCCTACATATCGGACGTTTCTTGAACGATAACGCCACCCGGAGGTCTACCAGTCAACATGCTTGGAGTCTGCCCAGTTGTGCTCTCGTAATTCCTGGTCATTGAGCGAATGAACTCGTCCACATACTTTGCTTTAACGAGGCTGATGATAGCACCCCCGAGTCCAGCTCCAGTCAAACGACTCCCGAGCACTCCTTTCTGTTGCTTCGCGAGTTCTACTAAAAGGTCCAGTTGCGGGTGTGAAACTTCGTAGAGATTTCTGGAGCTTGCGTGTGATTCGTACATGAGTTGTCCGAAATCTTTCAGTCGGCCTTCCCTGAGAATGTCCATGCCCCTTTGGACTCTGTTATTCTCCATTACAACATGTCGGACTCTACGTGCAAGTGTTTCCTCAAGCACGGCATCAACTGCACCCAGTTGATCTGGGACTATCTCACTGAGATTCTTGGAATTCCAGCCGGCCTCCGTAAGCTGTGCAAGTGCGCTCTGGCACTCTGTTCTACGCTCGTTAAGGGCTTCATTCGCGGGTCTGGAAACCATGGTGTCTGTTACAACTAACTCGACATCTGGGCTCAATGGGATGTTTCCGATTCTGAGGCTTGCACAGTGGATGGCGAGGAGATTCCCAGGCTTGCTGAGTTGAGATGTGAACTGGTCCATAAGTCCGCAAGCCACTCCGCAGTAGAGGCGCTCCGCCTCAAACGCCAACATTGCAAGTGCCTTTGGATTCAGCTCAAGTCTGCTGATATGCGCCACAAGATTCGCGAGGGACACCTCAAAGGCAGCTGATGAACCTAGCCCGGAGCCTATAGGGACATCCCCGAATGTGACCGCTGTCACCGCCTGGACTTTGTGTTGCCTTCTTGAAAATGCCCAGTAGATGCCCTGTGCGAAGTTTCCCCAGTTTTGCATACCAGTTGGTTTCAATACGTTCGGATGGAATGCTATCGATTCTCCAAAGTTCATCGACCCTAGATTCACTTCTTCTGAAGGAACTCCTAGCGACCAGACATACCTCTCGATTGTGGCGGCCAGTATAAAACCGCCATTGTAATCTGTGTGATTACCAAGTACTTCCACTCTTCCTGGTGCCCTAACAAGAACAGGAAGGACGCCTTTTCCCCCTGTAATGCTGTTTAGTTGATCGACCATACCCTCCGGTATCTGGACCGTCATACTACCTCTCTCAATTCTTTCGCTGATTCCTCGGGCGTGGAGTCGTTCATGTATGTCCATCCGCCAGTTTCGATGCCTCCGAGGTACTTCCTAGTCTTCCTATCCCTCCAAATGGGATAGAATTCAATGTGGAAATGCCAGTAGGGGTGCTCACCGACCGATGGTCGTGTATGAAACGCCATCACATAGGCGTTCTCTTCGAAAAATTCTGCGTATCGTTTTACGGTATCCCTGATGATTTGTCCCAGCTCTAGGAGATGATCCTCTAGTTCAATCAGACTCGCAACATGCTTCCGCGGATAGATATGAACCTCATAGGGAAGTCGTGCGTAGAATGGTACGAGTGACATGAAGTGCTTCGTTTGCTTTATGATTCTCGGGGACCCTGACTTGAACTCGTTCTCCACTGCTTTGCAGACTATGCAGGTGGACTCGCTTTCCCAGAGTTTCCTTGATTGCGCCAACTCTCTCTCGATTCGAGGCGGGATGAACGGAATTGCAATCACTTGGCCATGTGCATGGTCCAAACTGACTCCAACGGCTTGGCCCCTATTCTCGAATTCCAGCACGTATGCAATGCCCTTCAATTTGTCCAGTTCTCTGAACACGCGAAGGTATTCCTGAAGGACAAGTTGGATCTGTTTGTCATCCATATCTTCGAACTGCTCATTATGGTCGCGCGAATAAACAATGACCTTGCTAGCACCATATGCGGGTCCATCCATGATTATGCTACTGTCTAGAGGAAACGGAGGGAAATCAGGCGAAAGAGCAGGGAACTTGTTGTCAAGAGTGAGCACATCCCAGTTTCCCTGGGTTTCTGGCTGCCCTGGACAAAATGGACATTTATGGTCCTGTTCCTGAAACGGCCTGCTAGCTCTCTCCTTGGTCACTATGATCCATTCGCCAAGCATTGGATTAAATCGTACTCTGCTCATCGTTGGCACACTACTATGAGCTGGCGAATTAATATCGTAGATTAAGGTGTTGCGGAGCGGTCATCGTGTATTCTATAAGGTGTGACAGCGAGAATCTCGGTGCATTGACAGACGCGGATAGAATCGTGAGCTTAGAGCGGCTGGCTTACAACGCATGGACTGCTCGTGATGTTAAACGATATGGCCATTGGTTTCTACGAGCAGATGAAGGCGTAACTAGGCGAGCAAACAGTGTGTATCCTTTTGGAGCGCCTCCAACAAGCGACTTGCAAGATGCAGTAGAGCATTGCATTAGTTTCTACGAGAAACGTGATATCCTGCCAAGATTCCAAGTAACATCAGTAAGTAAACCCGACGGACTGGATAAGAGCCTTGAAGATTTTGGCTTCGCATTTGAGATGAGAACCTACCTGCAAACAGCTCCAATAGACGGACTCCTTCACTTCGAGCCAACCATCAAAGTAGAGATTCTGACTGAACCCGAACCCGCCTGGATTCACACATATGCGGAAGCAGGAGGGTAGTAAACAGCTGGTGCAAAGTTGGTCATACCTAGACAATTCTATTGTGGGCTTTATATAGACCAATACGATATTGATCGCTGAGGAATATGACACACCTGTGAAGGTTCCTCACGGAGTAGTCCAGTGCCGTTACCTGGAAGTACTAGACTTCGATGTCCAACTCTGTACAACTCACAATGAACGGTTCGGAAAGCATTCCATGAAAATACGGGAAGGCATCTTTAGGCGCACCGCTCTTGACAAGGCCTTTGCCCTGGCTAAAACTGATGAAGATGGTATGGGGGCTGGGCTTGGTATCTTGGAAGGGGATTGGCTTGGGCTATTCGGCATTGAAACCCTTCCAGGTCAGCGAAGAAAGGGGGTTGCTACTGCTGTGAATCATGCTCTTGCATCATGGGGGGGCCCTGCGAGGCGCCAGAAGAGCGTACCTGCAGGTGGAGGCTAGCAATGATTCTGCCTTGAAGCTATACCGCAAGATGGGGTTCGAAACGGTGTATCACTACTGGTACCGAACGCTCGGTTTCGATACTACGAATGATTCGCTCTGAAGCTAGAACTTCTCCACCCACGATTCGTACTCTGATTTGATTCGAGCGGCATCATCAGTATCGCCGAAGTTAGCCGGGCTTACTATGATATCGTTTCCGTCCGTGATCACTTCAATGACCATCGTTCCCGGAGCTTCTATTTTGATACCTAGTTTGCCATTCCTCTCGAAACGTTCAGTGTAGACAAGGTCCGCGTTTTTCATAGTAGCAAGCAGAAGGAATGCAGTCTTCCTGTCAGCAAGTGAACCTGGAAGTTTGGGTGCAGGCCTAGCTATTTGCACCGGTTCGGGTACTGGTTCTGCTATAGGTTCCGGTTCCGCAGCCGCAGGTTTCAATTCAATTGCTGGTTTTGGTTCCGGACGAGGTGCTTGCGCTCGCAATGCTTCAGGTGAACCGGGTATGGGCTCGGAACTTTCCTTTGCTTTTCCAGGAAACGCAAGATACTTGTCTTCAAAACCAAATTTGCCCTGCAATGCGGCCCTGAAAGCAGCAATGTCCTCAGTCACTTTTCGATCGCTGTCGTTCTTCTCGTTCATCTCAGCTATCCTTGAAGTTGCCATACCTATGGTCGTGATGCCAATCTTGAATCCCGATCTCTGGAGCGATTTGCTCATTCGCAGCGCGTGCATTCTGGTAGGCATGCTTACGTTGCGTCCAATCCACAGCCAGCAAACATCGTTCAATTCGTCCAATACAATGAGTGCGTTATCGCTGGTCACAAGGTGCGGGTCGAGCTTTACAGGTGATAGCTCGCCAGCATCATCCTGCAACATCAACATGAAAGGTCTTCTAGATAGTGCCTTTGGAGAAATTATGGTCGCCTCCTATACTTAGAGTTCACTCTATTCTTCTAGGTGCTGGCTTTTAACAGATTTGTGGACAGACTCCATCGCTTGATTCTGATACGATGTCTTCTACGAGAACTGCACAACAAAAAACAGAAACTGGACCGAGCGACACATTGGTGTCAGTCTCAGTCCGGTGTAAATGCGCCTCCCATCAAATGAACAGCAGGAACAAGTGGATTCTACTACTTCATTGCAAACCTAGGGCATTTTTCCTTAGTTATGCCAGGGGTTTCACAGGGTTTCTGCATTCCTTTGTAGAACTTGAATCCATCTACACCGCACGTGCCTTCTTTTGCATTGTATTCTGGGCAAGTCATTGTTTTTTCACCAGCATTGGTCAAGTCCTGCATCTCCCAGAGGGTGATCAAGACTTACACTCTTCGCTTCTAGTCGCCGCATATTAACGTTATTCGGCTAACCTATCGTTTTTAGAATCACGTCAAACCCAATAAGATGCTTACATTCGTTTAGGCACGTCACTCCTTCAAAGGAATCCGCTTTCCTGCAGCACACTCCTGAGTAGCTCAGGCTCGTCCGTGAATATACCATCTACGCCAAGATTCACGAGCCACTTCATTGTAGGCGCGTCGTTGATTGTCCATACATGAACGGCGATATCCCTCTCGTGAGCTGCCTGCACGAATCTAGAGTTGACTACAGTAGTCTTTCCATGCTTAATGGGAACTTGAAAAGCCCTGTACGTGGGATTTCTAACAAGCAAGCGCAACACGTACAACTTGAGTCCGATGATGAATCGCTTCACCTCTCCTGGGTGTGCGCTCGTGGCAACCGTTGGGAACTCTTTACGGAATCGTTCAATCTGAAAATTATGAAACGATGCCACAATTACTGAATCTTCTCTACTGTGGCTTCGAATCTCTTTTGCAAGCAAGCTAGGGGCTTCTGGATTTATGTCCTTGATGTCGAGGTTGAACCGCATGTCGGGAAACTCTGCAAATGCATCCCTCAGGGTGAGCAATCTGAGCCCCTTCCCTCTGAAGGGGAATGTGGTTCCCCCATCAGGTGTGAAGGTATGGCCCACATCTATATTCAGAAGTTCCTCCAAGGTGTAGTCACAGATTCGTCCTTTCTGACCTGTGGTTCGGATCAGGTCATCATCATGGAACAGTACGAATTCCCTGTCCTTAGTAAGCTGAAGGTCTGTTTCGAGCAAGTCCACTCCAATCTCGATTGCACCTCTCAGCGACAGCATCGAATTCTCCGGCACAGCAGCGGAGTCACCTCTATGTGCCATTATCAAGGGACGCTCCCTCTCAAAAACCCGCGAACCCATCATGTAATGGGTTGGGGAATGGCTACGAATAAGTCCTCTCTTTGAGCAGTTTGTCACGACCTAGCACAAATGAAGAGCACGGGAGCACGTGTGTGCTCCAGTACTACGTTGTTCACTCGATGCCGCACTTCTTCTTTAGAATCTCCCAGTCATCATTGACCTGTTCTTGGAGTTTCTTCTTGAAGTCTGCCCACTCGGGCTTGAAGAGATGCTTGAACTGACCTTGAGTCTTCCAGTAGTCGTCAAGTGGTCTGAGCTCCTTCAAGCGTCTGCTGGGTCCGGACATCTTGTACTCAGTCCCGTCGAAGATCTCGTACAGTGGGTGCAGTCCGACCTCCATCGCAAGCTTCGCAAGCTCCATGCTCTTGCCTGTCTGAGACCTCCAGCCTCTAGGACAGGGCGAGAATGCGTGGATGAATGCAGGCCCCTCAACCTCGAGAGCCTTACGGAACTTCGTTATGAAGTCCCGATGATGGTACGGATTAGTGGTCGCAACATATGGAGTCCTGTGAGCTGCGACAATCTCTGCAAGGGGCTTCTTACGCTGCTCCTTCCCTGGTGAAACTTTCCCAGCCCACGACGTGGTCGTTTCCTGGCCGGGGAACGTTCCTCCGGACCTCTGGATACCTGTGTTCTGGTAGGCGCCGTTGTCGTAGCACATGTACACGATGTCGTGGCCTCTCTCTAACATTCCACTGATTGCTCCGAATCCGATGTCGAAGGTTCCGCCGTCACCGCCGATGGCGATTACATCAAGGTGTTCCTTGCTCCATCTTCCCTTCTCTCTCATCACTTCAACGGCTTCTATTACACCAGATGCAACAGCTGCTGCATTCTCGAAAGCCACGTGGATCCATGGGATATTCCATGCAGTATACGGGTAGATGGTTGTTGCAACCTCAAGGCATCCTGTGACCTCGCAAACGATGGTGGGGCCTCTTAGGGCCATTCCCATCAGCTTGACTATTGTTGGTGCAGCGCATCCTGCACACATCCTGTGACCAGAGGTAAGAATTTCCGGTTTCTTGAGCATATCCTTCAGTTTGAGTGCTGCTGGTTCCGTCATTATTTACGCACCCCCAATGTTTCAAAGAGCGGAGCTTTTCCTTTCTTGAGATACTCCTTCGTCTTCTCGTATCCCTCGACTATCGTTGTTGGTGGACAATCTCGACCACCGAGACCTATCACGAAGTCAACGACCATCGGCCTCTTTTCGAGGTCATAGAGAGCCGTTCTGAGCTCCAGAGCTAGTGGGTTTGATGGTGCTCCAAATGAGCGGCACTTCTCAAACACGACCACTGCCTTGGCGTTCTTGACTGCTTCAACAATCTCCTTCGTTGGGAACGGTCTGAACATCCTCAGCCTGAGGACACCAACCTTCTCGCCGTTCTCGCGTAGAACATCCACAGCAGCGTTCGCAGTACCGCCTGGTGTGCTGTGCGTGAAGATGATAATCTCGGCATCATCAATCTTGTACTCCTCAAACATGCCGTACTTGCGACCGGTCATCTTCTCGAAATCAGCCTCAACCTGCGCAAACACTTCTGGGACTGCATCCATGGCCCTGTCCTGCTGCTCCTTGAACTCAAAGTAGTAGTCTGTTAGAGCCAATGGTCCCATTGTGATTGGGTT
>JABCTJ010000016.1 GCA_018238375.1 Candidatus Thorarchaeota archaeon
CATCAATCTCTTGCTTCAGTGCATTTGCGTCGCACATACCACCCTCTACGAAGATATACCCGAGCACCTTCTTTCCATGCCCGGTGAGAAAATCATCCATATCTTCGAGCTGGAGTATGCCGCCGACATCGCACATCTGTGCGCAGCCGGAGTCACCAAAAAGGACTATCTTCTCAAATGAGTCTAGCATCTCGAGAATATCCTCCGACGATTTGAGATCCATGACAATCATGTAACTCACCAAGCAACCTGAAACGTTTGTGTTGGCACTGCTAAAAACTGTTCTCTCCCTGCAAGGCCCGCTTCTTATCGTTGCTTGGCAAGCGAACCATTAAGAAATTTCCCAATGAACACAACATCTTCGGCACTATCTTCTGCTCAGAATTCAAACCTAGATGCATAAGAAATCAATCATCTGGAATCCTGAAAGTACTCCATCAATTCATTACCAAATCTTCTACATTTCTTGATTCAATGGAATCAGTTCTTCGCTTTCTTGTATCATAACTAAAAGCGATGCAAATACCAACTACCATTATAATCCACAACAACCAATAGTTGTTTAAAAGCGAAAAAGGACTCCCATCTAGTAGAAGGATATCTCCCATATCATCTCCACTTACTGTTCTTAGGATGTATCCACCAGTTCCAACAGCCCAACCATGTGTAAGATTCGTAAAGTCTAAAGCCATTACTAGTATGTCCAGCTCATTTTGCACCTGTTGACCGTACCAACTCGCGCCCCCAGTGGGTGTGAACGCTACGGGAATTTCCCCTCCCGCAATCCATCCATGATTGCTATCTAGGAAGAGTACATCAGTGTATTGGGGTATTTCATAGAGGGGACCGAGTGTTTTTCGAGGTTTTGCTTGTTCCACCCAAGTTTCGCCGTCAGTCATATGTAGCAATATGTCGCTTCCTACTGCCCACCCTTCGGTATCACTCACGAAAGATATTGTCCTACCGCCTCGCGGATATTTAGCTTCCCAAATTTCTCCACCATCGTCGGTATAGTAGACACCAAGGCCGCCTATTGCCCATATCCTTGTGGGTGAGATGAAATGCATGCCCCATAGAACATCGTAAAATTGCCATGATGTGACATTATGCCAAGTCAATCCACCATCCTCTGTCCTGTAGACATCTCTCATCGTAGAAGTCCATCCATGTGTGGCGTTAATGAATTTTACAAAGCCGAGTGATGCCATTCCATCGATAATCGAAATAGAACTCCAGGACTGGCCACCGTCAACAGAATATACGAATCCACCCCTACATGTAACCCATAGTGTTTGATGATCAATGATATGGATTGCGTCGAAATGCTGAGAATAATTATGGAACTGTAGTTGCCAAGAATCGCCACTGTCATTAGTATAAAGGATAATTCCGCCACCCAATCCGACTTCTTTCTGACCCACTACCCAACCATGAGTGGCATTAAGGAAAGCGACATCTCTCAACGTGGATTCCTTTTGAATGAAAGAATGGCTCAAAATCTCCCAGGTAGTACTTGCTTGTAGCGGTGAGATACCTGAATTCTGCATCATCAATACTGTTACAGGCAAGCTGAAACCAGCAGACCATACAAGCATTAGAGTGGTAGCAATTCCCCATAATCCTTGATTCGTGATTTTATGCACTTCCATATTCCCTCCTTCAAGTGTGGCCATTCTCAATGTTTTGGATAAGAGGGTTTTTCCTCCACTATTCAACAGGGCTCTCCCTGCATTTGTCAATCTTGCTCAATACGATGCAAGCGTGCCTCAGGAAGCCGCTTTGAGAGCTTCTGGATTGCTACATCGTTTAGAATCGCTTGAACTACTACTTTGTTGCCGGCGAAATCCTGGCTCTCAACGTAGCCATTCTCATGCAACCAAGATAGTACCGACATTGTTGAGTCGTTGTTTTCAAATTCGATGGAGTAGCGATATATCTTGGGAAGAGATTCATCTATTGCTGAAAGCAAGGCATCAAGATTCGTTCCCTTCAAACCCGAAACCGGAATGATTGTGCCATCTTCTTTTTCGAGCAGTTTGATCCTTGTAGTGATCTCATCGGGGCTCAGCAAGTCCACCTTATTCAATGCGATTATCCGGTGGATATCATTGACTTTGATGTCAACGAATGTGCCCAGACAGGTGTGCAACTTGCGCATCATTTCTTTGGGAGCGTCAGACCCATCAACGACTAGAATAATCGTACTGGCATTAGAGAGCTCCAACAAGGTCGTATTGAATGCTCGAAGAAGAGGACGGGGTAAGTCGCTGATGAAACCTACGGAATCTGAAAGAACGACCTGCCGACCCGGGATGCTTAGTTCTCTCGCTTTGGTGGAAAGGGTAGTGAAGAGCTCGTCAGCTATCTCAGCATTAGATCCAGTGAAAGCGTTGTGAAGTGTGCTCTTTCCAGCATTTGTATAGCCTGCTAGTGTCACTTCCAAAAAGCCCCTGTGTACTCTCCGCTTCCTCTTGAGACTTTGAGCCGCTGTAATCTTCCTCAACTTGGCCTCAATCGCTGCTACACGCCTTCTGATCTCCCTGATTCTCAGATTGAGAAGATCCTCACCCGCACCAACCTGTTCAGCAACAGGGCGGTCCCCAGTATGCTCTTTCTGGAGTCTCATTCTGATTTGATGACGCTCAAAAGGAAGCTCATAGCTCAGTCGCGCCTGTTCGACCATTAATTTAGCTTGCTGAGTTCTCGCGTGCCTGTCGAAAATCTGCAATATGACCTGTGTTCTGTCACGAACTTCAACGCCCCACGCTTCCATCAAGCGAAAAATCTGACTGGATTTCAACTGAGGCGAAAACAACACGAAGTCGGGTTCGTTGATCTTTATCCAGGTGCCAATCTCCTCTACCTTCCCGGATCTGATCCCAAATCTAGCAGATGGAGCGCTGACTACGTCAAACGTACCCACAACCTCATGTCCAGAAGTGGTGGCCAATGCTTCAAACTCGCTCAGCAGATTAGGGTCCGTATATTGACGCCTTTGCACGAGGAGCGCAGTTCCTGAATCCATCAGCTCTACGAGAGAGGATAGGGTCTTAAACCGATTGATTGAACTCCACAAAGCAAAAGATTCATTGAAGATACGAAGTAAATACCGAGGGAAGGCACATGAGTAGATTCGAAATCAAGGCGAAGGATGGTCTCTCTAGGTTAGGAATCTTCACAACCACGCATGGAAAAGTCAGTACACCACTATTCATGCCTGTTGTACACCCCGCCAAGTCAGTTATTTCACCAATCTCACTTGTTGAAGAATTCGGATTCCAGATGGTCATCACAAACTCCTACATTATCAATTCGAAGGAGAAATTCAAAGCGAAGGCGTTGGATGAAGGAGTTCATGGTCTGCTTGGCTTTGACGGCCCCATCATGACAGACTCAGGAACCTTCCAAATGTACATCCACGAACTTCCGGAAGAGGAGATAGACCCTCTTGAGATTGTGAGGTTCCAACGGGAAATTGGTTCAGACATTGGAACCATACTAGATGTCTTCTCTGACCCCAAGGTAGGTCGGTTAAAAGTCGAGCAGGATATGGAACTCTCTCTAGAGCGCGCGCAAATGTCAGTAGCTGAAAAGGGGGAAATGCTCCTTGCGGGTACTGTTCAAGGAGGGGTATACCCGGATCTTCGCGAGAAATCAGCAAGCGCACTTGCATCAATGGACTTAGACGTGCATCCCATTGGCGGTGTCGTACCTCTGATGGAACGTTACCGATATGCCGACGTTGTTAGGGCCGTTCTTGCGTCCAAGAAGCACTTGCCAGTAGACAGACCCGTTCACCTCTTCGGATGCGGTCATCCCGTCTTCTTCTCCATTGCGGCCCTTCTCGGTTGCGATTTCTTCGATTCGGCGTCTTATGCTAAGTTCGCGGAGTCAGGACGAATGCTTTTACCTTCTGGTACAGTGCATCTTGAACAGCTCAGAGAGCTTCCGTGCGAGTGTCCAGTCTGCAGCACAACCACAGTTGACGAGCTGAGAAGTCTATCCAAGGACGAACAAGAACTTGCCCTCATGAAACATAATCTCTACATCATTGCAGCTGAGATGCGCAGAGTGCGGAATGCGATATCTGAGGGAAAGCTGCTTGAGCTGGCGTCCGCCCGGGCAAGAAGCCATCCATCGCTGTATGAGGCTCTGCAAGTACTGATGGACTCCTATGACCAGATTGAACAAATGGACCCAGTGGCAGATGGCACTTCGATATTCTACACAGGTCCTGAAACGGCTAGACATCCCGCCCTAATCAGGTTCCACAAGAAACTCATGGACCGTTATCCATATAGAAAAACAGAAACACTGGTTATGATACCGAGCAGTGGAAGCCGTCCTTTCTCAGACACAGATCCGACAATCATAAGCGAGGCTAGGAAGCGAAGACCAGAAGAGCTAATACTGCTGTTCGTAACGCCGATGGGAGCTATTCCGTGGGAACTGGAGCATGTTCATCCAGCCCAGCAATGCCTCTTTCCAGATAGAATAGATGAGTTCACAATGCAGAGTGCACAGAAGAGGCTGCAACAATTCATTGACAGTATATCATTCAAGAGCGGCGTATGGTTGAGTCGAGATGCTCCGGCTGACAAGTTGTTGGAGGGAATCAATGCATTGGCTTCAATAGACCGTGTAACCAGTGCATCTGGTGTCAAGGAGAAACTTCCAGAGCCAGAAAGCGAGATTGAAGATTGGACTATTAGAAAAATGAATGCACTTCTCTCTGTTCAATGGGGGATAACTCAGGTCTCGCGTATGAACGTAGATTCAATGGATTTCACGTTCTCGAGAGCCACTGGGAAGATACGCCATGTTTCACGAAATGGTGAGATATTATTCACAGTTGTACCATCCACAGGACTACTGACTCCTACTTACAAAGGTGGTCTTGAGATTCTAAGTGCGGGAGTCCATGAAGACTATATCGTGAAGATGGATGAAGACGCTGCGGAGTTCGTAGCGAAGGGCAAGTCGGCTCTAGCCAAGTTTGTTGCACATGCCAGCTCAGAACTCCGGGCAGGGGAGGAAGTGCTTGTAGTTGATACGGAAGGTGATCTACTCGGTGTAGGGAAGGCCATCCTCAGTGGGAGTGAGATGATGGC
>JABCTJ010000044.1 GCA_018238375.1 Candidatus Thorarchaeota archaeon
TCTATATCTATATGCTTCCGGCAATCCTATTCTATTTCCGTTGGGAAATGCCATGGTATGTCTTCTGGTTAGGTCCCATAGCGATTTTTCTTAAGGATGATGAACAAGCCATGGGTTATCTCAGGCAAATTGCTCTGGTAGCTCTCCTCTACACGATTGGAGTCTTCATTAACTGGCCTTACTTCATTGCGGGGCCGTTACCAGATTTCTCAGAGCATTTCAAGACCGGATGGTGGGCTCTGGGTGGACTGGCACTAATGATAGGACTAGCTGGAACTTCCTATTTTCTATGGAAAGCCACATTTGACCGTAGAGAACGGATAGCTGCCAGGCGACATGATGCAGAGGCACGTGGCGAGCTAATAATCTGAGTAGTTAACGGGCTTTGCCATTCTCTCTGTAGTAGTCGATTATTCGCTTTCTGATTAGCGTAGATGAACAAAGACCGTCAGCTTTCATCTTCTCAAGTCTGACAATTTTCGTGCTCAGTCCGGCTTTGGACAGCCGCTCCTCAATGGCGTCTGTATTGGCATTCTGATCATATCCAAGAGCCACGATATCTGGTTTGATGTCATGCACAATGACGGATTGATCCTCATTATCATATCCAAGGACCGCCCTATCAACAGCCTCTAAGGATTCAACAATTTGACGTCTTTGCTCCTGCGGGAAGACTGGCGGAGCGCCTCTCTGCTTTTCTATGGTCTTATCGAGCGCAATAACGACTACTAGCTCGCCATCCTCACCTGCTAGTTGTTTAGCTTGGGTTAGGTATGCAAGATGGCCAAGGTGTAGAATGTCAAACTTTCCCGCTGCTAGGATTCTTTTACCAAGCATAGGATTCTCACCTTAGCGCCAAGGCGCACTAGTCCTCGTCCACTGCAAGAAACTCTCTGCCCTCTCCAACGACTTCTATGCGACGCTTGGTCCTAGTGATTTGACTGACATGTACGAGACCGTTGATTTCAAGCTGCATTAGAGCCGAGTTAAGCTCAGCCTCACTGGGTTCTTTGCCAATCTCCTTCTTCAACGCCCTTCTGAGCTCATCTTCTAGGACGACTCCATGACGTTTCCTTAGTATGTTTACAACCAAATTCCTAAGCGGTATTGCTGTCCAAGTCGCCAATCTATCATCACTTTCCATTATTCATATTGTTCCAGGACGTTGAGTCATTTCCGTCACAGAAATCCTTCGAAGATCTTTATCCATTTTCTCGTAGTTCTCAAGGATCTGCGGCGTGACGGATGCATGCAACGTTTTCAATGCATCCTTGAAGTGCTTCATTGAAACGATTTCAGCATCCATATTCTCCCTAAGGGCACGCATGCCTGCCTCCCGACATAGCGCCTCGACATCGCCACCAACGAAGTACTCGGTCATCTCCACCAGTTTCTCAATTACTACATCCTCGTCAAGTGGCATATTTTTAGTATATATCTCGAATATCTTGTGTCGGCTACTTTTATCCGGTGCTGGCACATAGACAAACCGGTCAAACCTGCCAGTCCTGAGAAGAGCTCTATCTATGAGCTCTGGACGATTTGTTGCAGCTAGAACAATCACATCTTTCATTGATTCAAGGCCGTCCATCTCAGTCAAGAGTTGACTAATGACTCTCTCAGTGACATGACTATCTCCAGCGCTTCTCCCCCTTGTGGGGGCAATTGCATCAATTTCATCAAAGAATATTATTGCTGGTGCTGCAGTTCTTGCTTTTCGGAATATCTCGCGGACCGCTTTTTCACTCTCGCCCACCCACTTGGAGAGCAATTCTGGGCCTTTGACACTAATGAAGTTCGCCTCACTTTCCGTTGCCACAGCTCTAGCAAGGAGGGTCTTTCCAGCACCAGGTGGACCGTAGATGAGTACGCCCTTTGGGGGCGATATTCCTAGCCTCGTGAATGTTTCGGGTCTTTTTAGAGGCCACTCAACAACCTCGATTAGCGTATCTTTTACTTCTTGAAGTCCTCCAATGTCGCTCCAGCGCACGTTTGGAATTTCAATGAATACCTCTCGCACTGCGGTCGGTTGGATCTCCCGTAGTGCCCCGAGAAAGTCATCGTTGGTGACCTCCAACTGTTCGAGCACATCTTGTGGTATCTCCTCTTCATCAAGGTTGATTTTTGGCAAGTATCTTCTTAATGCCTTCATTGCTGCTTCTCTGCAGAGGGCATGAAGGTCGGCTCCTACGAAACCATGTGTTCTACTAGCTAACGCTGCAAGGTCAACGCGTAGATCACCCTCTTCTGTCAGCGGCATACCCCTTGAATGGATGTGAAGTACCTCAAGTCTTCCCGTTTTATCTGGAACACCAATCTCAATCTCGCGGTCAAACCTGCCCGGTCTTCTTAGTGCCGGATCAATTGCATTCACTCTGTTTGTGGCCGCAATGACTACAACTTGGCCTCTAGATTTGAGACCATCCATTGTTGCGAGAAGTTGTGCAACAACCCTTCTTTCAACTTCTCCCTGCACATCCTCCCTCTTGGGCGCAATCGCGTCAATCTCATCTATGAAGATAATACTGGGAGCATTTTCTTCTGCGTCCTCGAAGATTTTGCGAAGCTTCTGTTCTGACTCGCCGTAGAACTTCGACATGATTTCAGGGCCGTTGATGTGAATGAAATTCGCTTCTGACTCGCTAGCCACAGCCTTAGCCAGGAGTGTCTTTCCCGTACCCGGAGGGCCGTGGAGAATCAGTCCGCGCGGAGGGTCAATTCCCAGCCGCTTGAAGAGCTCTGGATGCTTCATGGGAAGCTCGACCATCTCCCTAATGCGCTGGATCTCGTCTGAAAGACCACCTATCTCTTCATACGTAACCATCGACGTACCAATGATATCGCCGGTCGGTTTCTCAGCAATCGTAAGTATAGTTGAATGTTGCACAACAACGGTACCAGCAGGTTTTATCGATGTGACTTTGAAAGGAATCGCCCGTCCCAGAATTGGGATAAATACAGTATCTTGGGGAGTTACAGGGCAGTTAAGCAGCTTCCTTTTTACAAACTCTTCAAATCTGGGTTCGGGTCTGATTGGAACAGAGGTTGGGGCAAGTATGACACTGCGCGCGGGTTCTTCGTTAGCTCTGGAAACTGTCACCTTCTCGCTTAAGCTAACGCCTGCATTTCTTCTAATCCGGCCGTCCATTCTGATGATCTCGCGGCCCTTATCGCCTTGATAGGCTGGCCAAGCGATGGCAGCGGTTGCTCTTTTGCCCTTGATTTGGATTATGTCTCCTGTCCTGACACCCAGTTTCTCCATCGATACCGCGTCAATTCTTACTATGAATCGCCCAATGTCTCGGTGCTCAGCCTCTGCAACTTTCAGAACAATCTCGACCATTAGCTAAACGCAACCTCCATATTGTGAGTTTGCAGTCCAGAAACAAGGACGGTAAATCCCTATTCAATGAATGCCGTCTTGCTACTCTGTCCTGGTTTTCCGTTAAAGAGTATTTCTCTACCACCGATATATTTTGGTATGTAACAACTCTTGTTATATGACCGCCGCGCGCCGGCTTTCAATATAAACTCTGACTTGCCTGCTATCATAACCTTACGTAATCGTGTTACCAATGGTTGAACTCATAATCACATTCGTGAAACCATCTCGACTTCTACCTGCGCAACGCCATCTAGGGCGGTTATAGCTGCTTCGATGTCGTCGGTTCCCCCCATTGATTCCTCTCTGACTACGTTCATTCTGAGAGCCTTAAGACCAAACGCTACTGGAATAACCTCGTTGGCTCCGACATCAGTACCCTCCGGAATGGCGCCTTTTACGCGTTCCAGCAAGTCATCCATATTCACATCAATGCCATCTGGCATAATCTTTAGCGTCATAACCACTCTTGCCATTCTGCTTCACCGCTGCCTATCTATGGCCCTTCGAATCCACAGCTGGGGCACTTGTATTTGTTCGAGAAACGTCTACAAGATTCACATCGCCAAATCACGAATGCACCACAAGATGGGCAGTTGAATTTCACACTGCTTTCGTGTGGTGAAATCGACCCGTGGCACGAAGCACATCTGATCGCTTGCATACTTGACAAAATATCACCAGAAGGTCTCTTCTTAGACCAGTTTCTGGCTTTCATTTGCGGATTTGTTATAAACCTAGCGAAGCGGCATGCCCGTCCCCTTTAGAGAATCGAACAACTTATGACCGGAAACTGGGTGTAGACCCGACGAAGGCGAAAACCTGATGGGAACAAAGCTCGGCGACATAATCAGAGCAGAAACAATCACACTGAATGACCTATCAGGTCGAGAGCTTGCCGTTGATGCCTTCAACACACTCTATCAGTTTCTCTCAGGCATTAGGCAGCCAGATGGCACTCCGCTGATGGACCGACGCGGCCA
Organism: Candidatus Thorarchaeota archaeon; assembly: GCA_018238375.1. Lineage (GTDB taxonomy): Archaea > Asgardarchaeota > Thorarchaeia > Thorarchaeales > Thorarchaeaceae > WTCK01. The sequence goes on from JABCTJ010000044.1 coordinate 4,366, forward strand.
AGTAACGAGCCATTTGAGTGGGTTGTTTTACCGGAATGTGAATCTTCTCGAAAGCGGCATACGCCCAGTCTATGTCTTTGATGGCAAGGCACCGCTACTCAAAGCTGATGAGGTGAAGCGAAGGCGAGAAATCAGAAAGGCTGCCCACAAGACATGGGAGAAAGCAAAGGCGGAGGGGCGGATTGAAGACGCCCGGAAGGCAGGACAGGCCAGCTCACGGCTGACTTCTGATATGATTAAGGAGAGCAAGAAGCTACTCACTGCCTTGGGGATACCAGTTATTCAAGCCCCGTCTGAAGGGGAAGCGCTCGCAGCACAGATGGCTCGTGAAGGCTTGGTATGGGCGAGCGCAAGTCAAGATAATGACTCTCTCTTGTACAACTGCCCTAGAATGATTCGCAACTTGTCAATCTCTGGTCGTCGCAAAATCGCTAGGTCCAAGGCTTACAAGACAGTACATCCCGAAGTTATAGACCTAGACTTCAACCTCAAGCTATTGGACATCACCAGAGAACAGCTAGTGGACATTGCCATTCTAATTGGCACTGATTACAACGAGAAGGTTCCTCGCGTCGGTCCGAAAACAGCTCTAAAGCTAGTAAAACAGTATGGTTCACTTGAGAAGATTGAATCTGAGAAAGGATTGGAGCTGAAATTCCCTTACGCGGAAATAAGAGAACTATTTCTAAATCCGCCCACGCTAAAGCTAGAGAAATTGGAATGGCTTGACCCGGAGCCGGATGCGATAAAGCGAATTCTGTGCAAGGAACATGATTTTAGCGAGGATCGCATTCAGAGCACTCTCAATAGGCTCTCTAAAGCGCTAGAAGAACTACACGGGTCGACAAAACAGAGTGCGTTGAGCGATTTCTTTTGACATCAAAACGATTACGTTTCATCAAACATTACAGTTCATCCCGCGGCTAGAGAAGTATTCCTTTGCTCCAGAGAATGGTTTATACAGTTGAACAATAACTAGTGTCCAAGGACGGACTACCCAATGCGAGAACGAATGACTGCCGTGAGAGCATCAGTTGCTGACATTATTCGTGGGACGTATATTGAGGAGGACGGCCATCACGTTGTGTCTCCTCAAGGCGTCGAGCTGCGGCGAGTCGTTTTAGTGGGTTTCATAGTTCGTCAGTATGTGGGCCAAGGAAGCTTCGCCAGCATAACAATCGATGACGGAACTGAAACGATCAGAGCGAAAGCGTGGGGCGAAACACAATCACTTGAACAAGTTGAAACCAATACACTTGCAATGATTGTAGGGAAAGTACGGGAATATGAGGGTGAGGTCTACATAGTGCCTGAGATTGTGCGGCCTCTGGATGACGCGAATTACATGACGCTTCATCAACTGGAGCGCTATAGAGCCATTCTCACTCGCAGTGGTATTTCAATTCCCAGTGAGGGTGAGTCTATGGATGATGTCCAAGAAACCCTCAAACCAGCTAAGAGTAAGAAATCGGCTTCGACTAGTAAGCCCAAATCCCCTAGAACGCTGGCTAAAAAGATTCTTCGATTCATCCAAGAGAACGTATCCCCAGATGGCGTCTACCTCCAGGATATCGTTTCACACTTCGAGAAAAAAGGTAGTAGCAAATCTGCTATCACACTGAAGGTCATTGATCTCATGGATCAACAGAAGATTCGCGAAGTGAAGATTGGATACTATTTGCCTATTGATACATAGTGTATTGACGCGAGCAGAACCTTCAATAGCAGAAATGGTGTGAATCAACTCATGGACGACTATGATAGTCTTCTCGATAGAGCAAGAAGCCAAATCCCGGAAGATGCCTTCAAGCGATCAGGTGAGCGATTCCAGGTCCCCAACGTACAGCTCATAGTTCAAGGCAACCGAAGCATCTGGCAAAACTTTCAAGAGATCATCATGGTTCTGAACCGACCTGGAAAAGAAGTCATGAAATTCGTTTCGGGTCAACTCGCCACAGCGGGGAACTTCGAGGGGAGCACAACAGTCTTCCAAGGCAAGTTCACTGCTGAGGGTGTTGGGGACGTTCTGAAGCGCTATATAGAGGCCTACGTCACTTGCCCGGTGTGTGGAAGACCAGACACAACCATAGGCAAGGAGAAAAACGCTTACTACTTGCATTGCAGTGCGTGTGGAGCTCGTACAGCTATCAGACCCGTCTAACAAAGGTGATTTCTCAATGCCGTCCGTCTACATGCGAGTTCGAGCAACCCATGATCATCTACTCATATCAATCTGTGATGAGGACTTGTTGGGGCGCACTCTAGTCGAGGGCAATCTCAAGTTCAAGGTCAGTGAGGAGTTCTATGGTGGGGAACTTGTGGACATGAAGAAGTGCTTTGTGCAACTCAAGGATGCCACAATTGCGAACATGATTGGACAGACTACCGTGAAAGCAGCAATAGATGCTGGCTTTGTTCATGAGAGCGCCGTGATATACATAGAAGGCCATCCGCATGCGCAGTGGGTGCGCCTGTAGGTGCATTCGACACATGAAGATGAATCTCGGTTGTTCTTTGTCTGCTCATGCAGGGCCCTGCTCTTCGGTTTCCCATCTGTTCCATCGCAGGTTTTTAGAACCACATTTGGGACAGAAGCTCATATCATCCGATTTCATGTCAAGTGCGTGTCTGCAATCAATACACTCCAAAACTCCTGAGCCATCTTCAAGAAGATAGCGCCCCCCCTCAATCCGCAGAACATCACCCTGAACTAACCCCTTTGCGATTTTGCTTCTAGCAGATGACAACACTCGATTAAACGTAGGCTGACTAATTTGCATTGTGACGCTGGCTTCTCTCTGACTCATGCCTTCAAAATCCGCCAGTCGGATTGCCTCGAATTCGTCCACAGTTATTAGAATCTCGTCAAGATCCCTTGCAGGTATGCCTGCAGGCTTGAAGACTGAAACTGGTGGTTCCCGATGGACCCTTCTATGTAGTTTCTTTCGAGGAATCTCACAAACCCCCTTGCTCTTGCTAGCTTTACTCCCTGACTTAGAATTGTTTTCATCCTTGAAGTATGTCTAGCGTTCATAAGGCACATTTCATTCACATTTTAAAGGTTTAACGATACTTTTCAGTTGATAACATTGCCAGCACCCTGCTACCTCTGTGGCGAAAATGCAGTCCTAGAGGGACTGTGCGCTTCATGCTATGCAAAGGAGCATCCTCTAATCCATGTGGATACTCCGCTTCAGATTCGCACATGCAAACGTTGTGGGGCAGTGAAGGTGCCAGGTGGCTGGAAAGTGATTACTGGGCCTCTTCCAGCTAAGGATGAGCTGATTGAACGACAGCTGGAGATGCTGCTACACCAGAGCGTGAAACACCACGTTTCGGGCGTTGAGATTTCACTTGAAGAGGAAAATCGACTTGATAGGGTATTGCACATCCGGGTGAATGCATCAGGCCGCTCCCACAACACTCTTCCTTCCCACCAAGAGAGTTATCCATTGGAGGTCAGATTCAGTCATGGGACTTGTGATACCTGCGGAATGATGAGCGGAGGCTATTATAACGCCATTCTCCAGATACGAGCCGATAATCGCACACTCACTGAATATGAAGAAGAGAAAATCAACACAATTGTCACTCAACGAACAGTGGAAGCGTACGGAAAAGATGTCAAGGCTTTCATCACCTCAGCAAGCAAGGACAAGTACGGTCTCGATTTCCGAATTGGTTCAGAACACCTCTGTCGACGTCTTGCAGATGAGATTGAACGCACGTTCTTGGCAGACAAAAAAGTGAACTACAAGCTGGTTGGGCAGAAAGGTGGCAAGGATCAGTATCGAACTACAATCTTGCTTAGGCTTCACAGATTTGTTACTGGTGATTTCATAAGGGTCGCCACAAAGCCCTGTCAAATTCTGTCCATGAGTAAGAAAGGCATCTCCTGCTATGATCTCACTGAGAGCTCTACATTCACAATCAATCCAAAGAGTTCCAAATGGAAGGGAATTGAGTTTCTTGCTCCGTCATCTGAAAGTCGGCAATGCATGGTTATATCTCGCCAGCGTGGGCAGCCTGCTCAGCTCATGGACTCGAAGACGTATGAAATGCTCGAGGTTGAGGATCACCTCTTGAACCCTGAGAGCAAGAATGGCAGTGTTGTTCATGTTGTGCAAATCGACAAGCGTTTCTACCGTTGCCCGAAACCTCGACAATCCTAGACATCAAGGTCCTGAACTGATGTTCGGTTCCTGCTTCATCGAGGTTGCTTTTTGTTGATTCTGAAGAATCAACTGAAAGTCTTACGTCCTCTCCACGGGCATTTTACGTTCCCGGCCAACTGACCGTGACGGTAGAGTCATCCTTGGACTTGGTTCTCGTCCTGGATTGACACCACATGTACAAAACCCTCTTTGGGGTATATTAGCACCCATAATAAAGGGTCTTCGATTCGCTATTCATCTAAGAGATGTCCAGCTTTGTACAGGTTTTCTGCAGCTGTTACACACCCTCTACCAACTGAGGATTAGGAATCGCTTCGCGAAATCGTAGAGAATCTATTCTTCCCCTTTTGATGCAACAATGTCATGCAGTTTCGCTCATGTGTAGGTACGCTTAAATG
>JABCTJ010000059.1 GCA_018238375.1 Candidatus Thorarchaeota archaeon
CTGTAAGCGTTCCTTCTGGGTCTATCGTACGCATCGAAACGCCAGGAGGGGGAGGGTGGGGGAAACCTCCTCCTAGTTAGGATTCAATTTACTGATGTGGTAGGACTCAAGTTCATACCTTTAAGGCTACATTTCCATTCACTGCGTTGATGCGCATCAACCTTGACTCCGAACCAACGGCCACCTTTACGTAGTAGGTCGGCACATAGTAGCCTTCAATCTTCTTGAACGTAAGACTGTGGCTTACTACGCGCTTCGCTTCGGCAGGCTTTCGACCAGCCATCTTGATTACTGCCTTAGTGACCTTTTCAAGATTATTGAACTTCCCCGGAGAGATCTTATTCTTGCGAACCCAGGCAGGTGTCGCCTTTTTCTTGCCGGGCCCTTTTAGAAGACGCTCCAAGCTTCTAGCAGGAGTGCCAGTTGACCCATCTAATACCATCGCGTCCGTACCTTTGGTTTCAAAGAGTTCCACAATGTCCAATTGGATAGCCTTGCCAGGGATGCCCTTCCCCTTCTTTGGCGTGTGGATTTCCTTCCCGACCATGGCTGCCTTCATCTGATCCTGAACACCGAGCTCCTGCTTCCTCACCCGAACGAACGCCATCTCAAGGTCCGCCTTATAATCGCAGTAGAAATCGTATTTGAGAGACGGCTTTCCGATTTTGAGAGCAGTACTGGATACTCCCAAGATGTCAGCGCCAGTTCCTGCAGCGAGCTTCGCTGCTTTCTTAGGCTTCACTTTGGTTCGGAAGTAGTATATCTTCTTCTTCTTATCGTCCACTTTCAGTTTCGCATTTGCACCAGTCACCTTGAAGAGCGAGGGTGACAATGTTGCTTTCTTTTTTGACTTCTTCCTCTTCTTCGGCATAGGATACCACTACGTAGGTGGCTAGTACATACCTATTTGTCCTCTTTGGCTGCAGGATTGCAGCACTCTAGTGATATCTCACATGTGAAATCATTACTTGTGCGCAAAAGCGACTTTCATTGGCGTGCCAGATTCAACAACGCAGCCAAACCCCCATCTTTCAAACTGCAAGAATGTTCCGGGCTTCAGTTTAGACGCACTCGGTTCTGCGAAACCCGTTGTTATGTCACCGTTAACCATCGTAATCTCCGTCCCCACGGAGCCCCTCTTGGGCACCCACTGAATTATTGGACCTCCAGCAGTTCGAACATCATTCACGTCATGACTATGGAATTGACCAACTGGAGGTTTCCCCTTGAGAAGTTTGAAGTTGGCGAAATCCTTCAACCTGAAGAGGGTGTCGTCCTTGAATCGATCGTAATCCTTCTTCTGAATTCCTACGAGAATCGAGTTATCATCCATTCCAAGAGGAATCTTTCGGACTCCACGGTCCGGAAAATCAGGATGAATAGGTGCTTCTGCATAGGTAATTTCAGACGGAACCCCCGACAGCTTCAACCAAGTCGGGGATTCAACAAAGAAAAAGCGGGAAGCATCGGCGTCTCGTAGCTTGCGGTTCTCAGAGTAGAGGGCTTTCATCGAGATTGAGATGTCAACAGTACTCAGCCCAAGGTCAAGCATAACCTTTCTTACAGCCCGGGAATCAATTCCCCGCTTGGCCAATGACTGCATACTCCAGGTGCGAGGATCATCCCATCCTGAGTAGGTTCCGTCAAGGACCTCTTTTCTAGACTTACTCTTGCTAAGTGTGGTATCTTGGAACTTCAGGCGGCCATAGTAGAGAAGTTCAGGATGCTGCCAGCCATAGATGCTCCAGATGTGTTGCTCAATCTTCCCCTCCTTCACGAGGTCCTTGCCCCTGATTATGTGAGATACTCCTAGTTCATGGTCGTCGATTCCCCATGAATACTCCAACAAAGGCCACACACGATAGCGAGTTCCCACTCGGGGATGCTCTGTTTCGGAGATTCGAAGGATGACGTGGTCTCGCATCGCGGGGTCAGGATTGTCCATCCCAGTCTTCAAACGGACTGCCGCGCCTCTTACAGGATAGGTACCATCTAGCATCATCTCCCAACGAGATAGATTCTCGTCGACAGAGAGGATGCTACATGAACAAGGTTTCCCTTTGATCTTGTGTTCCTTTCTCCAAAGTCCGGCATCACAATCACACACGTAGGCTTCGCCTCTCTCTAGCAAATCAATTGCATACTTGTAGAATATGGCAAGCCGATCTGACTTGTATACAGTGCGATGCCATTTGACTCCAAGATATTCCAGACCCTCAGGAATCATATCAAAAGCTTCAGTTTCGACCTGTTTCTCATCCGAGCCTATCGTATCATCAAAGACGAGAATAAGTTCACCATCATACCTCTTCACGTAATAGTCATTCAGCACGACCATTCTGGCATTGCCAATGTGAAGGGGACCTGATGGAAAGGGTGCAAGTCGCATGACTACCTTTGGCCACGTGCCTACATTCGGGAGTTCTGGGAGTTCCTTCGACTCTGGCTCCAACTTGGCCTCTTGTTCAAGCAATTCAGGAGCGATATCACGAAGCTCGGAACGTTGTGCCTCAAGAGTCAACTTCTCAATCTCATTCACTACCTTGGACACAATCTCCTTGACTTCGCTTGCACGTGACCTTAGGTCGGCCCGGGACCCGAGGAGAGCGCCCATCACGGACTTCACATTCGGTTTCCCTTCGTACTTCACAGCGTTGTCCAGGACGACTTTGCGGATTTCGAACTCTAGCTCATCCAACCAGAACAGCTCCATCAAGGTTGTCAGCTGGAGCAATTTAATGTTAACTGGATGAACTTGCGTGAGAAGAAACCGAGCAAAAAGATGACAGCAAAGTGAAGATTATAAGGCATGACTGCGGATTTCTAGTTGAAATATTGCATCGGGTGGTAACTTGTCTGAACTGAAGTGTTGCAAATTATGCGGAGCTTTTCTCACCTGTGACCACAAGGGTGAATGCTGCCCAGAGTGTGAGTACTTTGATCCACAAGACATACTCTGCATGGCTCCTGAGGCATTGAAGAAAGCTAAGAATAAAGAAGTATCTGTAAACCGCTTCGATGATGACGAAGTTGATCCTCAGACCTTTCTCTTTGAGGATGATGACGATGCCGAAGAGGAAGCTGACACAGCAGATACTCTCGACGCTGAAGATGAATGGGGCTAATGCTCACAACCTCAAAATTGCTCATGGATATGTTTTCTTGAAATATCGCCCCTGTTCTTCATTAGACAGGAGCCAAGAACTATCGCATGTGTTCTGATTATGCTGATAGACGTCTACGGACTTGGCACAGGCAGATTGTAGAAGTAGAGCGCCATAAGAGCGATTGCAATGACTAGCAGGATAGTCGCATTTCCGACAAGCCAACCCCGAGCTCTCTTCTGTGTAATCTTGATTGGGCCAAGTGGCTTGAGGCCTGTTGGTGCTTTATCATATGGGTTTGTTGCCCGCCAGATTATTTCTAAGGGACTAGCATCACTGGGGAAGATATCAAGGTACAAATGACTAGCATAGCCAATGAGGAACAGGCTTGCGATGTAGTACTCGATGCCTGCACCCACACTGAATGTTTCTGATGAAACGATTCTCGTAGCGACATTAACCACGGTCGTCAATACAAAAACGAATGGCAGCACTGCTGAATGAAAAATGATATTCCTGTGACGAGAGATGCCAAGAAAAGTGATATCGAAATCAGGCATTATTGCGCCTGAAACCATAATCAGAGCGCCTATGAATATCGAGAGGGTTCCAATAATCGGTATATCGTTGATCCACTGATAGATGAAGGCACCGACCAGTGAGCCAACACAGAAGGTAACGAATGCTAGGGCACTGACTGAGCTTCTGTTCCCAGTGGTGCGGGCCGCCATATCTCTGTGGGGGGCTCTGTAGTACAGAATTGGGACGGAAATTATGCTGGTCGCTAGACCGCCTGCAATATAGTAGAATAGCAAATCAGACAGCAAGCTAGCGTCGGCCTGCCATACACTGAAGACATAGATCAATGTGTAAAGCCCTACGAACAATGCTATCGCGAAAACCATGTGTGACAATCGATTCATCATTACAAACTCCTATGTGCTCCCGGCTTCTGCCTAGGTTCTGCTCAAACGGTCATTCGTCTTATTTCTTTCGACGCCCTCGAAAACCTGGAAACCAATATATCGTACCCTCAGAGTAGCTCTTTTGCACCTTTGCCACTCCATTCTCAGCAAGAAGGTCAAGTGCGTTAGTTACACGATCCTCAGTCCATCCCAGACCGACGACAACATCTTCGATTGTCAAACGGCCATCTTTCTTTGCGGCGAGGCCTAGTACTTGTGTGGGGTCCCTCGTTAATTCGACAGGTATGAATTTCACCAAGCGTGTGCCATTCTCAAGTCTTGTCATGCCCTGGATGAGTCCTTCATTGGTCATGGACGTAACGATGTTATCGATCTCTTTCGACTTGGTGGCCCATCCAAGGGAATCCAGTCTAACCAAGAATTCGGAGAACATCATTATACCCCCTGATTCCTTGGATTCCTGTGCTAATCGAAGGATGTCTCGCCTCAAACCCTCAAGCCTATCATCCCGCTTCAACAAACGTTTGACCATTCCTTTCTTCTTCGTCGCTTCAGCAATCCATGACTCAGGCTCATAGCCGAGCTCGGTTAGAAGCTCCTCAAATGCACTTCTATAAGCAGGTATGCTGAGCAGCGTACTTCCTTGCTTTTGGAATGCATCTCTCAGCCTATCTCTGATTTCGTCGATGTGTTGCGCCCGTTTCATTAGCTTATCAAACCTGATGGTGAGGCGTTCCTCGTCAGAGAATGGATCTAGGGTCACCGGTATAACCAAGTCACTCGTTGAGCTTAGGGTGAACTCGATTGGTCGATCGTGATAGTCGTTTGCCCGAATTACTCCCTCATATCGGCTCTTGGGCAGTGACGCCTTAATTACTCCGCCAGCATCTGATTGAAGCAGAAATGCGCCAAGCTCTAGAAGAGCTCCCTCAATGGGTTTACCTGAATCATCGTGCACGTGAAATCTAACGAAGCAGGTTGCATCAGTACCTGAAAGAAGAGGGGACATCCTACTGAGTTTCATTGGCTTCTTCTTACTTTCAGGAAATCCAGAAATGATGCCGCTGATTTCGTCGAGCAGATTGGCTTTCACCAAGCCATCGGATTGTAGAGATTTTCCACCTTCCCTGACCAAGGAACGAGTGACTCCAATGGTGAGAAGGTTGTTCTTTTTCGAGGAGGTCCGCAGGAAATTTCTGAATCCAACATCACTGTTTGCGCGACGTGTGAGTTCATCCGTAATCATTCTGAGTCCGGAATCAGCAGCAAGAGGATGAACATAGTCACGACGTCGTCCAACTTTTTGGTCATTAGAGAGCAAGTAAGATGGAGGGTATACCACGACACGTAGACGACCTTTCTTAGAGAAACCAACCATTATGAAAGGAATCATCAGAGTGACGCCTTCCTTATCCGGGCCAACACCACTGCAAGCAACAAGAAAGGTTTCGTGCAACAATCGACGCTGATTCTCAATTCTACTTTGCGCGCTATCAGTTCGCGAATGCAATTCCTTTTGCTGTATAAGCAGATTCCTGAAGAGTTCCTGGTTCTGAGTTAGAATCTCTTCACGTCTGGCAATATCTCTCTTCAGGGCCTTCTTCCGGCCTTTTAGTGTTGTTTCAATCTCCTTCTTTTTTGGGGCTCGTTTGCCTGTTGAAGAATCTCTCGCTGTCATCTGTTCAATCCGCGATTCCAGATTCACGACTTCTTTCCGAAGAACGTCTATTCGTTGATTGAGTCTGGCGATTTTCGTCGATGTTTGTGATTCCTTTTCAGAAACGATGTTCTGCATCTGAGATTCGATTTCTTCGTCGACGTGAGAGAGAGCAGCTCCGGCATCTCGAAGAACTTGAAATGTTTCCTGGAGAGCCTCAGCACATTTTTCAACATCTGAATCCTTCAACTGCTTTGGAAGAATGAGGGCGTACTCCTCAAGCCCCTCTTTGGTTGGCCACTCCAACATCTGCGATACGCATGCTGCCAAAGGCCCAGATAGCACACCAAGGTGCTCTTGTGATATGGCGCCTGAAACGGTGTCGACTACTAGCAGACAGTCACTGATACAATCAAGAAGTTCGGAGCTAGAATGACTACGCTTTACACGCTCCAGCAAATCCCCAAAATCGATTTCTTGATGACTAACCAAACTAGCAGAGCTCATGCCCTGATATTCAATAAGAAAACATCCTGATGACAGTGTCGAGGGAACCACTCTAATCGGAAGATATGTTTTGAGGACGAACTCGATATCATTGTCATCCTTTGTAGTGAGAGCGTTGATCAAGATTGCTGCCAACGTATAGTCCTCCGGCACCGCTTGCTTTACCGGCTGCCCATCAGCCAACCGAGTGATTCTGGTTGCCATGACAGGGACTATGAGTTGACGAGTCAGAGAGTCCATCGTATTGTCCTTGAACCGAACAACAAATCTATGCTTTTCACCCTTTCTAGGAAGGAACTCGATGCTCGCAGATGGCGCCTGTTTAGGACCAATCCCACAAAAGTGATTAGCCAGCAGTATAATTCGAAACCTAGTGAAGTGACAAGAGGAAACCCAGTCTTTGTTCCTGATTTGGAGTCGTGGGAGCTCATCAGGGTCAAACATTTATGTAGCAAGACACTTCCCGAGGATGAGGCGTTACATGCCAGAAGCAATTTTCGTAGTTCATTTGGACGACTACCAAGGATTCGTCGTTGAGAAGCGCTATCCCTCCACACTTTCTCTCAATGAGAAGGCGCTAAACCTTGTGTATTATGAGCATGAGAAAGAAAAGGCAGAAAAACTCAAATTCTCAGAAATAGAGGGAATGAGGGTGGTTTCATTCGCTGAAAGAAAACACCCCGGATGGGTAGTATGCTTTGTCCTCGGATCTGATGAGGACTACGAAACTGAAGACAATAATATGGCAGGCATGGCACGGCTCATCTTAGAACTGATGAGCGAAGTGCCAGATACAGTCAACTTGCGCGAGATTCTCAGTAATGAGAGTGTTCTCAATGAACCGAATGAGGAGCAGAAGATGGCTGACATCTTCCTCACCCCTTCATCTGCGTTGCTTCTGGAAAGGCTTGAGATAGAGGGTGTGGAAAGAAGCGCCAAGCTTTCTATCTGGCTTCAAACTCAATTACAGACAGACACAATCGAGCTCCGTGAGGTCGTGGAACCACTCATGAAATCCGGAGTTGTCAAGGTTGAATTGCTAGGCAAGACGGGAGAAACTGTTTTCCTGGTCAAGGATATTTACAGTTACCGCGCTCCACCCGTGAAATCAATTATGAGAGATATAGAAACTAACCCTGAAATGGGCAAGAAATACAAGCAGATTGTTTCAAGTTTCTTTTCTCCCCCGACAGGTAAAGGTTACAATCCCACATTGCCGGTGGACGATCCAAACTCACCACTTCTTGAGGATAGGGAGAAGATGTCAAGACTGCTCTCCAAGAGTTTACATTATATGGTTCTGGAATGTCTGCGCGAAGGTCCTCAGGAGATTGGGAATATATCACAGAAAACAGCGCTTCCTCTTGAAATCGTACAATCCATTCTGTGGTCATTCGAATCGGACAGAGTGGCTGCCCAGCTTGATGAATATGGTATTTGGGTACTTGTTTCAGATCCTGTCATTGAATCATTTATGCCTGAGTTCATACTCCCAGCTATTTCGAAGAAACTGGCAAACAAGGAGCTAGCACCTGAAACAGCAATTAGGCATCTTGAACTCCTTATCGAGGAGTGGGGTGAAATCTGTGATTAGAGGCGTTTACATTCTTGGACAACAGAGTGAGATGATATTCTCAAAAGAGTATGCCAAGAGCGAACAC
>JABCTJ010000109.1 GCA_018238375.1 Candidatus Thorarchaeota archaeon
AATCCCGGGAAGCCGCCCCACGTATCATGCGCGAATGTGTAGCCGCCCCCCTGCTTGGGAATTGAACACGCAAGTTCTGAGTAATTAATCGCAGTGAATACAGTCAGGGCTCCTGTCACAAGATAGGCAAAGACCAAGGCTGGTCCTATCATACCTGCGGCAGTTCCAGATATGACGTATATCCCGCCACCGAGCATCGCTCCAAGACCGATATTAGTGGCACCAATGAGACCAAGGCGTCGTGCAAATTTACCATTGGAGCGCTCTTCACTAGATATTTCTGTCAAGTCAATCGCCTTGGGTCAAATAGCCTGCACATCAGCAGTTCAGGTATATCCCGCTTCGGCCTATGTGTTGGCATTTGAAACTTGTCATCAGCAGTTAGTTTAAATGCAATATATGCCGGCAAGGTTCTGTCGGACCTAAAGGTTCGTAGGCGAAGTGATTCAACATGATCTGGAAAGTAAATGAGAACTGCACTGCCTGTGGTACGTGCGCCGATGTCTGCCCTGTCGACCCGACACTGTACGTCATAAACGACGTGGCTGTCTATGTGTTGGACCGGAAAGACGATTGCACCGAGTGTTATGCTTGTGTTGACAGCTGCCCGGAAGGCGCAATTGAAGAAGGGTAGCAAACAGCCGCTGCAAAGTTGGACGTACTTGGACAATTCTATTGTGGGCTTTATATAGACCGATACGACATTGATCTCTGAGGAATATGACATACCTGTAAAGGTTCCTCACGGAGTAGTCCAGTGCCGTTACCTGGACGTACTAGACTTCGGTGTCCAACTTCGTACAACTTACAATGAATTGCACCATGTTTTATACAGTTTACATTTTACACCCGAATGATAGGGGTCTCGAAGACTCGTAAGAGTTGTATAATAAGTCTGTTCACCACTGGAAAAGTTGTCTGTATCTCAATCACCAAGCAAGGGATAAGAACTCGTTGTTTTTGATAGGAGTTTGTTTCTGCAATAGCTGGACGAGCATAAGAGAGCACAAAAAGTTCAATCTTCCTTCCTTCTGGCCCTGAAACCAATCGCGAGACTCTTGTTTCCCGCCCACTTCATTCTCTTATCTTTTGAGAGCGTGATACAGCGCACAAACTCATCCAGATCGAGGTAGCAAAGGAAGACGTGAATGATCCGTACAGCATGGACGTGCTAAACCTCTATGTAGCTCCAAAGGCTGCAGTCAATTCAGACCACGCCTCATTGATTCACGAGGTCGCCTCCATCACGAAGAAGAGCACAGAAATCACTCCGAAAGTGGTCAGCATTGCCTTCGAGGATCTTCTTGAAAAGGCAGGAGGCATGAAGTTCATGGAGATCTTCGACGCCCGGTCGAAACCCGCATAATCGATTGTCGCATACTCCGCCCCTCTGCCCTACTCAGTACAGAGATATTATAAGATTACACCTCGACATCAAAATCACCTAGGAGGACTATTAATGGAAAATGACGAAGGATTAGGACTTGAGCCCGCTGCACCACCTGAACAGGATTTCACAGTGAGTGCATTGGATCTTGTAACGAGAACGTTCAAAGTATGGGTGCGGAAGCTACCGAGCTACATTCTGATTGTCGGTCTTATTGGAGTGGCCTTCAGTCTGCTTCAGTTCGCAGTGTTCTATGCACTCTACGGTACACTTGCATTTGACCTGTTGCTCTACGTAAGCACAGACATTATCAACACATTGCTGGGCCTTGCAACTGCCGAACCATTCGTGGCTATTGAGATAGTCATCATCGCAATTGTGCTAACTGTCGTTCGTATGATTGTGAATGCCGTGATTGCTGGAGGCGGTATCAAATTCGCACTTGATGACTATGGCTCTCGACAAGCTGATGTGAGAACAAGCCTCTCGTTTGCGTTTAGCAGGCTATCTACCATGATTGTAGCGCAGTTTCTTCTTACATTGATTGTCGCCGGAGCGTTGGCCCCTGGTATGTATCTCTTTCTTGGTGCTTTTGCATCCATTGACCCCCTCAACCCTTCAATGGAGGCCTTAAGCGCGATGATGATGGCCCTTCCTTTCATCTTCATTGGACTTGTCGTGTCTCTCTACTTCAGTATCCGACTGGCTCCTACTAACGCAGTCGTTATCGCTGAGGACTTGGGTGCAATCGATTCACTGAAGAGGGCATGGGAGCTGACAACAGGTAACTTCTTGCACATCTTCGGCGGTCAGATTCTACTGGGCATTGCCGTGGGAGTCATCGCATTAGTGCCTGGATGGCTGCTAGTTCCTCTTGTCTTCTATGACCTAGCCCTCGTGTTGTACGTTTCGGTACTCATCAGTTCGCTGCTCTTCATTGCAATTAACTATGTCTTTGAAGCAGTGCTTTACAGGGACCTTGAATCTAGATCAAGAGTTGTTTCCGAGGAGTACTGGTGATTAATCAAGGGAGGGTGTGATTAGCTCATCCTCCCGCGTATTTTCTTTCGTTATCGGTTTCATTCATTTTGTTTTTTCAACTCCGCGCGGTCGATGCGACCTACGCTCTGAAGTCTTAATCGTCAATCTTTCTTGTCGCCCACTGCCAAAGCTCTCTTCAGGGTTGAGCACTATCTTCATCTTGCGCCATCTTCTTCTCCTACGCCATTTGACCTCGACTATTCTTTGGAAAACAATCAGGGCTCACAGCCCATACTCAGGGAATCGAGCTGAGGAGTGCTGTATGCACATCAAGTCAGGTGAGAGCTTCGTACTGTCCTCACTGTGGAATCCTGAAACAGCCGCCTAGTGCCGATTCTGTCAGAACTGTGGCGCTCCTCTAGGTCCTCCAGCCGGACATCTCTTAGAAGCAGATAGCGTTGCAGGTTAGCATTACCTGTTGCGATGAACTGCAGGAAAAAGGTCGCCGTCAACGGGTTGAACTATGTGATATTACTCATTTGATTAGGCGACATCAGAAGATACAGAAGGATCGAAAGAAGGGTTTCAAGCAAAGCTGATATGCATCTGTGGCTATTAGAGCAGTGAAATGCATTGACAAGCTATGGAGTTCCAACAGACATTGTTTCATTACTAGCCGGGGTCATCGTTCTGGTTGCTGTAGTGGTTCTGTTTGGCTCTAGACGAGGAGAGAGTGGATTACGTTTCTATGCCTTCTCGGCTGTGAAGGTGGTCGTATTCTTCTTGTTTTGGCAAATCCTGTATCCCGTGCTGAGATTCCTAACCTATAGCGGAGGAACTATTCACGATATTCTGCTGCGATGGCAGTTGGCAAATCTTGCAGCCTTCATAATAGCACTCTCCGCAGCTATCATCGTTGAGATTTGCTTGACATCCTCAGCTGGTATTCAAATCCGTACGTAATGCTATCTATCAGGACGGTCAGTGGAAGGCTTGGATCATGTTGAAGCAAAACGTGCTATCATGGATGGTCAGTGGAAGGGTGCGATCATCCTCCTAGATTCCAATTGAGTCCAGAGCTGCCATCTAAGACTGTGACCACAAGTCGGTCCCTCTGTCAAGCTCAGGCCATACGCGA